>CAIQVX010000124.1 GCA_903875275.1 uncultured beta proteobacterium | reverse complement strand
TAACACCAAATGATCCATTCCACTTTCAAACCGGCCGCACTGATGGTCCTGCTGGCGGCAAGTTTCCTGGGCGCCGCCCATGGCGCATCCAGTTCTGCCGGCGCCGCTCCCTTGGCCAAATACCAGCAGGAATGCGCCGCCTGCCATATTGCCTACCCGGCTGGCATGCTGCCGGCGGCTTCCTGGCAGCGCCTGATGGGCACACTGGGCAAGCACTACGGTGCCGACGCCTCACTCGATGAGACGACCACACGCGAGATCGGTGCCTGGCTCAAAACGCAGGCCGGCACTTACAAGCGTGTCAGCGAAGAGCCAGCGCAGGACCGGATTACCAAATCGGCCTGGTTTCTGCAAAAGCACCGCGCCGGCGAAGTACCACCTGATGTCTGGAAGCGGGCATCGGTCGGCAGTGCCGCCAACTGCGGCGCCTGCCACACCAATGCAGCACAGGGCAGCTTCAGCGAGCGCGATGTCAGGATCCCGAAGTGAGGCCAGTGCGCGCTTCTTTTGGGGCATGATGCGATGCTGGATCAAAGCGGAGTTTCTTGATGCGCATTCTGCTGGCTGAAGACGATGCGATGCTGGGCGACGGGCTGCGCGCCGGACTGCGCCAGCTCGGCTTTCAGGTTGACTGGGTGCGCGATGGAAGTGCTGCCGAACGCGAAATTTCCTCAGGCGACTATTCCGCTGCCGTGCTGGATCTGGGTTTGCCGGTGAAAGATGGAATCGAGGTTCTGCAATCGCTGCGCCAGCGGAAAATCAGCACGCCGGTGCTGGTGCTGACGGCGCGTGACGCGGTGCCTGATCGTATCCGTGGGCTGGACCTGGGCGCTGATGATTACGTGGTTAAACCGGTTGACCTGCACGAGCTCGGTGCCCGCTTGCGTTCTTTGGTGCGCCGCGCGCACGGCCAGTTGCAGGACGTCCTGCGCTGCGGTGCGGTGGCACTCGACCCTTCCGCGCGGCAGGTCAGCCTGAATGGCGAGGCCGTCGTGTTGTCGACCCGGGAATTTGATTTGCTTTACGCCCTGATGCTGGGCGCTGGGCGCGTCATGTCGCGTGAGCAGCTTGAGCAAAAACTCTACAGTTGGGGCTATGAGGTTGACAGCAATGCGATCGAGGTCCACATCCACCATCTGCGCCGCAAGTTGCAGCCCGAACTGATCCAGACGGTGCGCGGCATCGGCTACACCGTCCCCCGCACACAGGACCTGGCAGGATGAAATCGGGACGCCGCCTGAAGTCCCTGCAGACGCGCCTGCTGATACCCCTGCTGGGGCTGCTGGCGGCGGTTTGGCTGGGTATCCTGCTGATGACCTGGCTTGACGTCCAGCACGAGCTCGACGAATTGCTCGATGGCCATCTGGCACAGGCTGCCGCCCTGCTTGTCACACAACAAATCGGCGAGTCCGGCCATGAAAGCGTCGAAGACGCACCTTCGCTGCACAAGTACGCGCCCCGCGTGATGTTTCAGGTGTTCCATGAGGGCCGCCTCGTCCTGCGCTCGGCCAACGCCAGTGCCAAACCGATGTCAAGTCAGGCCGCCGGCTTTTCGACCGAGCGCATTGGCGCCGCACTGTGGCGTGTTTTCTCAACCACCGGGGCCGAGAGCGACATGCAGGTGTACGTTGGTGAACAGACGGACTCGCGTGATGCCATTTTGATGGCGGTCATGCAGGGCGTATTGTGGCCGCTCGCATTCGCCTTGCCCTTGCTGGCGCTGGTGGGTTGGTGGACAGTGCGCCAGGGACTCGCACCCTTGCGCGAGCTCAGCCAGCTCCTGGGCCATAGGCGCCCACAGGCACTGGAGCCTATTCTGATTGAGAACCTGCCAACCGAAATGGAACCGGTGGTGCACGCGCTCAACGGCCTGTTTGACAGGATTGAGCATATGGTGGCCGCTGAGCGCCGCTTCACGGCCGACGCCGCCCACGAACTGCGCACCCCGATTGCCGCCATCCGGGCCCAGGCGCAAGTGGCCATGGGCGCAGGCGACGACATGGCACAACGCGACCACGCCCTGCAAGCGACGCTGGCAGGATGTGACCGTGCCACACGACTGGTAGAACAGTTGCTGACGCTGGCGCGTCTGGAAGAGGGACCGGTATTGGCGCTAACCAGCGTCGACCTCAGTGCTCTGGCGCGGCGGGTGGCGGGCGATCTGGCGCCGGCAGCCCTGCAGCGCCAGCAATCACTGGAACTTGACGCGCCAACAGCCTGCCCCGTGGTCGGCGCCGAAATGCTGGTCTCCGTGATGGTGCGCAACCTGATCGACAACGCCATCCGTTACAGCCCGCGGCAGGCCCGGATCTGGGTCAGCGTCGCCATGGAATCCGGACAGACGGTGCTGCGCGTGCAGGACAGCGGGCCGGGTATGGCCCCGGCCGAACTGGCACGGTTGGGTGAGCGCTTCTTCCGTGTTCTGGGCACGGAGCAGCTGGGCAACGGTCTGGGCTGGTCCATTGTTTCGCGAATCGCCGTCGTCCTGAACGCCAGAATCGAGGTCAAGTGCTCGGAAATGCTGGGTGGCCTGGCCGTTACCGTTCGCTGGCCCATGCCGGCCGCGGCCTGAGGCTTTGCCTGCAAGGCGTGGCATCGGTGAAAATCCGGGCATGGAGTTTCAAAGAGTCTACATTCCGCTGGCCGCTGTGGCAGGGGTCACAGCCGCCTACCGCGCTTACGGCTGGCCCGGGGTGGCTGCGGCCACAGCTGTGCTGGTGATGTGGATCCTGCTGCATTTCACCCGCATGATGCAGGTGCTCAAGCGCTCCGCCAGCCGCCCCATAGGCTACGTTGACAGCGCCGTCATGCTTAATGCAAAGCTCAGAACCGGCGCCACTTTGTTGCACGTGATTGCCATGACCAGAGCCCTGGGAGCGGGGGAAGAGAGCCAACAGGCCAAGGTCGAGGTATTTCGCTGGACCGATGGCACACAGTCTTACGTGCGCTGTGAATTTCACAGTGGCAGGCTGAAGAAATGGCAACTCGTTCGGCCGCAGGTCGATGATGTTGGAGCAGCGGCGAGCAGCGTGTGTCAAGACCCGTAAAATCTGCTTTTGCATGCAGGAACCTCTTCACAAGGAAATACCGATGAGTCCCATACCCCCCTCCATGTCCGACCGCGATGGAAAAATCTGGATGGACGGCCAGATGGTGGACTGGCGCGACGCCAAGATCCACGTCCTGACCCACACACTGCACTACGGATGCGGTGCCTTCGAGGGCGTGCGGGCCTACAACACGGTCAATGGCACGGCCATCTTCCGTCTTGAAGATCACACCGACCGCCTGTTCAATAGCGCCAAGATCCTTCGCATGCAGATCCCGTTCACCAAGGAGCAGGTCAACGAAGCGCAGAAGGCCGTGGTACGCGAGAACAATCTCGAATCCTGCTATCTGCGGCCGCTCACCTGGATCGGCGACAAGAGACTCGGCGTTTCGCCCAGAGGCAACACCATTCACCTGATGGTGGCTGCGTGGCCCTGGGGTGCCTACCTGGGCGAAGAAGGCCTGAAGCGCGGCATCCGCGTCAAGATCTCGAGTTACACACGGCATCACGTCAACATCACCATGACGCAGGCCAAGGCGGTCAGCAACTACACCAATTCGATTCTGGCCAACATGGAAGTCACGGACGAGGGCTACGACGAAGCGATGCTGCTCGACGCCAACGGCTTTGTCTCTGAAGGTGCTGGCGAGAATCTGTTTGTGGTCAAGGGCGGCGTGGTTTACACGCCCGACCTGTCGGCGGGAGCCCTGAACGGCATCACCCGCAACACGGTGTTCCACATCTGCAAGGACCTGGGTCTGGAACTGGTGCAAAAGCGCATCACACGTGATGAGGTCTACATCAGCGACGAGGCCTTCTTCACCGGCACGGCCGCCGAAGTGACGCCGATCCGGGAACTTGACCGCATAGAACTCGGCAGCGGTTCGCGCGGACCGATCACCGAGAAGATCCAGAGCGCGTTCTTTGACATCGTCAACGGGCGCAATCCAAAGTATTCGCATTGGCTGACCAAGGTCTGACGATTGTCGGTACGGCAAGCATTCACGCGAACGGACCCGACTGTCTCCATCCTTTTAGGACATCTATGAGCAACTCGACTATTGAACTCCTTGCCAAAGACCTCAACCCTCAGGGCGGCGTGTTCTGCCCCAGTGCGCTGGCCGACATGAAGGTCTGGAACAGCCACCCCAAGGTCTATCTGGACGTGGCCCACAGCGGTCAGGCCAAGTGCCCTTATTGCGGTACCGTTTACAAGCTCAAGCAAGGCGAGCACTTCGACGCCCACCATTGAGTGGCGATGACTCCAGGCTCTGACAGCCTGATCATCGCGCCGCAGTGGCTGGGCGATGCGCTGATGACCGAACCCCTGCTGCGCCGTCTGGCAGCACGTGGAGAACGTCTCACCGTCGGTGCTCTGGCCTGGCTGGCGCCTGTTTATCGAATGATGCCGCAGGTCGCCGAAGTGATCGAGTTTCCGTTTACGCACGGGGGCTTGCAATGGACCGCGCGGAGCCTTCTGGCGCAGCAGATCAAGGGACGATTCGCAACAGCCTATGTCTGCCCCAATTCCTTCAAAAGTGCGCTGATTCCGTTTCTGGCAGGTATTCCGAACCGGCTCGGTTATACGGGGGAAGCCCGGTTTGGCCTGTTGACGCGACGCCTTGAAAATCCGCCACGCCACCAACGCGGGTCCATGGTGGCGTTTTATTCGGCTCTCAGTGGTGAGACCGACCTTGGCAGGGACCGCCCACAATTGCGGCTGCAGAGCACCGGAATTGAAGCCACTCTGCAACAGCTCGGCTTGCATAGTGATGCCTACTACGTGCTCGCACCGGGCGCGGAATTTGGCCCCGCCAAGCGCTGGCCAGCGGCCCGTTTTACCGAACTGGCGCTCAGTTTGAATCGACCCGTGATCCTGCTTGGGTCCAGCAAGGAGTTGACCCTGTGCGAGGAAATTGCGGCACCGGTGAACGCCGCTCAGGATGGCAAATGTCTTAATCTGGCCGGAAAGACCTCGCTGGCCCAGGCTTGCCATGTGATCGGCGCAGCCAGTTGCACCGTCAGCAACGACTCCGGCCTGATGCATGTTGCTGCCGCTCTTGGAGGCAAGCAGCTTGCGATCTTTGGCTCCAGCAGCCCGGAGCACACACCACCACTCAATGACAGGGCGCACGTGCTCTGGCTCAAGAACGAGCCCAACTACCAGCCCGCGCTGGACTGTGCGCCATGTTTCGAGCGTACCTGCCGACTCGGACACACACGCTGCCTGAGCGATGTTTCAGCCAGTCGGGTGCGGCAAGGCATGGAAAGGCTGAACAGCATCTGAAGACCGGGTAAAAAAAAGCCACCCGAAGGTGGCTTTGAAAAGTCCCCCGAGGGGAACTCGTTGGAATTTTGCCTGGATCACTGTGACAGCAGTTGGATGGACTTTAGCGGGCACCCGCAACCGACACCATCCCCCATTTGGGGGATACGATGCGAATCAAGCCCGGTTTACGACCCTTTTGACAATATTTCGTGGACGCGATCAGCGTCAAGTGGCAACGAAACAACAAATGAGGCGCCACCCTCAGGCCGGTTTTCACATTCCACCGTGCCGCCATGACGGACGGTGATGGACTTGACCAATGCCAGGCCCAGACCGACGCCGCCGTCGCGCTCCGTGGCACCAGGCAGGCGGTAAAAAGGTTCAAAGATGCGCTCACGCAGCGCAGTCGGGACACCAGGACCGCGGTCGCTGACACGGATCACGGCATGACTGTCCGTGCGGCTCAGGGTCACAGTGATTTCGCCCGCTGCATGCCGGCGCGCGTTCTCCAGCAGATTGCGCATGACCCGGCGCAGCAGCTTGGTGACGCCCTGCACAGGCAGAACCGAGCCATTCTCTTCAACGCCAGACAAAACCTCCAGTTCGGCACCAACGCGCGCGCACTCCTCTGCCGCCAGACCGATCAGATCGACCGGCTCAATCGTCCCCAGATCCGCCTCACGCGCATCCAGCCGACTGGCCAGAAGAATCTCTTCAATCAGCAGATCGAGTTCGCCTATATTGCGCGCAATCTCGTTCTTGAATGTCGGCGAGGAGGGGGAGCCCATCAGTTCCAGACCCATGCGGATCCTTGTCAATGGGGATCGCAGCTCGTGCGAGGCATTGGCCAGCAGCGACTTCTGGGATGCCAGCAGCGACTCGTGAGACTTGATCAGGTTTTCAATGCGCTGTGCTGCGTGGTTGAAACGCGCGCCCAGGAAGGCCACTTCATCCTGCCCTTCCTCAGAAACACGGACCGACAGATTGCCCTCGCCCCATTTTTCCACGCCGTTTTGCAGCAGTTCCAGACGCCGCGTCAGTTTGCGAATAATCGGGTAAGTGGCTAGGGCCACTGCAATGGCGACCAGCGTCAGCGTCCAGAAAAACCCGTACGGTGCTAGGTTCCAGGCAGAGCGCGGGCCACGCGGCAACTGCATGTGGACGATCTGGCCATCGAGCATCAACACGACAAACTCGGGACCGCTGCCGCTATGGCTTTGCAGCCCAAAGGAAGGGGCTTGCGCCTCCGGCTCGCCCGTGGGGTGTGCGCCGATGACGGCACCCGGCGGTCGACGCCGGCGCGAATGGCCGTTTCCAATGATCTGTCCGGCTTCGTTGCGAATCACCACATCCCGCAAGGGGGGCTCAACGGTCAGGCGCCAGGCCCACCCGACGAGAAAGGTCAGCACCGCCACGGCCAGCACCACTGCCAGCCAGATCCGCGTATAGAGTCTCTTCAGGAACACGGGATCAGTCTTGCTGGCGTGCAAACACGTAACCAACACCGCGCACGGTGAGAATTCGCTTGGGATCCTTCGCGTCGAGCTCGATAGCGGCCCGAATGCGCCCCATGTGCACGTCAATGGAACGGTCGAAGGCGTCGAGTTCGCGGCCACGCACGGCCTCCATGATCTGATCGCGCGTCAGTACGCGACCCGCGCGTTCCGCCAGCGCCACCAGCAAGTCAAACTGGTACGAGGTCAGATCGCACACCTGACCCGCCACACTGACGGTGCGGGCATCGCGGTCAATCTCCAGCGAACCAAAGCGCAACTGCTTATTGACTTGAGGCAGGCCCTCGCCACGCCGGCGCAGGACAGCGCGTATACGCGCCAGCAGTTCGCGCGGTTCGAATGGCTTGGGCAGGTAGTCGTCCGCGCCAATTTCGAGCCCAATGATGCGGTCCATCGGATCCCCCTTGGCCGTCAGCATCAGCACCGGCGTCTGCGCCAGATGGCCCGACATCGATCGAATGCGCCTACAGACCTCCAGTCCATCCATGTCCGGCAGCATCAGGTCGAGGATGACCAGGTCCGGTGGATTGGCCTGCACTGCAAGCAGACCGCTCTGACCGTCGCCCGCATGATTCACAGTAAATCCGGACTGGCCCAGGTACTCGCCAACCATTTGCGCCAGGCGGGCGTCGTCCTCGATCATCAACAGGTTTTGACTCATTGTGGCAGTCTAGGGCAGAGCCCCCCAAGGTGGTTGAAGCAGCAGTAAAGTTAAGTAAACGAAGACGACATGTGCTAGCGGCGCCGGACTCGGGATGCCAGGCCAACCAGCAACAGCACCGGCACACCCAGCAAGGCCGTCGCAACAAAGAAGTGCTGGTATCCGAAAGCGTCCACGTAGCGCCCTGAATAGCCTGCCAGAAATTTTGGCGCCAGCAGCATCATCGAGCTGAATATCGCATACTGCGTCGCGGAGTAATTGATGTTGGTCAGGCTTGACATGTAAGCGATGAATGCCGCAGAGGCAATGCCGCTGGAAAGGTTGTCGGCAGAGATCACAAAGATCAGTGCCGTGACGTCGTGGCCGCGGGCGCCAAGCCAGGCAAACAGCAGATTGCTGGCAGCGCTGAGGACGGCGCCCAGCATCAGCACCCGCATGACGCCCAGACGCAGCGCCATGGCGCCTCCGATAAAGGCACCGGCCAGCGTCATGATGACGCCGTAGATCTTGGTCACCGCCGCCACCTCGTCCTTGCTGTAGCCCATATCAACGTAAAACGGGTTGGCCATGATGCCCATCACGACGTCACTGATGCGGTAGACGGCGATCAGCGCCAGAATCAAGGCCGCCTGTTTTCCGTAGCGTTGCAGGAATTCGGCAAAGGGCTCAACCAGTGCGCTGTGCAGCCAGGCACGCGCGCTCTTTGCGCGGGGTCCGGGGCGGTACACAGGCTCGGGCGACATCAGCACCGTCAGCATGCCCGGAACCATGGAGGCCGCCATCACCAGATAAGCCGTTTGCCAGGCCGCGTGCTGGTAGTTGGTGACATTGGCGACCTCAGAGCGTGCGGCCAGCCAAAGGACGCCGGCACCGGCCCAGATCATGGCCAGCCGATATCCGGTCTGATAAGCCGCAGCCAGTGCTGCCTGACGCTCGCTGCTGGCCGATTCGATGCGAAACGCATCGAGCGCGATGTCCTGTGTGGCCGATCCAAAAGCCACAGCCAGAGCTCCCCAGACCACAGGTTGCAGCGCAATGCGGGGGTCGTTGAAGGACATCGCAATCAGACCCACAATGACGCCCAGTTGCGCCAGCAGCAGCCAGCTGCGCCGCCGCCCCAGCCAGCGGGTCAGCAGGGGAACGGGGAGCCGGTCCACCAGGGGTGCCCAGAGCCACTTGAAGGCATAGGCCAGACCGACCCAGCTCAGGTAGCCGATGGTGGTGCGGTCCACTCCGGCCTCGCGCAACCAGAAACTCAGGGTGCCAAGGACCAGCAACAGGGGCAGACCGGCGGAAAAACCGAGCGACAGCATGCGCAGGGTCGGAGCCTCCAGATAAACCTTGAACGTGGCAAGCCACCCGGGCTTGATTTGGCTGGCGTCGGATGCACTTGCTGTCATGCGTGAATAATACGCGTTGGCCCACCACCTACCTTACATTGTTTGAGCATGCATCCTGATTCAAGCCCGCCCCGGGCACACGCCTGGCTCTCCCTGCTGCGCCCCCGGCTTGCGGCCCTGGCCGTAGCCGTGGCCGCTGCGATCGCGCCGGTCGCGATGGCTCGCGAGGGCGTCGATGTTGGCGCCAATTCCGCCTTCAGCAGACTTGTGCCTGCCGAGAAGGTGGAGCGCTCCGCCACCCAACAATACGCACAGATGCTGCAGCAGGCGGCAAGCAAGAATGCACTGGCGGGCCGGGACCAGCCGCAGGTCAGACGTTTGCGTGCTATCGCCCAGCGAATCATCCCGTTTGCGACGGCCTGGAATCCACGCGCCAGGGACTGGCGCTGGGAGGTCAATCTGCTGGGAAGCCGGCAAATCAACGCCTTTTGCATGCCTGGCGGAAAAATTGCCTTTTACAGTGGCATTCTGGAGCAGCTCAAGCTCACGGACGACGAGGTCGCGATGGTCATGGGGCATGAAATTGCCCACGCCTTGCGCGAACATGCACGCGAGCGCATGGCCAAGAGCGCTGTGACCCAGGGTGCCGCCCGGATTGGTGGCGCGGTGGTCGCGGGCGTCATGGGCGTCGATCCGCGTCTGACCGATGGCCTGGCGCGCGGCGGCGCCAATCTGCTGACCCTGGAGTTCAGCCGCGAGGATGAGACCGAGGCCGATCTGGTGGGCATGGAATTGGCGGCCCGCGCCGGCTTCGACCCCCGGTCCGGCGTCACGCTGTGGCAAAAAATGGGCGCTGCGAGCAAGGGGGCGCCGCCGCAGTGGCTCTCGACACACCCCTCGGGCAAGGCGCGAATTGCCGGGATTCAAAAGAACCTGGACAAAGTCATGCCGCTGTATGAGCGTGCCCGATCTGAGCGCCGGTCCGGACCGGGTGACTGGTAGACTGCTGACGATGAAGTTGTTTCTGTCACTGCTGCTGTTTTGTTTTGTCAGTTTCTCCTCGCTGGTTCTGGCGAAGACACCGGGTGAAGTCGAGGTGGGTGGAACCCTGCGTGACATCACGATGCAGGGTTTGTCCGGGCCGTCGCGCAAACTCTCCGAATTTCGCGGCAAACCATTGATCATCAACGTCTGGGCCAGCTGGTGTGGGCCGTGTCGCCAGGAAATGGGTTCCCTGGAGCGGCTCTCGCGCAGCAAGCTTGGCAGGCAACTGACGATGATAGGCATCTCGACCGATGACTATCCCGAGGAAGCAAAACGGTTTGTGCGCACGACAAAAACCACTTTCAGCCACTTCATTGACAGCCGCCTGCAACTTGAACATATGTTGGGGGCAGACCGGCTGCCTCTGACGCTGGTGGTTGATGCGCAGGGCAAGGTGCTGGACAAATACTACGGTGCCCAGGAATGGGACAGCCCGGAAGCGCTGAAGGTGATCGCAAAAACGCTGCGGCTGCCGCTCTGAGCCATGCAGCCCGGCCACCTGCCCTGCCCCTGCGGCAGCAGTCTCGCTTATGCCGACTGTTGCGCCCGCTGGCATCTGGGGCTCAAGCTGGGTGAGCATGCGCCAACGCCCGAGGCATTGATGCGTTCGCGTTACAGCGCCTATGTTCTGCGGCTGCGTGACTATCTGCTGGCAACCTGGTACCCGGCCACCTCACCGGGTGAGCTGGAACTCGCACCGCTCAAGTGGCTGGGACTGGAAGTGCGACACGCCGAACAGTCGGGTGACGCCGGTGTGGTGGAGTTTGTGGCACGCTGCCGCGAAAACGGTCGCGCCCAACGCATGCATGAAATCAGCCGCTTCGTGCGCGAAAACGGGCGCTGGTATTACATTGACGGACAGATGCCGGAGTAAATTGATTACCTTCCGTAGCGCGCGGTAAAACTGGCCTTGCCCATACTGGTGGCATTGATCATGAAACCGGCCAGCGCAGCGGTGGCGTCAGCGGGAATGTCAAGAAGCTCTTTCAGGGCGTGGACGGTAAAGACGTAACGATGCGGCGCGTCGCCCGGTGGCGGCGCGCAACCGCCCCAGGCCGCCACGCCATAGTCGATGCGCACATGGCGTGCACCCTTGGGCAGATTGGCGCCACCCTCGGCACCCGCGTTGGGAGCCAGTTCAGTGACGTCGGCCGGAATGTTGATCACAACCCAGTGCCACCAGCCGGAACCCGACGGCGCGTCGGGGTCGTAGACGGTCACGGCAAAGGCTTTTGTGCCGGCGGGCGCACCGCTCCACCGGAGCGCTGGTGACCGGTTCTCGCCGGCACAGCCAAAGCCGTTGTACTCAAAGCGCTGCGGAATCAGGGCCTCGGCCTTGATCTCCGAACTGACCAGGGTAAATCCTGCGGTGGAAATGATTTCACTCATG
>CAIQVX010000123.1 GCA_903875275.1 uncultured beta proteobacterium | reverse complement strand
TGTTTGGGATCGGCTGGAACAGGGTCTTCTCGAAAGTGACGTCGGCAATCATGTTGCCGCCGCCCTGCCAGGGCGGCATGTCTTCGAGCCGCTCGCGCTTGCCCCACAGCACGCCGATGCCGGTCGGCCCGAACAGCTTGTGGCCGGAGAAAACGAAGAAGTCGGCGCCGATGTCCTGCACGTCAACGCGCATGTGGCTGACCGATTGCGCGCCGTCCACCAGCGCCACGGCGCCAGCGCGGTGCGCCATCTCCACAATTTTCTTGACCGGGACGACTGTGCCCAGAGCGTTCGAGACCTGCGTCACGGCCACGATTTTGGTGCGGTCGTTCAGCAGCTTGGCGTATTCGTTCAGCAGCACCTGGCCGGAGTCGTCCACCGGAATGACGCGCAACCTGGCGCCCTTCTCGGATGCCAGTTGCTGCCACGGCACGACGTTGGCGTGGTGTTCCAGGTGGCTGACGATGATCTCGTCGTCCTTGCCCACGTGTTGTCCGCCCCAACTCTTGGCGACCAGGTTGATGGCTTCGGTGGTGCCGCGCACAAAGATCACTTCGTTCACATCGGGCGCATTGAGAAACTGCCGCACCTTCTCGCGCGCTCCCTCGTAGGCGTCGGTGGCACGCGCCGCCAGATCGTGCGCAGCGCGGTGGATGTTGGAGTTTTCGTGCGCGTAAAAATACGACAGGCGATCGATCACAGCCTGCGGTTTTTGCGTCGTGGCGGCGTTGTCAAACCAGACGATCTGCCGACCATTCACGCGTTCCTGCAGGATAGGAAAATCGCGCCGGATGGCGTTCACGTCAAACGGCGGGTGTGCGTCCGACCCGGCCAGTGGTGTGCTGGCGTGCGGCGCTGCTTTGGCCGGCGTGACATAACCGCTGGGCAACACCACCGAATCGACGAAGTAGTACTTGGGCTCTGAAGAGATGACACCTGCCGGAGCCGGGGCGGCGGCGGGCGCACTGGGCGCCGCTGCTGGCGCAAGCCGGGACGGCGCCGTGGTATCTGCAAAGAAGTCTGCCACCGGTGCGTCTACCGGCAGCGCAGCCGCCGACGGGTGGCCGAAGCTGTTGTTGACAAAGTAAAAGGGCGAAGGCGTGGCCGCCGTGGTGGGTTGTGGAGCGGCAGCAGTTGCCGCTTCTGGTACCCCCAGCACGCCGCTGCCCAAGCGGGGTTCGTAAGCGGGCAGTTCGCTCACCAGTTTGTCGGGCAGGCCGTTGCCTGCTTGCGCGTGTGGCAAGAGCGCTGGCGCGCGGTGTGCCAGCGAGGCGTGTGAGGTGGGCGAAGCCGGAATCAGGTTGGTGCCGGGCACCTGACCCTGTGGAATCGGCGTGCCAGGCACACTGGGGCCAAAGCCCGCCGGGCTGGACAGGGGTGAGCCGGCGGGGGCCAGATTGACGGGCGCCTGAACACCCGCCGTTCTGGCCTGCTCGCCCGGCAGCGCGCCAAAAAGGGCGGACGCCATGCGAGCAATCAGCGCCGGATCAAACGGTGGCTGCGCCCCTGTTGGAGGGGTTAAAGCGGAAGTCATGACGGCCGCCTATTTGTAGGTGTCTGCGTAATCGTGGTACTTGCCCACTTCGATGTCGTCCAGAACGGCCAGCGCGTCGGGTGTCAGCACGGCCAGCGAGCAGTACAGCGAGATCAGGTAGCTCG
>CAIQVX010000122.1 GCA_903875275.1 uncultured beta proteobacterium | reverse complement strand
TCAATTCCTTCGCGACTGCGGCTACCAAGGCCGGAAAGACCCTGACCACCGATAGTTTCATCAAGGTCATGGACACGATGTCCTACCCTTCCGACATCTTCGGCAGCGCACCAGCATCCTTTACTGCCACCAAACGCTTAGGCTCCAGTGCCACGCGCGTTTCGCAGATTGTGGATGGCAAGTGGAAGGTGGTTTCGGACTACATCAACTGATCAGTGCCCGAGATAGGCCAGGATTCCCTGCGCGGCGCGGCGCCCGCTGGCCAGACAGGCGGTGAGCAGATAGCCACCGGTGGGCGCTTCCCAATCCAGCATCTCGCCGGCACAGAAGACGCCCGGCAGTGCCTTGAGCATCAGCTGATCGTTCATCGCCTCGAACATGACACCACCGGCGCTGCTGATGGCCTCATCCAGGGGGCGCGTGGCCGCCAGCGTGATCGGCAAAGCCTTGATGGCCGCCGCCAGCAGCGCGGGGTCATGCAACTGCTCCTTGCTGAGCAGTTCGTACAGCATGGCGGCCTTGATGCCGTCGATGCCAAGCCTGCTTTTCAGGTGACTGGAGAGCGTGCGCGAACCTCGCGGATGCTGCACCTCGGAGAGCACCCGCCGCGGGCTCAGCGCCGGCAGCAGATCGAGTTCGAAGGTGGCGCTGCCCTGCGCCATGATTTCATCGCGCAGCAGACTGGACGCAGCGTAGATCAGGCTGCCTTCGACACCGCTGGCGGTGGCTACAAACTCGCCCTGGCGGGCAAAGCGCACGCCTTGTGAATTGCTGAACGCAATCGCCACTGACTTGAAGGCCATGCCGGCAAAGCGACTGGCGAAATGCTCACTCCAGCCGCCCTGCACATCGAAGCCACAATTGGCTGGCAACAAAGACGCCACAGCCACGCCCTGCGCCCTCAGCAAAGACACCCAGGCACCATCGGACCCCAGGTGCGACCAGCTGCCGCCACCGAGCGCCAGCAGCACCGCGTCGGCTTGCAGTTGCTGCGGCCCCTGCGGGCTGTCGAAGCTCAGGCACGGCGCCCCGGATGCCGACGCCGAAGTGTCTAGTGCGGTCCAGCGATGCCGCATGTGGAATTGCACGGCTGGTCCGGTCAAAGGATGACGCAGACGCTGCAGCCAGGTGCGCAGCAGCGGCGCCGCTTTCATGTCGGCAGGAAACACCCGCCCCGACGTTCCAACAAAGGTCTCGACGCCCAGCGTGGCAGCCCAGGTGCGCACCGCTGTGTTGTCAAAGTCCCGCAGCAGGGAAGCTATCTCTGCTTGCCGCTGGCCATAGCGCGAAGCAAAAAGCTCCGCCGGCTCGGAGTGCGTCAGGTTCAAGCCACCCTTGCCGGCAAGAAGAAACTTGCGCCCAACCGAAGGCATGGCATCGCAAAGATGAACCGCCACACCAGCCCCGCACAGGACCTCCGCCGCCATCAGACCGGCCGGACCTCCACCCACCACCAGCACAGTCTTCATGCACACTCCTCGATTTCGATCAGCCGTTCCTGCACCCAGCCCGACAGCACCGGGTCCCCCAGCAGCGTCAACGCCGCTCGCTCCACATCGTTCATGTCAATCCAGCCGCGCTCGCGTTTGAGCGCCGCATACTCCCTGAGCAGGACGCGAGCCAGCCGTGTCATGCGCTGCTGATGGTAGAGTCGCTCACGCATTTCGGCGGCCGCGCGTTTGGTTAAGGTGATGGCCAGAATCTCGTGTGCCGGCACGCCCTCTAGCAGTGCGCGCACCATGCGCGACACCAGCATCCAGGTCTTGCCCGCGCCCGCGCAGGCCTCCACGGCGACGCTGCGGCGCGGATCACAGGCAAGCGCGTAAAACGCCTGCGCGCTGACGCTATTCCCGTTGATGTCGTAGGCAGCCTTCATTGCCAGAAGTCCTTGCGGCACAGGCCGCGCGCCGAGCAAAACTCGCAGGCCTTGCCCTCACCGTAACTTGCCCCTCCAGCCTCGTGCGCCCCGAGCCACGCCAGATAGCCGGCGCGCAAGCGTGGCCAGGAAGCGGCGAAGGGCAGAAACTCGCTGCTCGACAAACCAAGCGCCAGCGTAGTCTGATCGGCAGCCGCGTTGATCAGCGCTTGCCTGGCATTCGCATCGCTGCCCGGTGAGCGCTGCAGGGCATCATGAAAGAGCTTGAGTACCTGGTGCAGCCAGTTGCCGAAGTCGCGCTTGTCGATTTCCGCATCGAGTTCATTGGACTCCTGCAGTTTGAGCAAGCGCAGCGCAAAGAATCGATAAGGACAGCGCCGCAAATCCTCATAGGCCGTGCTGGAAAGTCTCGTCAGAGCCAGCGCATCGCCGCGTACCGCCGGCATGACACAGGAACGTTGACCGAGGGTGCGCAACGGGCAGGGGTCGGGCGCGAGTGCGGGCGCCGCCTGCAAGCGCGATGCCTGCACAAAGCCACTGGCCATGACACGTTCGCCGCCATCGCTCAAGCGCCACAACAGATCAACTTTCGGAAAATCCAGCGCGTACTGCCAGCTTGCCTTTGCCGCTGCGGCCAGTTCTTCGCGGGCCGGCAATCCCAACAGGGCAGGCAAGGCCGGCGTCCACATTCCTGGTGGCTCGGGTGCAGTGGGCAGGTTCAACTCATCGCAGCCCGGCAGCACCACGGCCTCAAGAGGTCGTCCCAACAGTTGACTCAAAGGCAGAATCAAAACCTGGGTCGAGTCTGCATGCGGTGGCGAAAAACTCATGGCCTCCAGCGTCTGGCTGACCCAGGCCTCGAACTGACTCTGATTCATGCGCGGTGCCACGTCGCTGAAGTCAAGCTCGGCTCCCTCGCGCAGACGCAGCGCATCCAGCACGGCCTGGCCGGCCGGATCCAGCAGCAGTGCGTTCCATGTCCCGAGTTCTGCAGGGCGACGCGCAAGTCCGCCAACCAGCGCAGCAGTGAACGCCCGGCCTGCAGGCTCTCGCGCACACCCTGTGCCTGCAGCGCCACTGCACCATCTTGCGGCGCGGAACGCCACTCGCGCACGCCGAGCCGACGCCAGCTTTTCTCAGCCTCGGTCACTGCTTTTGGATCGAAGGCTGGCGCATTTTTCAGCCAGTCCAGCACCGCGTCGGTGCTGGCATCCCAACTGGCCGCGCGCAGCAAACTCATCAGCGTCGCAGCGGCACGCGTGGTCGAGAGCTTCCAGCCGGTCTCGTCACGCACCGCCAGGCCCCGCTCGCTGAGCATGGCGTGCACGCGGCGCGTCAGCAACCTGTCCTGCGCCACCAGAGCCACTGGCGTGCGTCCGCCAGCCAGATGCAGGAGCACGCAGGCCGCGGCGCGCTGCGCCTCGTCTTCAGCGTCCTGTGCCGCGTGCAGAGTCAGTTGCCCCAACGGCCGGCGGGCCGGCTCATCCACAGCTGGTACCAGATTCAGCAGCAGAAGGTTCGCGGGCAAGTGCTGTTGCAGCGCTCCTGCCAATGGCTCGCTCTGAAACCCCTGCAGCAGCACCAGCAAATCCGGGCAAGCGCTAAAGGCCGCATCAGAGCCATAGCTTGAACTGGCGACCCAGGCCAATGCAATGCGAGCCAGCGCGGCCTCCAGAGCCAACAGCGGCGAGTCCATTGCACTGGCCAGCGTCAGCCCCAGTTCAGCCCCCCACTGCGCTCGCGCTGACGGGGCCACGGCGGCAGCGATGCGCGCCAGACTCCAGGCCGACTCCATCAACCGGCCTGCCAGGGTATTCTGCTGTTCGGCCAAGCCGGAACGGGCGAGCAGGGAAGCAGCGGTCAGCACATCGTACGCCGCATCGAAACGCAGTTCATCGCGTCCGGGTGCAAAGCCGACGAGACTGCGCGTCCAGCTCAAACTGGTCTCAAAACGTGGCAAAAAGTGCGCCGGCGAATGATCCGGATCGCTGTGTCGCAACCAGGCACCGCGAGCCTGTGGCGTCAACTGGAGAAGCGGCAACAGGACCACAACGCGTGCCGGATGCAGTTGGCGCCGCGACATTTCGGATCGAATCTGTTGCATGACCCGATCCCACGCCAAGTCCACGTGATGCAAATTGGCTATCTCATGCATAGGGAGTTGGGCACCGCTGGCAGGACTTGGTTTCTGTCACAATTTCCCCACTTTAACTGTATCTCCAACACCTCTTGAGGAATCACCATGGCCAGCGAACTTATCAAACATGTGTCTGATGCATCTTTTGAAGCCGACGTATTGAAGTCTTCCCTGCCGGTTCTGGTGGACTACTGGGCTGAATGGTGTGGCCCGTGCAAGATGATCGCGCCCATTCTGGACGATGTCTCCTCAGCTTATGACGGCAAGCTGCAGATCACCAAAATGAATGTCGATGAGAATCGCGAAATTCCTGCCAAGTTCGGTATCCGCGGGATTCCAACATTGATGCTGTTCAAGGGCGGTCAGTTGGCTGCGACCAAGGTCGGCGCCATGAGCAAAGCCCAGTTGCTGGCCTTCATCGACCAGCACGTGGCTTGAATGAAGCAGGGATTTTTCCTGTCATAATTGCGCCAGTTCGCCGGCCTGCACCCCAGACCGGTTCTAGATTCCGTTTAGCAGCCTGAGGTGGACCAGAGCCCCCCACCTCAGCAAACCTCCCCCCGTATTCGTTCCAACCCTTGTTAGCCACTCCATGCACCTAAACGAACTCAAGGCACTGCACGTGTCCGAAGTCCTCAAGCAAGCTGAAGAGCTTGAGATTGAAAACACCGGCCGCATGCGCAAGCAGGAGCTGATGTTCGCCATCATCAAGAAGCGTGCCCGCACCGGTGAGCAGATCATTGCCGACGGCGTGCTGGAAATCCTGCCGGACGGCTTCGGCTTTCTACGCAGCCCCGACACCAG
>CAIQVX010000121.1 GCA_903875275.1 uncultured beta proteobacterium | reverse complement strand
GCTATGTGCTGGAGATTCCGTATTCCGACGAGCGCGAACTGATGGGCGATCTGTTGCGCTATGGCGCGGATGTGGAAGTGCTGGCACCGCCCGATTTGCGCAGCCGGATCAAGCGGGCTTTGCATGAGGCGGCGGGGCGGTATGTTTGATTTCAGTAGGAATGGTGACAGAAAAACTGCATCGCCTGATCGAGGAAGTTGGGACAATGCAAATCAAATTCGTCTTGCTCAAAGACACCAGCAAGCTGCGGTTCGTGGTGGGGTGATCCCGTGAGCGGTCCAAGCAGCAGACCCCTTCGCCTGCAAAGCTGGATTCCCCCCGGCATCGCGTGGACGGCGTCGCGTGACGTTTTTTGCATTGATGTATCGGTCAACGACCCTGACGTCGTGGAGTTCATCTCCATGGGCATGCGTGAAGTCACTGTTTATGCCACAAAGAAGGTGGCGCGAATGCTTGCTGCGGCGATCGGCAAGGAAACATTGCGCGGCCAAGTGGAAGAAGCTGTATGGGTCCCCGCCAAGCTCAAACCCGAAGGGCAGCCGATAAAGTCCGGAACGAAGATAGTCGCGTATTGCCACGGCATGTTCTTGTTGCCTGGCGAAAAGACTCTGTGCGTGGTTGTGGGTTGCGCAAAACCGATTACCTCGGATGCTTGGATCTCAGCGGCACTGAAGGCCGAGGCCGATGCAATGCAGCTGGATCATCAGGCGCAGATTGCGGAATTCGAAGCTCGGATTCAGCGCAAGAAGCAGCAGAACGAAGCGTCTTTCAGCAGCACACCGGCTATGGACAAAGACAAAAACGTCGCTGATGCGTACCTGGCGATGGAGCACTTTTCCCAGCGCCCCGTGTTGACCGCCGCACGGCTTCTGCCGTCATTACCCCGCGCCGCGAAGTTCCCACAGCCAACATCAGGCGACCCTGAAAAACTCGCACGCGCAGCCATTGCCGCAATCGCAGCATCCGGCTGGCCGCCGTCCCGCGATGGCAACTACGTCGGCATCCTTCCCGGCGCTGCTGCCCGCCGAGCGCAAGGCCTCGTCTCATGGACACCCCACACAGGCCTGCCGTCATACCCCGAGGTCCGATGGGCTGTGCAAAGGCGACTGCCTGTGGCGCTACGCAACCCGCGCAGCGAGCAGATGGGCAAGCCCAAGTTCGACACAGTGATCCAGCCAGCACAGGACTCGGTCCAAGTCCAAGGCTTTGATCCGGAATCGACCAACCTGAAAGATGCGCTCGACGAGTTGCAACTCGATCAGACTGACTTGCGCAGCCGTGTAGACGACGTCCGCAAGGATGTCGAGGGCCAGGGATTCGAAGCCATCGCCTGGTTCCAGCCGTATCACGTCTGGACTGAAGGAACCTGGGGCATCTACTTCGACGCCCGCAAACTGGACGACCTTGCGCTCAGCTTTCTGGACGACTTCAGGTCGCAGCGCGTACATGGGTCACACAGCCTTGCCGCGCTGCTGGCCTTTGGCCTGACCTACACCCACGAACTGTTCCACGCCCGGGTCGAGGCCGCGCTCTCCTGGCAGGAGCTCAACGCCCAGCAACCCCGGCATCTGCGCTACATGGAACGCGTCTATCAAGCGCGGCGTGAAACCCCCGAGTGGCTCGAAGAGGCGTTAGCCAACTGGTCTGCGTGGAACTGGTTCAAACCGCGCGGCATCCAGGCAGTGGTCGCGTGCATGTCGTCAAATCCAGAGGGCTTGGACCGTGTCGTGGAAACGTCGCTGGATTTGTCACCACCTGGGTATCAGGAATGGCGGCTGGGCCATCGGTCCGGCACCTGGCGCACTTTCGCCAACCAACTCAGCACCGGCAACCCAAGGACCGCAGCACCCGGCATTCCGCTGCCACTTGAAAGCGTGCTCATCGGTCCACTTCCGCATGCACTTCCGCATGCACTTCCGTATGACTTCCTGCCCGCAGACATCCCGCTGCGCTTTGTAGGCCCGGGCGTCATTGCTGATCGCCTGCAAAGTCACCCGGCCACGTTCAACGTGCCGCCGCGTCGCGAGCTTGAACGCGCGCTCAGACACTTCCGACATAGCCTGGACGCGGCCAGTGGCAAAGGTGGCCACCAGAAGTGGACAGGGCCGGACCAACGCGCCTTCATTCTTCCCACGCGAGACCCGGTGAGCACGGGCGTCTTTAAGACTTTTCTACATCACGTAGGCATTGACAAAGCCACCTACGTGCGCCAAATACGGCCCAATCTTTGAATTCGAAACTGACCATATGAACGACTTGTACCAAGTGCCAGTGATGTCAAGTTCCTCATTAAGCGGCATCGAGTGATTTACAAGTGATTTGGCTGACCGGACCTGCCGATCACGTACCCAAGAAAAGTTGAACTTTAGATTATGAAGACACAAAAAGATCAAGCTAGTTTTCGCGCAACAGGACTGTTTCTGAGCGGCTTCCAGTCGATTGCGGAACCGACCTACATACCGCTTAAGCCGTTGACGATGTTGTATGGCCCGAACTCGGCTGGCAAGAGCGCTGTCATTGATGCCATTGGGCTTTTTGAAAACATTGCCAGACGTCAAAGGCCGCAAATAATGAATAAAGTTCTTCGGTGGCTGAATCGGGAGTCTGGCAGTGGCATACCAGATCCCTACCCTGACCCTGGCAAGAACGACAAATACCCATGCTTGCGTGTAGGTGTGGCCTTCACGGTTCCAACCGATTGGGTAGAGCATCTGGATAGAGATGTTAAGGAATACAAGAACGGGTTTTTCCAGCAAACTCACTTCGAAAGTCTTGCTGCTCTAGTCGGCCACGAGGTTCAAATTGACGTAGGAATTCGGAGCGAAGATCATCTCCCTTTTGCCATTCGGGCTGCCATCGACGGCAGTCCGATTTTTGAATCTAGGCTGGGGGAACTTGATGATGGTCGAAGTAGCTACCGAGATTCATCATTTCGCAGGGAGGGAGATGAAGGCTATGACTACAACACTGAAACAGACAGCGAGCGGGGACCACTTCGCATCTACCCCACCCATGAGTTTTGGAGCGCTGATCAAAAGTTGAAGTCGTTGTGTGAATTTGCGTCTACGAACAATGATCCTGCGGTGAGGGGATATGTTCGAAAAGGGGACGGATATCTGGACATATATGGCGTTTTCTGCGCTTCTCACTGGGACACAGATCAGCAGGAGCTGTTCAACTTTTGGATGGAAGACGAGCTCTACGACGCGTTCAACACACCGGAGTTGGAAAATGAAGCAGACAAGCAATCCTCTGGAACGCAATTGCCTCGAAAACGAGTCAGGCCCGTTGAACTGAGCGATATTGAAGAAACTCTTGAAGAACTTAGCATTCTGTGCAGGGCGCTATTGCAGCTTGCATCAGCAGGGCTTCATCGGGTGCATGTAAGCGGTAGTAGGCAACACCTAGCTCCATCCGAAATGACCTTACGTCGCACAAATTATAAATATGCCACCACGGACGAATCACGTTTGGTATCTGCATATGCAGCGCTTGCTTTGCAGCTTTCATTTGACGAGACGAAGAGCAAGCATTTGGGTGACGAGATAATGTGGGACCCCGACATTAGTCAATATGAGGCAGTTGAGGGTTCAGTAGTCGCCACGTTGGCGGTCAGTCCAAGAAGAGATCACCGAATAGTGAATCACTGGCTGACGTCCACACTACCTTCTTTGCGAGGATACAAGTTGCGGGCTGACGCCTTTATGACCACACCACTGGCCAAAAAGAGAAGACCAGTCTGTGAAGTGGACGAATTCGTCTACAGTATTCACTTGGTTGACTCACAGGGCCGCTCCCATGAATTTGGAGATGTTGGCAGCGGTTTTAGCTACCTGTTTCCTATCCTGGTGGCACTTTGGCACGATACGTGGTCGGTCATCGAGCAACCGGAATTACACCTGCACCCCGCAGCTCAGTGCGATTTGGCTGATGTATTTATCACCGCAAAGAACATGGGGCATGCTGCACTCATTGAGTCGCACAGCGAAAATTTGATTTTGCGCATTCTGCGTCGTATCCGTGAAACGACGGAAGGCCAGGTGAAGGAGAAATCGCTGCGGGTCACGCCAGATGACGTCGCCGTCCTGTATTTCGACCCACAATCAGACGGCACCACCAAAGTCAAACAACTTCGCATATCGCGCGACGGTGATTTCATTGATCGCTGGCCTGCCGGATTTTTCGAGGAACGCTCGATGGAGTTGTTTGGTGAATGAACGATACGCCGTAGACCCGGATGCGCCATGTGACTGGCGCGAACTGAAGTTGTTGCTTGATCAGGTTGGCCTGCAAGCCGGGCGCTTTCTCGCGCAGTACCCGCCCGACTGGGAATTTTTCGTGAGGCAGCACTTTGCGAGTGCCAGCGACATGGACCGAAAGCGGGTCATGGAACTGCTGGCTCGTCGCAACAAGGTGGCGCTAGCGTGCAATGAGCCCTTTCGACGCCATCTTGGCTGGCCGGCAAACGCCCAAAAAGCAAAGGCCAGTTCCCCCGCTGCGTTTGAGGATGTTGTCTCTTTAGCCGGAAACGCCGTCGGACTTAAGACGCTTCAGGATGTACTTTACGAGGTCGGAAAGGACTGGCCATCGGGCGTAGGCGCGCACGTGCCGATGCAGGCGGCAGCTTACGCCCGATCCGCTGCGCCATTGTTTGAGTTATCGGCTGAAGTGATCATGGTGGATCGGTTCTTTCGACTGCGCACTGATTCCGGTCAATGGGACCAACGACGCAGACGAGTACTCGAAGCGTTTCTGCAGTTGGCAGCGAAGAACACCAATTTTCAGTGCCTGCGCCTGGTGTTGGAGCGCCCTGCCACCGGTGCGACGGCAAGCGTCGAACAGACCCTTGAAAATGATCTGGAAGTGCTATTAGGCGGGGTGCGTGCAAATCACTTTTCTGTTGAATACGAGCTGCGAGACAGCGTGGGCCATGGCCGGTATCTGTTCAGCATTCACGGTGGCCTTCAGTTTGATCACGGTTTTGATGAGGACACCAGAAAGACAAACCATGTTCATTGGCTGGCGTTACCGGAGCTGGAGCCGCTATTGAAACTTTACGGGCGTTAAGAAATAGAGAAATAACTGCCAAAATTCGATCCATAGCGTTGGCATTTTGGCCCTGTATAGTGACACCAAGGCAATCGAATTCGAAGCAATTCCAAGACTGACTTTGCGAGAAAAATTTAGGGGAAAGTGCCCCACACCAACATGATAAAAAAACTCACAGTGCACGGTTTCAAATCTATTGAGCGACAAACCATTGAACTGGGTGCGCTCAATGTGCTGATTGGCGCCAATGGTTCGGGCAAGTCGAACCTGTTGAGTGCCTTGTCGTTTTTCAGAGCATCAACGCTCGGAAATCTGGATGCGCTCGTCAAACAATTCGGCGGCGCGGATCGCTTGCTCTACCACGGGAAGAAATCCACCAAAGCCTGCTTTTTTGCTTGCGAGGGTGATGAATTTTCTTATGAACAGACCTTGATCCCGGTTGCCGGGGATCGCCTTGAAGTTGCCAAGGAAGGGTTGTCGATTCTTGAATCTGAAGTGGAATGGTCTGATGGCGGTTCGGACCTCTCCAATCTGGAAGAACAACTCCGGGATGAAGAGAACCATCACTTGAAAGAAGCGCTTGCACGGGGGGAATTGTCCGAAGAAGACGTCGAAAGCCAGCTCGGTGAGTTCCCTTCTGCGAAGCAACAAATTGAGGGCTGGCGCCGGTATCACCTGCATGACACGTCGGCTACGGCGGCGGTGAAATCGACCTGCAAGCTTGATGACAATCGCTATCTGCGCGAGGACGCGTCCAATCTTGCCGCGTATCTGTATTGGCTCAAGTTGAAGCAGCCCACCGAATACAAACGTGTCGTTTCCATCATCCAGCTTGCCACGCCCTACTTTGAAGATTTTGTGCTGGAACCTTTGCGTCGTAACGATCAGACGATCCGGCTGGAGTGGAAGCAGCGCAATTCTGATGCCTACTTTGACGTCGATTCCTTGTCGGATGGCACTTTACGTTTTGTGAGTTTGGCGACCCTGCTAAATCAACCCAAGTGGAGCATGCCCAGCCTGATCGTGATCGACGAACCGGAACTGGGTCTGCATCCCTTGGCGATCCGCCTTCTTGCCGAAATGCTGGATGCAGCGTCTGAGCATACGCAGATTCTGGTGGCAACCCAGTCTGTGACGCTGCTGGACAACTTTCCGATTGAGCAGGTCATTGTTGCCGACCACGACGGAAGAGGGAGTTTGTTTCGCCGGTTGAAAGCGCACGACTACCAGATGTGGCTGGAGAATTTCAGCGTCGGCGAGCTTTGGGAAAAGAATGTGTTGGGGGGTCGACCGTGACGAGGCTTCTTGTACTCGCCGAGGGTGATTCCGAAGAACTGTTCGTTCAAAACATCCTGGCGCCGCACCTTCAGCACTTTGGTGTTTACGCACGCGCAACCGGTGTCGTGAGCAAGCGCCTGGCCAGTGGCAGAAAATTTACCGGCGGCAATCTCTGGTCAAACGTGCGGCTCAGCTTGCAACCGCTGCTGGCGGATTCGGATGCCTGGGTCACGACTTTGCTTGATTTGTATGGATTGCCGGATGATTTTCCGGGGCTTTCAGAGTTGCCCAGCCCGCCCGGCTCACCGCTGGACAACGTGCGCCACGTCGAAACAGCACTTTTGACAACCATGGGGAGTCCAGCCCGCTTCATTCCATTCATTGCTCTGCATGAATTGGAGGCTTGGTATTTTGCCAATCCCCGCAAGGTGGCCGACTTCTTCGGCAAGTCCGAAATTGCACGGACTATGGAGCGCGCTTGCCAGGAAGCGGACGGCCCGGAGAATATCAATCACGGCAAGGAAACGCATCCGAGCAAGCGGCTGGAAGGCTACGGAATTGGTTTTCGCAAGACGAGCGCCGTCGCCGTGCTGAAAGAAATCGGCCTCGATGCCATTCGGGCACGCTGCCCGCATTTCAATGCCTGGCTGACACGCCTGGAAACGCTGGGTGCACCTGCCTGATTCAGGGCTACACCCTCTCACGCAAACCCGTGCATCACCCTGCTCTCCTGCTCCTGCACCTTGAACTGATTGAAGCGCGGCAGGAACTTGTCCCAGTCGATGATGTGGCTGTCCAGCTCCGGGCCGTCAACACAGGCGTGCTTGCGCACCATCTTGCCGGCAATCGTCACCGGCACCATGCAGGCACCGCACATGCCGGTAGCGTCCACCATGATCAAGTTCAGGGTGAGGTGATGAAGGTGTTCAGGGTTGCATAGGTCGGCTTACCCAATGCCTAACAATGTCTAACAAACTCTAATTAAATTCAGATAGAATTACGTAGACTTCATTAGGGATAGCCATGAACCCAATCGACAACCCCTTTTCCCCCGGCGCAGGTGCACCGCCACCCGAATTGGTTGGCAGGGACCCGCTACTTGAGCAAGCACGCATCCTGTTGGGACGGGTGATGCAAAAACGTCCGGAGAAAAGTCTCTTGCTAACCGGCTTGCGTGGCGTCGGAAAAACCGTATTACTCAACGACATCGAACGCATGGCCAAGGCCGCAGGCTATCAGACGATCCTGCTGGAAGCGCACGAAGAAAAGCCGTTGGCTGAGTTGATTTATCCGGCATTGCGGGGTTTGCTTTTTGAGCTTGATCGCCTCAAAGGTGCGGGTGACAAAGTCAAACGCGGTCTGGCAGTTTTGCGCAGTTTTATCGGCAGCATCAAGTTAACGGTCAACGATGTAGCGCTGGGGCTGGACATCGAGCCAGCCAAAGGGACTGCGGATAGCGGCGATCTGGAAATTGACCTGCCAAACCTGTTTGTAGCCATCGCAGAGGCGGCACTTGAGCGCCAGACTGCCGTGGCCATCTTCATAGACGAAATTCAGTACCTTAGCCAAAAAGAGCTTGGGGCGCTCATCATGGCGATGCACAAAATGCAACAAAAGCAACTGCCATTGGTGTTGCTCGCAGCGGGTTTGCCAGTGCTTGCGGGCATGGCCGGAGAATCCAAATCGTATGCAGAGCGGCTGTTCAATTACCCGGACGTTGGCGCGCTGTCTGAAGCAGAGGCATCTATGGCTTTGCGTGACCCGGCGCGAGATGTGGGCGTTGAATTTGACGACGATGCGCTGCATGAGGTGTTTCGCCTAACCCACGGGTACCCCTATTTCATCCAGGAGTGGGGGTACCAATCATGGAATATGGCAGCAGCCAGCCCCATCACGCTGGAAATCGTACGCAATGCCACAACGGAGGTGACCCGTCGGCTCGACAAAAATTTCTTTCGTGTTCGCTATGACCGGCTCACACCTGGAGAAAAGAACTTCCTTCGTGCAATGGCCCACCTCGGTCCGGGCAGCCACCGGACGGGCGACATTGCAGCAGCTTTAAAAATGACAGTAAAGGGGATGGGTCCGGTACGTTCCAAGCTCATCAAAAAAGGAATGATCTATAGCCCTGCGCACGGTGATATGGCGTTCACCGTTCCGTTGTTTGATGAATTTATGATTCGTGCCATTCCCGAGTTTTCACCGGTATGAGCCTGATCACGCAAACCCGTGCATCACCCTGCTCTCCTGCTCCTGCGCCTTGAACTGGTTGAAGCGCGGCAGGAACTTGTCCCAGTCGATGATGTGGCTGTCGAGTTCGGGGCCGTCAACGCAGGCATGTTTGCGCACCATCTTGCCGGCGATCGTCACCGGCACCATGCAGGCGCCACACATGCCGGTGGCGTCCACCATGATCGAGTTCAGGCTGGCCACGGTTTTGACACCGTAGGGCTTGGTCAGATCGCTCACGGCGCGCATCATCAGCGGCGGGCCGATGGTGACCACTTCGGCAATTTTGCGGC
>CAIQVX010000120.1 GCA_903875275.1 uncultured beta proteobacterium | reverse complement strand
GCCGGTCGTCTTTCCTACGGCATCAACAGCACCAACACCGAGACCGATTACCGCAGCGGCAACTTCCTCTATGGCGAGGTGGCCGCGGTCAAGGTCACGGGGAACTGGGCTTTTGGAACCAATCTGCTGGTGACACAACAGGTCACGGATGACAGCGGCGTTGGCGCCCCGGCCGATGGCAACCGCTATCACACCTACGGCATTGGGCCCTTCCTGTCGTACAAGATCCCGGGCAAGGATGCGGGGTTCAATCTGCAGTACAGCGACAACTTCGGTGCCCGCAATGCCCTGGTGGTGAGGTCGCTGTCCCTGCGTTTTGTGAAGGCCTGGTAAGGGCCGGATTTGATCCATGTCGATCAAGAGCTGGCTGATGCCGGCCATCAGCCAGCGCCTGCTTTCCCGGGACCGTCTGCTGCGCCAGCGTGAGCGCGCCGAGCGAGTGCGCGCGCGCGGCTCCAGGCCGCATCTGCTGCATTACTTCCATCAGGTCGATGACCCCTACAGTGCGTTGACCGCCTCCATCCTGCCGCGTCTGCTGGCTCGCTACGACATCGAGCTGCGGCCGCATCTGGTGGGTGCGCCACCCGACAACGCCGCGCCCGAGCGCGCCAAGCTGATCGCCTACAGCCGGCGTGATGCGCAGTTGCTGGCGCGCCACTGGGGTCTGGAATTTGACGATGCTGGCGCGCAACCAACAGAGCAGGCCTGTGCACTGGCTGCTGCGCAATTGTTGGTAGCCATCGAGGCAGGCGACTTTGTGCAGCGTGCGGGGCCGCTGTCGGCTGCGCTCTGGCGCGGGGCATTGCCGGATGATCGGGCCAATCCCCCTGTTCAGGGCTTGGTCCAGGCGCAGCAGGCCGAGGCCAACGACTTGCGAAAGCGCATGGGCCATTACCTGGGTGCGACTTTCCATTACGCCGGCGAGTGGTACTGGGGTATTGACCGCCTGCACCATCTGGAGCAGCGTCTGCAAGCCCTGGGTCTGGCGCGTCAGGGCGTGAATGACCTGATGTTTGTCCCCGCTGCGGATCTGAGCACGCCGGTGTTGCTGCCGAGTCCGGCGCCCATTGACTTCTTTTTCTCACTACGCAGCCCGTATTCGGCGATCGTGGCGCAGCGCGTCTTTGATCTGGGGCGACGCACCGGTGCCCAGGTCAGGTTGCGCTATGTGTTGCCGATGGTGATGCGCGGTTTGCCGGTGCCACGCGAGAAGCGCAGCTACATCAGCCAGGACGCAGCGCGTGAGGCCTTTGTCAGAAGTATTCCTTTTGGCCGATTGAACGATCCGCTGGGGCGCCCGACCGAGCGCGGCCTGGCGCTGATGCCTCTGGCGGAACGTCAAGGCAAGGGCCAGGCCTATGTGTTGTCTTTCATGCAAGGGGTCTGGGCCGAAGGGATAGACGCTGGCAGCGACCGTGGCCTGCGCCGCATCGCCGAGCGCTCTGGCCTGTCCTGGGATGATGGGCTGCAGGCGCTGAAGGATGAGGCCTGGCGACAGGTGGCAGAGCAAAATCGCCAGGAAATGGCTGCACTCGGATTGTGGGGCGTGCCCTCATTTAAAGTGGGCGAATGCGCGGTCTGGGGCCAGGACCGTCTGTGGGCGGTACAGGAGGCATTGTTGAAGAACCATGGCACGGCACTGACGGAGGCATTAGCGTGAAGAAGCGCTGTCTGATCGGCGTGCTGGCCCTGAGCAGTTGTCTGACCGTTCTGGCGGCCGACCGGGCTCGACCGAACATCGTGGTGCTGGTGGCGGACGACTGGGGTTTTAGCGATGTCGGTGCTTTTGGCGGCGAGATTGCCACGCCCAACCTTGATGCGCTGGCGTACCAGGGCATGCGTTTTGCCAACTTTCATGTGGCTGCCTCCTGCGCGCCAACGCGCTCGATGCTGCTGACGGGTGTGGACAACCACCGCAACGGCGTGGGCAACCTGACCGAGACCATGCCGCAGTCACATCTGGGCAAGCCCGGCTACCTGGGTTCGCTCAACCAGCGTGTGGTCACGGTGGCCACGCTGCTCAAGGACAGCGGTTACCGCACCTACAT
>CAIQVX010000119.1 GCA_903875275.1 uncultured beta proteobacterium | reverse complement strand
TTTGACCAGCGCATCATCGACTTCATCATTGCCGAGTTCAAGAAGGAACAAGGCGTTGATCTTGGCAAGGACGTGTTGGCACTGCAGCGCCTGAAGGAGGCGGCCGAGAAGGCCAAGATCGAACTCTCCAGCAGCGCACAAACCGACATCAACCTGCCCTACATCACGGCCGATGCTTCCGGTCCGAAGCACCTGAGCATCAAGCTCACCAGGGCCAAACTTGAGTCGCTGGTGGAAGAACTGATTGAGCGCACCATCGGCCCGTGCCGCACGGCCATCAAGGACGCTGGTGTCAAGGTGTCCGACATCAACGACGTCATCCTGGTCGGCGGCATGACACGCATGCCCAAGGTCCAGGAGAAGGTGAAGGAACTGTTTGGCAGGGAACCGCGCAAGGACGTCAACCCTGATGAGGCTGTCGCCGTGGGCGCAGCGATTCAAGGGCAAGTGCTCTCGGGTGACCGCAAGGACGTTTTGCTGCTGGATGTCACCCCGCTCTCGTTGGGCATTGAAACCCTTGGCGGTGTCATGACCAAGATGATCACCAAGAACACCACCATCCCGACCAAGTTTGCCCAGACCTTCTCGACCGCCGACGACAATCAGCCAGCGGTGACGATCAAGGTGTTTCAGGGCGAGCGCGAGATCGCTGCGGGCAACAAAATGCTGGGTGAATTCAACCTTGAAGGCATCCCGCCGGCAGCCCGCGGCACACCGCAGATCGAGGTGTCGTTTGACATTGACGCCAATGGCATTTTGCACGTGGGCGCAAAGGACAAGGGCACAGGTAAAGAGAACAAGATCACGATCAAGGCCAACTCGGGTCTGAGTGAGGCCGAGATTCAGCAGATGGTGAAAGATGCCGAACTGAACGCCGCTGACGACAAGAAAAAACTCGAGCTGGTGCAAGCGAGAAACACGGCCGACGCGAATGTCCACAGCGTCAAGAAGAGCCTCACCGAATACGGTGACAAGCTCGAAGCAGGTGAGAAGGAAAAAATTGAGGCGGCGATCAAGAGTCTGGAAGACGCCATCAAGGGCGACGACAAGACCTCCATCGAGGAAAAGAACACCGCTTTGACAACGGCCAGTCAGAAACTGGGCGAGAAGATGTACGCCGACATGCAGGCCAAGCAGGCCGCCGAAGCAGGGGCTGCTGGAAATGCCGGTGCCAGCGAAGCGCCGGGTGCCCAGGGGTCAGCCCACGCGGCCGATGACAATGTTGTTGATGCCGAAGTGAAGGAAGTCAAGAAGGGCTGATACCCGGACTGAACACCGTTCTGGACATTGTGATCAGGCGCCGCGTTGAACACCTCCAGGGTTCAACGCGGCGTTTGTGTTGAACCGAAGCACTGAGAGACCATGGCAAAAAGAGACTACTACGAAGTTCTTGGTGTCCCCAAGAACGCATCGGACGAAGAGATCAAGAAGGCTTATCGCAAACACGCGATGAAGCACCACCCTGACCGCAACCAGGGAGACTCATCCAAGATCGCGGAGGAAAAGTTCAAGGAGTCCAAGGAAGCCTATGAGATGCTGTCGGATCCGCAAAAGCGCGCAGCTTACGACCAGCACGGCCATGCCGGTGTCGATCCCAATATGCGCGGCGGCCCGGGTGCCGAGGGTTATGGCGGTTTCGCCGAGGCCTTTGGCGACATTTTTGGCGACATGTTCGGCCAGCAGCGCGGTCGCGGTGCCGGCGGTGGCCGCCAGGTGTTTCGTGGCAGCGACCTGAGTTATGCCATGGAAATCAGTCTGGAAGAAGCCGCCGGCGGCAAAGATGCCCAGATTCGAATCCCGAGTTGGGAGACCTGCGACACCTGCAAGGGTAGTGGTGCCAAGCCCGGGACCCAGTCAAAGACCTGTGGCACTTGCAGTGGCTCAGGCGCGGTACAGATGCGCCAGGGCTTCTTTAGCGTCCAGCAGACCTGCCCTACGTGCCGCGGGGCCGGCAAGGTGATTCCCGACCCCTGCACGGCATGCCATGGTCAGGGCAAGATCAAGAAGCAAAAGACGCTGGAAGTCAAGATTCCGGGCGGCATCGACGGTGGCATGCGCATTCGCAGCGCTGGCAATGGCGAACCGGGCACCAATGGTGGCCCGGCGGGTGACCTGTACATCGAGATCCGCCTGAAGAAGCACGACATTTTTGAGCGCGACGGTGATGACATTCACTGCTCGGTGCCGATCAGCCTGATCACTGCGGCGCTGGGTGGCGAGATCGACGTCCCTACGCTGGCTGGAAAAGCGGCCATTGACATTCCCGAGGGTACGCAGACCGGCAAACAGTTCCGCTTGCGCGGCAAGGGCATCAAGGGCGTCCGCTCGAGCTACCCGGGCGACCTGTATTGCCACATTACGGTCGAGACGCCAGTGAAACTGAGTGAGCATCAAAGAAAACTGCTGCGTGAACTCGATGAATCCCTGAAAAAAGGTGGCAGCAAGCACCTGCCCAGCGGCGACAGTTGGACCAACCGCTTGAAGAGCTTTTTCAGTTAGCCTGTTTCAATAACAAACCGGAGCCATTCGCATGACCGTCAGCATCCGTTTTCTGGGCGGTACCGGTACCGTCACCGGCTCCAAGTATCTGGTGCAGCACGGCGAGCAGCGGCTGCTGCTGGACTGCGGCCTGTTCCAGGGTTACAAGATGCTGCGTCTACGCAACTGGACGCCATTGCCAGTGGCACCGGACCAGATCGATGCCGTGCTTCTGACCCACGCGCACCTCGATCACAGCGGCTACCTGCCGCTGCTGGCCAAAGAGGGTTTCATGGGTCACGTCTACTGTACCGCGGGTACCCGCGACCTCTGCCGCATTCTGTTACCCGACAGCGGTCATATCCAGGAGGAAGACGCGGCTTTCGCCAATCGCCATGGCTTCTCCAAACACGCTCCGGCGATGCCGCTCTACTCACGTCAGGATGCGCTCGATTGCCTGCCCTTGCTCAAAGTGCTGGAGTTCGGCATGACATTTGCGCCGATTCCTGGATGGCGCGCTACCTTTTCGTCCGCCGGGCACATTCTGGGCGCATCCAGTGTGCTTTTGGAAGTGGGTGGCCGTCGCATTCTTTTTTCCGGAGATCTGGGACGACCCGATGATCTCCTGATGAACCCACCGGACAAGGCGCCAGCCGCCGACACGGTCCTGATCGAATCGACCTATGGTGAGCGGGAGCACCCGCAAGAGAATGTGCTGGCGGAACTGGCGCCTGCCCTGAAGCGCCTGGCCTCCCGCGGTGGCGTGGCGGTCGTGCCCGTGTTTGCGGTGGGACGTGCTCAGGCCTTGCTGCATGCCATTCATCTGTTGAAACTGCGTGGCGAGATACCGACCTCGTTGCCGGTTTTTCTGGACAGCCCGATGGCTGTGCACACGACCCACCTGTTTGAGCAGCATCCCGGCGAGCACCGCCTGAGCGCCAGGGAAACGCATGCACTCACGCACTGTGCCACCATGGTCAACAGTACGGACGAATCGCGGGCGCTGGCCAGTCGCCACGGACCCATGGTGATCCTATCTGCCAGTGGCATGGCGACCGGCGGGCGCGTTCTGCACCACCTGGCACACTATGCGGGCAATCACAAAAACATGGTCATCCTGACCGGTTATCAGGCACCCGGCACGCGCGGCGCCACGCTCGCAAGCGGAGCCCGGTCGGTGCGTATTCACGGGCGGGATGTTGAACTCGGTGCCGAGGTGGTGCAATTGCAGTCGGCTTCAGCGCATGCCGACGCCGGGCAGTTGCTGGACTGGTTGCGTACCATGCCGCAAGCGCCGGACCAGGTGTATGTGGTCCACGGTGAACTGGCCGCGTCGGATCAGCTTCGCATGCGGATCAAGAACGAACTCGGTTGGCGCGCCATGGTGCCGGAGCACGACTCGATCTGGCCGACCTGATTTGCCATGCGAAGGCTGTTTCGTCGCTACTTCGAGTTTGCGGCCGGGACCAGGCCACTCCTTGTGAGCTTTCTGTGTGTGCTGCTGATGGTGCTCGCGGTCTTTCCGGCACTGCCCATCAATGCACAGATGATCGATCTGAAGCTGTCCTATGATCTCGCCGAAATCCAGCAGGCCATGCAGAAATATGGCGCGCAAGGGAGAATCATTTACGCATTGGCCAGTCCGACGGTTGATACGCTCTTTCCTGCGCTGTACGTCACGTTTTTTTCCGGACTGCTGTACCGATTCCGCCCAAGCGAGTCCCTGTGGATGACGGCATTCATCCCGGTAGCTGCCGGCTTGTGGGACCTGTGCGAAAACGCCCAGATCACGGCGATGCTGTTGCAGTACCCCGAACTCTCAGCCAGACAGGTCGCTGTGGCTTCCTTCTTCACCAGCACCAAGCACGTTCTCAGTGCGGCATTTGAAGTGACGGCGGTGCTCTTCCTTCTGGTCTATTCGGTTCGAAAGTTCAGGGCGTCAGCAGGTCAGCGATAACCCAGTTGCAGGCGTGCACGGGCTGCCGCATATTCGCGCTTGAGTTGAGCCACGTAGTCGGCGGTGCTCTGGACTTCAGTGATGGAGCCAATGCCCTGGCCACAGCCCCAGATATCTTTCCAGGCTTTGGACTTGTCACCACCAAAATTCATCTTGCTGGGGTCACTTTCGGGCAGGTGCGCCGGGTCGAGTCCAGCGTTGCGGATGCTGGGCGCGAGATAGTTGCCATGAACTCCGGTGAACAGGTTGCTGTACACGATGTCGTCCGAATCGGCATCGACGATGGCCTGCTTGTAGGCCTCGGAGGCGCGCGCTTCCTGGGTCGCGATGAAGGCTGAACCGATGTAGGCAAAGTCGGCACCGGCCGCCTGCGCTGCCAGCACGGCATCACCGGTGGAGATGGAACCGCTCAGCGCCAGCGGCCCGTCAAACCACTGACGGATTTCCTGAATCAAGGCAAAGGGGCTCTTGACACCGGCGTGGCCCCCCGCTCCGGCGGCAACGGCAATCAGGCCATCGGCACCCTTCTCGATCGCCTTGTGTGCATGCTTGTTGTTGATG
>CAIQVX010000118.1 GCA_903875275.1 uncultured beta proteobacterium | reverse complement strand
GTCCGCGACCTGAACGGCGCTCATCGCCGGGTAGTGGCGACCCATGACTTCGCGATAGACGGCGCCGATCTCCTTCAAGCGGGCGACGTACTCTTTTTTGTCCTTGAGGTACCAGGTCATGCGCACGATGTGCTCCGGCAGGCCGCCGCCCGCAGCCACGACGACGACGCAGTTGCTCAGTGCCTGCCTGATCTGTGCGACCAGGTCATCGGTCTCGAACTGGCATTGCCCGTTCCAGCCAATCTGGCCACCGACGTAGATCTGGCGTCCGCTGGCTTCAATGCCATTGGCGTAACCCCGGGGGGCGAGCCAGCCTTCGGGTTGCAGCATCTTGTGTGTCATACCGGTTCCTTCAGCAACTCGCGGCCTACGATCAGTTTTTGCACCTCGGTCGCACCTTCGTAAATGCGCAAAGCGCGAATCTCGCGGTAAAGAGACTCGACCTTGACGCCAATGCGCACGCCCTGCCCACCATGCATCTGCACCGCAGCGTCGATGACACGCTGGGCGTTCTCAGTGGCCGTCATCTTGGCCATGGCCGCCTCGCGCGTGGTCGGCAGCTTTTGCACGTCGCGCCGCCAGGCGGCACGCGCCACCAGCAGCGCGGCGGCGTCGATGTCGGTGGCCATCTCGCCGAGTTTGGACTGTGTGATCTGAAAATCGGCCAGCGTTTGACCGAACATCGGGCGATGCCGCACGTGGAGCAGCGCCTCGTCCATGGCGCGACGTGCAAAGCCCAGCGCCGCTGCCGCGACGGACGAGCGAAAGATGTCGAGCGTGCGCATCGCCACCTTGAAGCCTTCGCCCGGAGCCCCCAGCCGGTTGGCCAGCGGTACTTTCATGTTGGTGAACCTGAGCCGCGCCAGTGGATGTGGCGCCATCACTTCGAGTCGCTCGGCCACTTCGAAGCCCGGCATGTCGGGCGTCACGACAAAAGCCGTGATGCCTCGCGTTCCAGGCGCTTCGCCGGTGCGCGCAAACAGCGTGTAGACGTCGGCAATACCGCCGTTGGAGATCCAGGTCTTCTCGCCATTGATGAGGTAGTGGTCTCCCTCCAGACGCGCGCTGCAGGACATGGCGCCTACATCGGAGCCAGCCAGTGGTTCGGTCAGAGCGAAGGCGGCAATCCACTCGCCAGCGGCCACCTTGGGCAGGACGTGCTGCCGCATCCCGGTGGAGCCTGCCAGCGTGATGGCGCCGGTGCCCAAACCCTGCATGGCGAACGCAAAGTCAGCCAGACCGTCGTGGTAGGCCAGTACTTCGCGCGCCAGACACAAGGAGCGTGAGTCGAGTTCGGGCAAGGCGCCACCAAACTCCGCCGGGACGCAGTAGCGCAGAAAGCCGGCGCTGCCGAGCTCGCGCACCAGGCGGCGGCAGGCCTTGTCGGTGTCATGATGGTCGATGGGTGGGCATTGCCCGGTCCATTCAAGCAGCGCGTTGGAGAGTTGGCGATGCTGCGGCTCGTAAAAGGGCAAGTCGAGAAAAGAGCGGTCCATGAGTTGTCTCCTCAGTCGCCCATAAAGGCCGGTTTTTGCTTGGCGGCAAACGCCTCAAAGGCACGCCGGAAGTCGCCGGTCATCATGCAGATGGCCTGCGCCTGCGCTTCGGACTCGATCATCTCCTCGATGCCCATCGCCCATTCCTGGTTGATCATCGTCTTGGTCACGGTGTGCGCAAACCAGGGACCGTCGGCCAGGCTGCGCGCCAGTTCGCGTGCCTTGACCAGCAGTTCTTCAGCGCTGTGCAGGTGGTTGAAAAAGCCCCAGTTGGCACCCTCCTCGGCGCTCATGACACGACCGGTCATGAGCAATTCGTTGGCGCGCCCCTGTCCGATCATGCGTGGCAGCAGACCACAGGCGCCCATATCGGCGCCGGCCAAGCCAACGCGTGTGAACAGGAAGGCGGTTTTGGCGTTGGGCGTGCCCAGACGAAAGTCCGAGGCCAGCGCCACCATCGCACCGGCACCGGCACAAAAGCCGTCAATGGCTGCGATGATGGGTTGCGGCGCGCGGCGCATCGCCTTCACCAGGTCCCCTGTCATGCGCGTGAACTCAAGGAGCTGGGGCATGGTCATGCGCGTCAAGGGTTCGATGATTTCGAAGACGTCGCCGCCCGAGCAAAAGTTACCACCTTCGCCGGTGAACACCACCGCACGCACGTCGCTGGCGTACTGGAGACTGCGAAACAGATCCCGCAACTCGGCGTAGGACTCGAAGGTCAGTGGATTTTTCTTGTCCGGTCGATTCAGCGTGATGGTGGCAACACGACCATCGCCGTCACACGACCACTTGAAGTGGCGTGCCGGGTAGTCCCGAAAAGGGCGCTTGTTGTCTTGCATGGAAAGTTCTGACACGGTGTCTCCTTCTGTGTTCTTGACTACATCACTTCGCCACCGGCAACGGCAATGGCCTGCCCGGTGATGCTGGTGGCGCCTTCGCTGGCCAGCCAAAGCACAGCATTGGCCACTTCTTCGGCCTGCACCAGCCGCCCCTGCGGATTGGATTTGGCGAGCTCGGCACGCGCCTGGGTTTCCGAGCGCGCGGTTTTCGCCATGATATTGGCGATAGCTTCCTTGACGATATCTGTCTCGGTGTAACCGGGGCAGACGGCGTTGACGGTGATACCTTTGCCGGCCAACTCCAGGGCCAGCGAGCGCGTCAGGCCAATCACACCATGCTTGGCAGCGCTGTAGGCACTGACGTAGGCATAGCCGCGCAGGCCGGCGGTCGAAGCCACGTTGACGATGCGCCCCCATTTGGCGGCCAGCATGTCGGGCAAGACGGACTGTGTGCAGTTGAAAACCCCGCCGAGGTTGACAGCCAGCATGTCCTGCAGGAGCGCGGCGTCGGTTTTCATGAACGGCGCACTGCCAGCCTGGCCGGCATTGTTGACCAGAATTTCAACGGGACCAAGACGCTGGCGCGCCAGTGTCAGCGCCACGTCAACCGACGCGCGTTCGGTCACGTCCATGCTCAGCGCGTGGCAATTTTCGCCAAGCGCCCCGGCGAGACTCGCCAACCGTGCGGCGTCGCGCCCGGTAATGGTCACGCGGTGCCCAGCGACGACCAGCGCCGAAGCAATCGCTGCGCCGATGCCGCGGCCGCCACCCGTGACCAGTGCGTGACGCGCCTCGCCCATCAGGCGTTCAGCGCCAGTTGAGCGGCGCGCTCCAGATTGCGTTCAAGCTGCACCTTGCCACCGATGTACTGCTTCGGCCAGGTGACGCCAGCGTAACCCTGCTCGGCCGCCGCATGCAGCGTCCAGGCCGGATCGGCCAGGTGCGGACGCGCCAGCGCGCACAGGTCGGCGCGGCCAGCCGCCACGATGGTGTTGACGTGATCGGCCTCGAAGATGTTGCCCACGGCAATCGTTGGCACATGCAGTTCATTGCGAATGCGTTCCGAAAACGGCACCTGGAACATGCGGCCATAGACCGGTTGCTCTTCCTTGACGACCTGACCCGAGG
>CAIQVX010000117.1 GCA_903875275.1 uncultured beta proteobacterium | reverse complement strand
ATACCGACCAATGACACTTTGACCCAAGCATCAATCACGATACCCTTGTCCAAGATGCGGTCAACAACTTCAGCCAAACTCGAAGAGTCCGTTGATTTTTGTACCTTTGCCATTTTCAATCTCCTAACGTATTGCACCCCTGTTAAACGCTTTCCAGACACGAAGTACGGGGCTAAACCCTTCGTTACATGTTGTAACGCACCGATCGTGCCAAGTAGGCCAGCGTGGCAAAAACAAACTCAAACCATCAGAAAATGACAAATTCCGACAATCATCAGCAAGCGGGATCCGATTCGAATGAATGCGTTCGGACGAGAGCTTCTGCTTTGATACAAAAGTCAGTAAAACTATGGAATGAATGCCATAGCTAGGGCGGCGTTCACTAGGAACTGGGAAGACAATGTCCTGTCGCTCAGGCTGCCGCCAACACGCTGCGCACGGTATCGCGGATTTCGTCGTGCCGAAAAGGCTTGGTCACAAACGCGGCGATAAGACCGATGGTGAGACTGTCCTGAATCAGGCGGTCGTCCTTGTAAAAGTAGCCTGAAACCAGAATCACCGGCGCATGGCTGTCGGTTTCACTACGGATGCGGCGCGCCAGTTCTACGCCTTCTATATCGCCGAGTTTGGCATCGAGCAAGATCAGATCACAACAATGTTCATTCAACCAGCAAAGGGCCTCGGCGCCGCTGCCGGCGGTGTCAACGACAAAGCCGCTCTTGGCCAGGACCATCTTAAGTGCCCAACGCACGTCCTCTTCGTCATCAACCACCAGCAATTTGGGTGAAGGTTTCATCAGACACTCACTCTCAATGGCAGACGTACCACCAGGGTGCTGCCCTGGCCCTCGACACTGTTTTCCACCGCAATGACGCCGCCATGCTGCCTGACGAGGGTGTGACAGATAGACAGACCCAGACCGGTACCCTGCCCGACCGGGCGCGTGGTAAAGAACGGATCAAAAATCTGGCTCAAATGGGCCGGAGCGATGCCACAACCTGTATCGCGAACAAAAACCGCAGCCTGATCGCCCTCACGGCGCGTAAAGACACTGACGTCGCCTCCACCTGACACAGCCTGATAGGCATTCAGAACCAGATTCATAATGACCTGCTGCAGCAAATTGGCGTTGCCGGTAACCGGCAGTTCGGTTTCCGCGTAGTGCTCGATCAGATTGACTTTCTGCAACTTGGCTTGCGGCGTCAGAACACTCAGTGTCTCGCGCACGACGGTCACCAGGTTCAAGGTATCCGCCTGATTGCTCGACGGCGGACGCGCAAAGCGCAGAAGGTTCTCGATAATCAGGGATGATCGCTCAATGCCTTGCAGGATCTTGCCCACGCACTCCTTCTGAAAAGCCGGATCGTCAGTCGGGTCAAGTAGAAATTGCGCGGCTGAAAAACTCACCGACAGTGGATTACGCAGTTCGTGCGCAATGCCGCCTGCCATGACGCCCAGGGCAGCCAATTTTTCACTCTGGTAAAGATGCTGCTCCAGGGCACGCCTTTCCACCAGGTCGCGACCCACAGCAACAATGCCACTGACCTGGCCTGAGTCGTCACGGATGGGTGAAAAAGACCAGTCAACCGGAATCAGCGCACCGGAAGCCGAGATCAGGTTGATCTCACAGAAGAATTCACCTACGCCGCCTGCGACCATCTGCTTGATGATGGTCGCCATGTCCTTGCTGCGGGCTATCTCACAGAGTCCGGCCAGCAACCGCCCACGCGCAACGGTGCTGCGATAGCCCGAGATTCTTTCAGCTGCCGCATTCCAACTCGTTATACAGCCCGCAGGGTCTGTCGAAATCACCAGTTCGTTGGCGCTCTCGACCACGCTGGCCAGGTGCCGCTCTGCCATCCGGACTTTCGCGCTGAGTTGCAGCTTCTCAGTAATGTCGTCCATCACGAGCATCGCATGCTCGACAGCAGTGTCGGTCTTGATCGGTATCACCGTGTAAAAGTAACTACGGATCGGCACACCGGGCGCACGGTAAGTCATCTGTGCACCGGGCAGCGCGACGCCGACCTCAAAGACGCTGCGTATCTTGGCCTCTAGCTGGGTGAACTCCAGAATCGCATCGGGGAACACCTCGCGAATACGCTTGCCCACGGTGTTGTCCTCGGTCCGTCTGGCCTTCTCTATGAAATTGCGATTGGCCGAGACAACGTGCAGGGCAGAGTCGATCAGGATCAGCGAGAACGGAATATTCGCGAGCAACATGTGATAGAGCTTTTCATACCAGCCATCGCCGGTACTTTTACTCTCTACGCTGTCACTGCTTCTGGGCACTGCGACGGTCGACGGTGTTTCTTTCATGCCACCTCATCGGCGAGGGAGGGACAAAAGTTGTAGGGAGGCCACGGACCACGCAATTCCAGCGTCAGCCCTATCGACGTGTAAGCCTCCTGCTGCTGTGACAAGGCTGCCCTGAACTCCTCCAGGATCTCCTCAGTCAGCAAGAAACTGCTGTTAAAGACCATGCGCTCAGCGCGGCCCGTTACCGCGCTGGTGTGCAGGCGCATGAACATCGATTCCAGAGCATACCGAGTCAGCGCCGCCTGTAAATCCTGGTTGACCCGACTCAACCCCCTTTCCAGCGCTGCGTCAATCGTAGCGTCAAGCTGCTTTTGCTGCATGTAGCGCAAACCCGGAGAAAGCGACAGCGAGGCGCGACGTGCCTGAACTTCACTGTCTTCAACAGCGATGATCCTGCGCGCATCTTCCTCCAACAGATAGCCTTTGACGCTCCACTCGCTCTTGCCTCGCAGTTTGGTCAAGCCCCGTTCAATCGCCGCTCGATGGCGTAGCAGAAAGTCCTTCAAGCTGCTGCGACCGTGGTACAGGGTGCCGAACTTGACTGGCAGCACCGGGGAGTGCGCCATGGTCCGCGCCACGACCGCCTCATGGCGTGTTGCACGCGCACCGATCCACTCCAGCGTCTGCAGGTTCTGTTCTGAGAAATCGCCAGTCACGACTTCACTGATGACCGCCACCAGGTCACCGTCGCACAGTGCCGTCACCGGGTAGCCTTCATCGACGCCCGGCAGCGCCGGGCCCAGCAAGCCACCGTCGGCAGCAAGGCAATCTGAGCGCGCCAGGCAGTAGAGGTAAACACCTGTCATGAGGGAAATTCCTTGCGCGCAGCTTCAAAATGGTGGCGCTGTATCTGCAGTGCCGCCAGCTTCGCTTTTTTGGAACCCGCCGCCGGCGTTTGCGCAATGCGATCCCGAATCGCGTTCAGCGCCGCACGGTTGCATATAGCCCCGAGATCAGCTCCGCTGAGGCCCTGTGTGTCCAGCGCCAGTGCCTGCAGATCGACGCCCTTGGCCAGCGGCTTGCCGCGCGCCTGCACCTGCAAAATGGCCAGACGCTGGCGCTCGTCTGGCAGGCCAATTTCAACCGTCACGTCAAAGCGCCCCGGACGCAGCAAAGCGGGGTCGATCATGTCGGGCCGGTTCGTGGCCGCCAGAATCAACACGCCGGCGAGTTTCTCCACGCCGTCGAGCTCTGCCAGGAACTGCCCCACCACGCGCTCACTGACACCGGCGTCCGACGATCCGCTGCCGCGACGCGGCGCCAGAGCGTCAATCTCGTCGAAAAAGACCAGGCATGGCGCTGCCTGCTTGGCCTTTTGAAAGACCTCGCGCACGGCGCGCTCCGATTCGCCGATGTACTTTGACATCAGTGCCGGTCCCTTGACGGAAATGAAGTTCACCTGGGTCGCACTGGCCGCCGCCTGCGCCAGCAGCGTCTTGCCACAACCGGGCGGTCCACACAGCAACACGCCCTTGAGCGGTTTGACCCCGGCCTGCTCAAACAGTTCGCCGTACTGCAGGGGCCACTCCAGCAACTCCCGCAGCAGTCGCTTGGGCTCTTCGAGTCCACCGACATCGTCCCACCCGGTGTTGGGCACTTCGACAAAGACTTCGCGCAGTGCCGACGGTTCTACGTCACGCAGCGCGGCGACAAAATCGTCCTTGCCAAGTTCGAGTTTTTGCAGCGCCTCGTAAGGGATCGTGGCCTGGGCAAAGTCAATTTCCGGCAGAATGCGACGCACGCAAATCATGGCCGCTTCCCGGCACAGCGCTTCGAGATCGGCGCCGACAAAGCCGTGCGTGATATCGGCCAGTTGGGCCAAGTCAACGTCCTTGGCCAGCGGCATGCCGCGCGTGTAAATCTCCAGGATCGCCAGCCGGCCATGACGGTCAGGAATCGGAATCCCGATCTCGCGGTCAAAGCGCCCCGGTCGGCGCAGGGCCGGATCGATGGCGTTCGGAATGTTGGTGGCAGCAATCACAATCACCTGGCCGCGCGCCTTCAGGCCATCCATCAGGCTCAGGAGTTGGGCTACCACGCGGCGTTCGACCTGGTGCTCGCCTCCCAGACCTTCGCGCTT
>CAIQVX010000116.1 GCA_903875275.1 uncultured beta proteobacterium | reverse complement strand
GTGCCGACGCTGACGATGCTGTGCGCCAGTTCCAGTGACTTCTCGTAACTGGGCATGAAGGCGCCGGAGCCCACCTTCACATCCATCACCAGATAGTCCAGCCCGGCGGAGAGTTTCTTGGACAGGATGGAACTGGTGATCATGGGTACCGACTCGACCGTTGCGGTAACGTCCCGAATCGCATAAACCCGCTTGTCGGCGGGTGCCAGTTGCGCTGTCTGGCCAATGATGGCCACACCGACGTCCTTCACCACCTGGCGGAACTTCTGGATGTCGGGGGTGCTGCAATAACCCGGTATGGCGTCGAACTTGTCGAGCGTGCCTCCGGTGTGGCCGAGGCCGCGACCCGAGATCATGGGCACAAAGCCGCCACAAGCCGCAACCATCGGCCCCAGCAACAGCGAGACCACATCACCCACACCGCCGGTGGAATGCTTGTCCATCACCGGTCCGGGCAGGTCGAGCGAACGCCATTCCAGTACCTGCCCCGAGTCACGCATGGCCAGCGTCAGGGCTACGCGTTCCTCCATCACCATGTCCTTGAAATAGACCGCCATGGCAAAGGCAGCGACCTGACCCTCGCTGACGCTGCCATCGGTGATGCCTCGCACAAAGAACTCGATCTCGGCGCGGCTCAACACAGCGCCGTCGCGCTTCCTGCGGATGATTTCCTGTGGCAGCAAGATCACGGCTCAAACCCCGTAGGGAATCCAGATGTTCTTGACCTGACTGGCGTGCGCCAGCACCGGCCGACCGGTGGCCTGGGCTGCGTCAAACCAGTCACGACCTCTGCCACCGCTGACCCAGGTACGTTTGAGCGACTGCGCCGACAGGCGTTCGACCTCGGCACAACCCGCCGCCGAGCCATCGTGCCGCCAGACGGCATCGACATCGCTGTGACTGGCCAGCACGCGCGCCAGTTCGTCGGCGCTGCCGGTGACAATGTTGAGCACACCCCCAGGCAGGTCAGACGTATCAAGCACCTGGTACAGATCAGTAGCCGAGAGCGGATGCGCTTCGGAAGGCACAGCGATGACGCAATTGCCCAGCGCGATAGCGGGAGCCACCAGAGAAACAAAACCCAGCAGCGGTTGCTCGGTCGGGCAGATGATGCCGATCACACCCAGCGGCTCGTTGAGCGCCACCGTGATGCCATGCATGGGCGGCTGGTGCGCCAGGCCATCGTATTTGTCGGCCCAGGCGGCGTAGTAGAACAGGCGCTCGATCGAAGCCTGAACTTCGCGCTCGGGATCGGCGACCCCTGTCATGTGCTGCAAGCGCGCTGCAAACTCTGGCGCGCGCGTGGCCAGGTTTTCAGCGATGTAGTACAGCACCTGAGCCCGGTTGTGCGCTGTCGCCCTGGCCCAGGCAGAAGCCTTGTGCGCCGCTTCAACAGCGTTGCGAATGTCCTTGCGGCTGCCTTCACCGACATCGGCCAGGAAGGCGCCGTCAGCGCCGTGAATGGAACGGCTGTAAACGCCGTCGGGCCGCGCCTGCTTGCCACCGATGTAGAGCTTGGCCGTGCGGTCAATATCGAAGGGGCCACCACGCGCCTGCGGCGCCACAATCTTGCCGCCGCCCTCGGGCTTGACGACGCGACGCGGGGTGGCTGGGCGTGCATCTTCCGCCAGCGGCGTGAGGTATTCGAACATGCCCTCACGGCCACCTTCGCGACCAAAACCCGATTCACGGTAGCCACCAAAACCGCAGGCGGCGTCGAACTGATTGGCGGTGTTGATCCAAACCACACCGGCCTTGATTTGCGGCGAAATGTCAAGGGCCAGACTGATGGACTCGGTCCAGACGCAGGCGGCCAGACCATAGACCGTGTTATTGGCCAGTTGCACCGCCTCGATCGGTGTGCGAAAGCTCATCGCCACCAGCACCGGGCCAAAGATTTCTGTTTGTGCCACGGCAGCGGATGCCGATGCGCCCGTGATCAGGGTCGGCGGATACCAGCTGCCGTCGGCAGGGAGTTCGCAGGCACACTGCCAGATTTCGCAGCCCTCGGCGCGCGCCGCCTCAACCAGACCGGTGATGCGCTGCAGTTGCACCGGGTCCACCAGCGCACCGATGTCCATGGATTTGTCCAGCGGAGAGCCAAGGCGCAGCTTGTCCATGCGCGCTTTCACCTTGGCCAGAAAACGCGCCTGCACCGATTCCTGCACCAAGAGGCGCGAGCCAGCGCAGCAGACCTGCCCCTGGTTGAACCAGATGGAGTCGACCAGTCCTTCCACAGCGGCGTCCAGATCGGCATCTTCAAACACGATGAAGGGCGACTTGCCACCGAGCTCCAGCGACAGCTTCTTGCCGCTGCCCGCGGTAGCGCTGCGGATCAGACGTCCGACCTCGGTGGAGCCGGTGAAGGCCAACTTGTCGATACCGGGATGATTCACGATGGCCTGGCCCACTTCGCCGTCGCCAGTCACGATGTTGACGACACCGGCGGGCACCCCGGCGCGCTGGCAGATTTCGGCAAACAGCAG
>CAIQVX010000115.1 GCA_903875275.1 uncultured beta proteobacterium | reverse complement strand
GCTGGCTCAAAATGATGCAGGCCACCTACCAGTGGTTTGAACTCCCCCCGTTTTTTGCCAACCACATCAAGCGCGTCAGCAAAAGCCCCAAAGGCTATCTGATGGACACCGGCATGGCCTGTCACCACGCCGCGCTCAGCAGCCCACAGGCATTGGGCAGCCACCCCTTGTTTGGAGCGCTGTTCGAGACCGCGATGGTGAGCGAAGTTCGCAAGACACTGGCTTTGCTCGGTAGCACCTCGGGCGTCTACCACTGGCGCGCCAGTACCGGCGCCGAGGTCGATTGCATCATTGAGCGTGATGGCTGGCTGCATCCCATCGAAATCAAACTCACCAGCCAACCCACGCGCAAACAAACCCTCGGACTGCAAGCCTTTCGCAAAGCCCACCCCGACCTGCGCATCGGCAGCGGCCTGATGCTGTGCGCCGTGGAGCAAGCCCGTTGGATCAGCGAAGATGTGCTGGCACTGCCGTGGAATGTAGTGTAGTGGCCGACGTGGTGAGCAACATGCCGTCAAGCGCAAAGCTGGCGGCTTGAGGGCGGCGGGGGAACTGCCTGTTATCAGGCCACCTGCGCGTGGAACCTCACGCCCAGTGCCTTCGCTACCTTCAAGACAGTGGCGAAAGTCGGGTTGCCACTTTCACTGAGAGCCTTATACAAGCTCTCCCGACTTAGCCCCGCGTCGCGAGCCACCTGAGTCATTCCCTTGGCTCGCGCAATATCGCCCAGGGCACGCGCGATTCCTGCCGCGTCCTCAGGAGCCTCTTCCAACCATGCGTCCAGATAAGCTGCCATTTCCTCAGGTGTCCGGAGCTGTTCAGACACGTCATACACAACCGTCTTCGTCCGGCGTGCGGGTGTCGCTATTGCGCTAGGCATTGCTTTGACCATAAAACACTCCTAAAGTCCTTTCGCCAAGGCGACCGCGGCCCTGATGTCCTGCTGCTGGGATGACTTGTCGCCGCCAGCCAAAAGAACGATGACAACTCCCGCTCGCTCCGTGTAGTAGACGCGGTATCCGGGTCCGAAGTCGACCTTCAACTCACAAACCCCATCAGTAAGCACTCTGTGCTGCCCCGGATTCCCGTGGACGAGCCGATCAACACGCACCTGAATTCGTGCACGACCCGCACGATCTTTGAGCGAGTTGATCCATTCCAGGTAGACCTCGGTCGTTTCCACGCGCATGTTCATATTGTATCCCATAGACTACACAAACATCAGCTTAGGCAAACGCTACGAACTTGCAGTCGAACGTTAAATTGAGGGTCGCGCCGCCGATAGGCAGAGCGCCCCATCGAACGCAGTGTTATGGCGCGCTTACGCTGAGGCACGGAAAGCTAACGCCCTTTGGTTCAATTCTTCGATTGCCACTTCGTTGCCGATTAGGGAAAGCAACTCGGCACCGACGCGAATGCGAACTTCAATCCCGAATTTCAGCAACCCTTCCAACTCCGATTCCGGATAGCTGGGCTCGATTGCGGTTGAAGTGATTCGGCGCTTGACATGCTCGCTTCCTCCGTGAGTTAGATCATGGAATGCGCTCAAGTTTGCGGTCTTGTTCGCGTGGATCCACGCTCCGCCCGACTCAGCGTCAGTACCAATGGCTTTCAACAAGGGCGGGAACTTCGGACATATTCCGTTGCTAAAGCTCTCAATCTCGGTATCGGACGCCCAGTGTAGAAGCCAATGGCCGCGGACGTAGCCCTCAAACAGAGGCCGAGCAAGCGACAAGGCTGGTCCCGGTAGCCGAGCGTCTAAGAGGACGACGATAGCATCTGCGATGTCCATCGCAAGTTGGAAGATCGCCAGGCCGGTGGTTGCTCGGATCGTGTTTGGAACATCCTTCTCATTCGTGTGCTCGTGGAGCCACAAGGTTAAGTCTTTGGCTTGGGAGATCAGTGCTGGCAGTGCCATAGTCGAGAGTCCTGACGACCAAGCTCACCTGTGGCAATAGAGCGCAGCGGAATTGCGGTCCGATGCAGCGCCTTGTTAGGAACGGTTTTCATAGATATTTATCCCCCCGCTTCCGAACGCGGATCGCATTTGCCGGTGCTCCATAAGTAATGACAAATGACTCAATAGCCTTCACGACAAGCGAACCAGAGTTCTATAGCGCAATATCCAGAGCAGAACTTGCTCATGATACTGGACGTTGCTCGGTAAATTGGACATCGACTCCCCCTGAAGACGGCTTGTAGCCTTGTTTTGTACACGCACTATAGCCATGTCGAAAAAAAGTTCATCCCAATTTCAGCCCTTCGTGATCAAGAGCTTGCAGCGCAAACTACCGACGCTTGTTGCCGATGGCGCTTCAGCGGGTGGCGCAGCGAAATCACGAGGAGTCCGAAGGACGGGGGACATTCGCGGAGTCACCCTTTGCGGCGTCCTCAGCCCACACAAACATCCCGTTTCGATTTGGGGACAGAGCTAAAGATCTGTCCAGCAAAGCTACATGCTTCGCCGATACTATCCACCCACCTCGAACAGCGCATTGGTGATCTTCCCAGTGAGTACACGCGCACGGCGTCCATCAGTACCTCAAACACTCTCTGGCTGTGAATCACGGCTTGCTGCAGGCGCTTCAGTATTTCGGAGTGGATTGACTCGTCCGCCTGGATGCGGCTGCGGAGGTAGCTGGTCTCGTTGGCCCGATCCGATTTGGACGGGGGTATCCCCGATATCGATCACACCAGGCGCCTGCTACCATTGCCACTTGTATGACCCCGAAAGAACTCGCCACCCACAAAGCCGTTGCCAAGCGGTTGATTGGCGTGCCGTTGTTCAAGACTATCAAGCGCGGCAAACTCCCCAAACCCTTGCACAAAATGGGCGGGTCACGGGTACAGGCGACTGAACTCATTGAGGTGTCTGACTCGCACCGCGTAGTTTTTCTTTGGCGAGATGGTGAGTTGCGTACCGACAGTGCTTTTCTTGCCTATCTATTCTGTGTGCTCGGCGATGGTGGACTGTCTCCGTTATTTGAAATGCACTTTCACCCTAGCCACAAACGCGTACATGCCAAGTTGCCTTGCAATACAGATTTGAATTTTGCGTCTCGCCTGCTGCCCGGCGCGCCGGAACTGGCCCTGTCGGGTCGCGATGACCTCGATCCGCGAGTGGACGAGGATCGAGGCAGCCTGATCGAACGGTTCTGTGCAGCCTGCGGCATTGCAATGGGCAAGGAAGGCGGGCTATGGAACTGATGCCCGATCTCAAGCGCACCATTTGCGCGCTGTTTGAAGTACACGAAGATACCAATGGTGTCCAGCGCGTGGTGACTCCGTTGGAATACCCAGGCGGCAGTGACAAAGTGATCGTGCGTGTGCGACCGCGAAATGGGTATTTTCAAATCGATGAAAACGGGGAGGCTGCACTTTATGCGTCGATGCATGGTGGTGACGTTGCTTCCGAGTCCATCAGCCGCTGGGCAGAGGAAATGCAGATGACCTCTCGTATTGAGCTTGATGACGACGAAGTCATCAAGGCAGAGGTGAATGAAGCACGATTGATCGCACCCTACATCATCCATGTGGCTGCTGCATCGCAACAGCTGTTTGCCTTGGCCACATCGCAAAAAGAGCGCAGCCCGAGTGATTTCAAAGAGCGTGTTGCACAAGTGGTGCAAGAAGTATGCGAAACGCTAAAGATGCCGGTGCAGCATAGCGTGGAACTTCCGATTGCCGGTGGGTTAGAAGCAGACCACGTGATCGGGGAAATCAGCAACCCCAGCATTTCACCGCTGATCGTAATTGCCGCGTCCAGTGCCATGCGCCTGCTGGAAGCCGAGATCATCCACATGCAATACCGCCATACTCAGCAACGCGGATTTGTTTTGGCAGTGGCGGAAAGTGAAAAGATAGTCGGTAAAAAACAGTTTCACCGCGCCAACTATTACACTGGAAAAACAGTGGAATTCAGCGCCTACGATTTCGGGCAACTACTTCGTGAGCAGCTTCATTGAATCAAAACCGCAATGTTCCGAAGGCAGCTGTTTTCCGAGATAGTCAAGTAGTATATGAAGCTTGATGGGCTCTCGTGAATCTGAGATTTCTCTTGGTAGCCATGCTTCTAGGCACAGCGAACACACCAAGTCATTCCCAGAACTTAACGCCGTCTACTTAAAGATGAGGATGGTAATCAGTTTCAGCACGGCAAAGGTACCGAACCCGAGCGTCCAAGTCAGAATTGGCCTGCGTTTCGGGTTGAGTTGGTTCTGAATTAAGGTGTACACACCAGCACACCAAAGCGCAAAACCAAACCCCAACAAAATCGAGATTGCAAGTGAGTTGAGTGGCGTCACATCGCGTGCACGCAATTCCCCGTAACTTGTAAATAGTCCCCATAGACCGACCGTCACGCACCACGCAATTGTGTAGCGAAGTAGGCCATCGAATAGGTTCTTGCTAGTTTGGTCAATCGGACTATTTTTTTCTTGCAACGCCTTTGCAGGAGAGGCTTGGGCAGCACGCTCGGTCAATAGCTCATCTATCGCTTTGTGTGCATCATCAGACAGCTCAGAGCCAAGCGCTTTTCTCTCAACCAGATACTCAGATGAGAACTGATCAAATTTTTCCTTGTAGTTCGACATTCAAATTTTCCCAGCAAAGGTAATTTACTGTTGGACACACTGCTTGACTCATGATTCAGTCCCCGTCATCATGAGGAATAGATTGTCGATTATTCATTGCTCCCCTACAGTTAGTCAACATGAAATAGCACTATCTGAAACCATACGAGTACGCAAATTCAACACTGCTGACATCAAATTTGTGTACTCCCAAAAGCAAAGTTTTTATCCTAAAGTTACATGTTTCGCCGGTACTGCCCACCCACCTCAAACAACGCATTGGTGATCTGCCCCAGTGAGCAGACACGCACGGCGTCCATCAGCACTTCAAACACATTCCGGTTCTCAATCACGGCCTGCTGCAGGCGCTTGAGCTGCGCTGGCGCCTCTGCTGCGTGCAGCGCGTGGAAGTCGGCCAGGCGCTTGAGCT
>CAIQVX010000114.1 GCA_903875275.1 uncultured beta proteobacterium | reverse complement strand
GCTCAAACCCGAGACGCGTACCGTGCCGGTGCGTGTGGAGTTGGCGAACCCGGGCCTGCTGCTCAAACCCGCCATGTTTGCCCAGCTTGAAGTGGCGGTTTCTGCCAAAACCAAAGTACTCACGGTACCGCTGGCGGCGGTGATTGACAGCGGTACACGCCAGATCGTCTTGATCAGTCTGGGCGAGGGCCGCTTCGAGCCGCGCGAAGTCAGATTGGGCGAGCGCAGCGACAATCATGTGCAGGTACTTAGCGGCGTGAAAGAGGGCGAACAGGTGGTGGTGGCCGCCAACTTCCTGATCGACGCCGAGAGCAATCTCAAGGCTGCGCTGGGCGGACTTGGTGAGGTTCCCAAGGCGGCAGCTCCGGCGGCAAGTGCATTGGCATCCAGGGCGGTCTCGCATCAGGCGCAAGGAACCGTTGACAGCATCGACGTGAAGGACGGCAGCATCACACTCAGCCATGGCCCGGTGGCCAGCCTGAAGTGGCCCGCGATGACCATGGAATTCAAGGCGGCGAATGCGTCGCTGCTGCAGGACCTGAAGCCCGGTGCCAAAGTCGCCTTCGAGTTTGTCGAGCGCGCGCCGGGCGAATGGGTCATCACCAGCGTCAAGAAGTAAGCATGTTGTCCCACATCATCGACTGGTCGGGGCGCAACCGCTTTCTGGTTCTGCTCTCCACCCTGTTCATCACGCTCTGGGGCGTCTTTGCCGTGCTGCGCACGCCGATTGACGCGCTGCCAGACCTGTCTGACGTGCAGGTTATCGTCTATACCGAGTACCCGGGGCAGGCGCCGCAGGTGGTGGAGGATCAGGTCACCTACCCGCTGACCACTGCAATGCTGTCGGTGCCCAAATCGAAAGTGGTGCGCGGTTTCTCCTTCTTCGGCGCGTCTTTTGTCTACATCATCTTTGAAGACGGCACCGACATCTACTGGGCACGCTCACGCGTGCTGGAGTATTTGAACTTTGCTTCCGGCCGCATGCCCAAAGGCATCACGCCTGGAATAGGCCCCGATGCCACCGGTGTCGGCTGGGTCTACCAGTACGCGCTGGTGGCCAAGGACAAGACGCTGGCTGAATTGCGCTCGATCCAGGATTGGTATGTGCGCTACCAACTGACCAAGGCGCACGGTGTGGCGGAAGTGGCCTCGGTCGGCGGCTTTGTGCAGACCTATCAGGTCACGGTAGATCCGGTCAAGCTGCGTTCCTATGGCATCCCGCTCATGAAAGTGGCGCAGGCGATTCGCGACTCGAATCGCGATGTCGGCGGCCGTGCCGTCGAGATGGCCGAGACCGAGTACATGGTGCGCGGCAAAGGCTATCTGCGCGGCAAGTCAGACATCGAGATGTTGGTGGTCAAAGCCGACAAGGGAACGCCGGTGCTGATCCGCGATATTGCACGGGTGGAACTGACGCCGGATGAGCGCCGTGGTGTGACCGAGCTCAATGGCGAAGGCGAAGTGGTCTCGGGCATCGCGATGGCACGCTACGGCCAGAACGCGCTGGAAGTGATCGCCAACCTGAAAGAAAAGATTGCCGAGATCGGCCCCGGCTTGCCCGCCGGTGTGTCGGTGCAAACGGTGTACGACCGCTCCGAACTCATCAACCGCGCGATCGAAACCCTCAAGCGCACGCTGCTGGAAGAGTCTCTCATCGTCGCCGCAGTCTGCGTGATCTTCCTGCTGCATGTGCGCAGTGCGCT
>CAIQVX010000113.1 GCA_903875275.1 uncultured beta proteobacterium | reverse complement strand
TGCCATCGAGGCTGCGCGCGCGCTGCTGCAGGAACTCGCTCCCTTGCTGCGGCAGAATGAAAGCCTGCGCTTTCCCATAAGTGCCCAGGCCGCCATCGAGGCCGGCGCCTTTTTGCTGGGTGTGGCGGGACCGCAGGCCAGTCGCCGTGCGCTGCTGCTGGGGCCGGTGGCTGACGTCGTGCTGGCGATGTTGCCCTTTTGTGACGAGCTGGCGGCGCCGCTGCTCATTGGTCCGCAGGTAGCCCAGTCGCAGACACGGCAAAAGCTGGTCCTGATCGGCAATTTCCTGCTGCCCGACCACGCGCAACCCCAATCGCTTTTCCGGACCGAACTGTGACCCTGTCCGGCCGCAGTGGCGCGCTCTGGGTCGGCGCCGTGTTGGGCGTGTTGACAAGCACGCAAGTGATCGCAGAAACACTCACTGCAGAGGCCGAAGCCGAGCGTGCCTACGAAATGGCGCAGAGTGCCCTGCAGGCGCGAGCCTGGGCCGAGGCCGAGCTTTACTTTGAGCGCATCCTGATGTTCAATCCCGAGCACGCCGAAGCCCGCATCCAGTGGGCCATGCTGCTGGCGCAGCGTGGCAAGATAGAGACTGCCAGCGGCTTCATTGAAAGTCTGATTGAAGATCCCCGCACGCCGCCAGCGCATCGCCAGCGTCTGACGGAACTGCTCTCGCAACTCAAACTCAGGTCCGCCGTCCCCGTGGCTGACAGCCAGCCGAAGAAGGCGCCCACAGCGCCCGAAGCGGCACTCGTCATGGCCCGCTTCGCTGTTGGATACTCACGCAACCCGTATGCGCGCGCTGACATCAACAGCCTGACGCTCACACTGCCCGATGGCATCGCCGATCTGCCAGTGGACCAGAACATCCACCCGGCGCCCTTGTTCGTGAGCAGCCTGAGCTATCTGGCCCCCAATCAGTGTGGTTTTGAGGTCTATGACCAGCGTTGGGGAGCTTCAGAGCAACATTCCGCCGGAAAGTTGTTGCTTTTCTGCTACGCAGGCCTTGCGGGCCAAAAAGTGCAGACTTTTGCCTCAAGCCTGCGGTCGCTCGACGGTAACACCCGCATCAGCGCCGGCCTGTCGTGGCCGCTGGCCGCCTGGCGCTTCACCAGCCAGATTTTCAAGGAGCCGCAACTGGAGCGTCAGGGCTACGGGCTGCGGGTCGACCACCTGGCCAATGCGTCAGATGGCCCGCAGCCGCTCTACTATGTGGAGCTCGAAAAAGCGGCAACCGGCGTTCCGGGATTCATACGGTCGGGTTTTGCGCGAGAGTATGTACTAACATCCGGGTTCTCGCTGCTGACCCAGTTCTCGCTCCAGCGCGACCTTGGAGGCTACAGCGCACTGCTGGAAAAAGGTGCCACGCGCAAACTCGCGTTCGCCGAACTCGGCTTGCAAAGAGATTGGGGAAATCTGGGCGGCTGGAACGTCAGCGCCAGTCTGCACGCCGGTCGGCGCTGGAGCAATCTGGCTTTGTTCGAGTTCCAGGACGCCACACTGCAGCTGGCTTTCAGCCGGGCCTTGTGAGCGAAAAGGCCACATCCGGTTGGAAGAAACCCCACATTTAGGAAAAAAATGTGATGCCAATCACCAAACCCGCTTCGGATTGAGATTAAACTTCCGATCTAACTGATCCAGGCGGGTTAGTCTTATTTCAATGGCAATTAACAGGAGCCCCTAATATGGCAATGACAGTTCAACAGACGAAGGATGCGTATCAGTTCTTCGCTATCGCTTTTGGCGCTGCCCCGGGCGTCACATTCATGTCGCAGCTCAATGATGCTTACGCTGCCGGCATGACGACCAAGCAGATCGTCAACGTTTACACCACCAAGCCCGAGTTTCTCGCGCTCTATCCCAACTTCCTGAGCAACCATGTCTTTGCCACCAACCTCGTGAACAACGTGGTGGGTGATGCAGCCAGTGCTGCTGCCAAGCTGGCAGCTGTGGCCGACATCGAAGCCGCCATGACCTCTGGCTATTCGCGCGGCGACGTGATTGTCCAGGTGTTTACCAATCTGGCTGCCAAGTCCTACGCCGACCCGGTGTGGGGCGCTACCGCGCTGAAGTTGCACAACGAAGTGGTCGTGGCTCAGTATTACACCGAGACCATGCTCAGCAACAGCACCAATCTGCCCACACTGCAAGCCGTGCTCGCAGGTGTCACTGCAGGCAGCAATGTATCCACTCCAGCCGCCATTCTGGACATCATCCACGCTGTGATTGATCCCGCCATTAGCTACACCCAGACCCTCACCACCGGTGCCACCGACCATCTGATCGGTACCTACGGTGCTGACACTTTCCTGGGTCAGGTCACGGATTCAGTTCAGCCCACCGCAGCCAACACGCTGCACGCCTCCGACGTGGTCGAAGGTGGTCTGGGCATTGACACCCTGCGTGTGACCGCTGACGGCGTCAATCCGCTGGTCAACGGTTTCACCATGAGCGCGGTTGAAAACCTTGAAGTGCGTTCCTACGCCACAGGCGGCGTTACGCTGGGTTTGGTCAATGTGTCGGATCTGCAAAAAGTCATTTCCACCACCAGCACCGGCGACATCACGCTGGACAACGTGCAGAACGTGGTTGCTCTTGACTTGACGGGCAATGGTTCCACTCCCATCACTGTGGAAGTCAATTACGCCAGCAGCGCGGTTGCGGGTCACGCAGATGTGCAGGACATCACTCTGAACCGTTTCTCCGGCTTTGTGTCGGTGGACGGCGTCGAGGCTGCGACCATTCATACGACGGGTGAAGCGTCTTCGGCTGGCTTGTTCAGCAGCGACCTCACCAGCGTCACCATCGACGGTACCGCCGACCTCAACATCTGGGTTAGCGGCGCCGGTGCTGGTTTGACCACCTTTAATGCCGCCGGTTTGGAAGGTGACCTTTCTGCTTCCGTCGCACTGAATGCGTCCGAAGACGCTACAGTGACGCTGGGTGCGGGCACCAACGATTTCAGCGCCAACGTTTACAGCGGCGGTACTGTGACGATCACGACCGGCGCGGGCGATAACACTATCCACGTGGGTGGCAGCGGTTCGGTTGAGTACTCCGTTACCACTGGCGCAGGGGACGACGTAGTTTGGGTCTGGGGAGCGTCAGGCTCCACCGGTACAACAGCCGATATTTCGGTGGGTGCAGGTGACAACAGCGTCTTGTTTGGTGGCTATGGCGGCGACAATGCAGTGACGATCACTGCAGGCGCCGGCGATGACGACGTCTGGGCTCTGCTGAACAGCGGCGGTGGTTCTATAGACATCAACGTCGGCAATGGTGACAACACTGTCTGGGCAGGTCTTGGCAGCGGTGCTGCGCATGGCACGGTCAGCATCGTCGCTGGCACGGGTGCGGATGACATTACTGCCTATGTGGGTCAAAATTACAGTGGTGCCGTCATTGACATCAACGCCGGCAACGGAGACAACAACGTAGAGGTACGCTTGTACTCAGGCTCCGTCGGAAGTTATGTGACGGTTGTGACCGGCACGGGTGACGACTATGTCGCCATCAACCAATCTGGCGGTAACCTGGCCAGCGGCTTGGCCGCACTGAGTGTGAGCACGGGCGCCGGCGACGACACCATTTTCCTTGACTGGTTCGGTCTGCAGTACAGCGGTGGCCCGGCTACCGGTTTCACCATCGCCGGTGGCGACGGTGAGGACACCTTGCAATTGATGGAGCTGCGCAACAACGCAGAAGCTGACGACACTTTTGCAAACGTGACCAGCATTGAAACCGTTGAATTTGTGAGCGGCGGTTCTGGTAGCGCGGCACTTGACGGTGTGGCAACCGGTGCCAACGACGCAGGCGTTGTGAACTATATTTTTGACGACGGCGTCCGGGTAAGCGGTGGTTACCTCGAACTGACCAACGTAGCCAACGACGTGACCGTCACGCTGTACGGTCAAGGAACGGGTGTCTCCGGCTACGCCGCTGACTTCACGCTGTCGGTTGACTCGGCTATTGATACGGATACGTCGGCAACCATCAGTATCGTCGCCAGTGGCTACGCCAACCTCGGTGGTACTTCCGGCGGCGGCAGTGATTACGGCACACGCGTTGACAATGTCGAAACGCTGACCATCAACTACACCAACACCGGCAGCGGTGGCTATGGTCTGGGTTTGAACGGTTTGAGCGGCACAACGCTGACAACGCTGAACCTGACCGGCAACGGCTATATTGAAGCAGATTCTGGCGGAACAGACTCCAACGGCAGCGGCTTCGGCGGCATCAGCGCCTCCAACCTGTCCCTGATCGACGCGCATACCATGACTGTCGGTTCGTCCGCAAGTGCAGGTACTTACCTCGAACTGTGGAATGTGGCCGACACGGGTGTCACAGTGCTGGGTGGCGAGGGCAATGACAGCGTCTGGCTCCGCGAGAGCGGCGTCAATCTCCGCTTCGAAGGTGGCGACGGTGACGACAATGTCTATGTCAGCGGCGGCACAGGCGGCGATGGCAACGACACCCTGCTGGGCGGTGCTGGCGATGACTACCTGATGGCAGGTGCTGGTCTTGACTCACTCGACGGTGGTGACGGTGATGATTGGCTCCAATTCTCCGCCGGCGCACTGACGGCCAGCGACACCATCAAGGGTGGCGACGGCAACGACGTTCTGTCGATCAGTGGCGGCAAGGGTACAGTTGATGACAACTTCTTCTACAAGTGGACCAGTGTGGAGACGCTCCGGTTGAACTGGTCGGGTGGTACCGATCTGACGTTGGGTGCGATCGCACACGACGCCGGACTCGAGAACATCATGCTGGGTTCCGGCGACACGCTGATCATGGGCGAAGGTTTCACCACCGATGCCAACGTCTACCTGAGTACCTACGGGACTAGCTACAACGACGTCACGGACAACATGACGGTTGCGCTGGGTGCCATCGACCTAACCGTGTACGCCGCGGGCGGCGATCTGTATTTCGATACCTTGACTGCTACCGCTGACGGTGGTGCAGGTACCGATACCATCATCATTTACGGTAGTGGTGGCGGCTATGGCTATACCGATCTGGGCTTCGTAACCGGGTTTGACAAACTGATTGTTGCAGTCGAATCGAACAATCCTTGGGCTCCGGCAGGATCATCCGGCTGGGATGGCAATGGTGTTGAGATACGCCAGGGCTCGGGCCACAGCATGGGTGTGGACCTGTTCACGGTAGATGCTTCGGCGATGGTCAACATCCTTGACGTCGATGGCAACATTACCACCTCAGCGGGCACCTTCCAGTATTACGCACAGAGCGGTGGAACCGACCTGTCGGTGATCGGTGGCGAGGGCAACGACACGGTCTACGGTGGTACGGGCGACGACGTGGTGCAAGGTGGCGTTGGTGCTGACTATCTCTGGGGCAGTAGTGGAGACGACTCCCTCAGCGGTGGTTCCGGAAGCGACACCCTGGCGGGTGGCAGCGGCGACGACAC
>CAIQVX010000112.1 GCA_903875275.1 uncultured beta proteobacterium | reverse complement strand
GTCTCCAGGCCGCCGTCGACTTCACGCGTGACTTTCAGTTTGCCGTCAGCGGCTTCGAGCTTGCTCGCGAAAGTGGCTTGCGGCAGGTCCTCCAGCGCGGCAAGCATCTGGCCGGTCTGGTTGCAGTCGTCGTCAATGGCCTGTTTGCCAAGGATGACGAGGCCGGGTTGTTCCTTGTCGATCAGCGCCTTGAGCAGTTTGGCGACAGCCAGCGGTTGCAGTTCGGCAGCGGTCTCTACCAGGATGGCACGGTCGGCGCCTATGGCCATGGCGGTGCGCAGGGTCTCCTGGCACTGGGTCACGCCGCAGGAGACGGCGATGACTTCGGTAGCGACGCCCTTCTCTTTCAGGCGAACCGCTTCTTCAATGGCGATTTCGTCAAAGGGGTTCATGCTCATCTTGACATTGGCGATGTCTACACCGGTGTTGTCCGACTTGACGCGGACCTTCACGTTGTAGTCCACCACCCGCTTGACTGCGACCAGGACTTTCATTGCTGCCACTCCAGAGTTGTTAAAAATTCGACGATCCACTTGCAGTTCACGCCAAACTTGGTTGACGTGCACGTCAACGGGGATTCTATTCGGTCTCGTCTGCCAGCCCGGTCTTCCCCGCGACGATTTGTTCATGCGAAAAATAGCACGACCGTGCTATTGTAAATTGTAACGTCGCTGCTTGCGCTGGCCCCGCCGCTCACACCCCCGCTACGGAACGGGTGTGCACGACCCGCTGGGGAAACGGTATTTCGATATGGTGTTGTCTTAACAGACTCAGAATGTCAAGATTGATCAGGGATTTCAGATTGAGGGTACCGTTCTCCGGATCAGCGATCCAGTAACCCACCGTGAACTCAAGACCGTCGGCGCCGAAGGCGGACAGCGACACCGAGGGTTCAGGCGCGCGCAGCACACGCTCATGATTCAGGGTCGCCTGTTTGAGCAGTCTCATCACCAGATCCACGTCACTGTCGTAGGCGACCGAGACCAGCGTGAATTGCCAGACCTGTGCATCAGCAAGCGACAGGTTTTCAACACGGCTGGTAATGAGTATCTCGTTGGGCACAATGGCTTCGCGACCGGTGAGTGAGCGGATCACCGTGTAACGCGCATTGATCTGGGTAATGCGCCCCTCAAAACCATCCACACGGACGTTGTCACCAATTCGCATGCTGCGCTCGGCCAAAATGACAAAACCGCTGACATAGTTGGCGGCAAGTTTCTGCAGACCAAAACCTACGCCAACACCGATCGCACCACCCAGCACGGACAGGGCGGACAGATTGATGCCCACCGCTGACAGTGCCACCAGCAAGCCGACAAACAGCAGCAAGGCGCGGGCAGCATTGCTGAGCGCCTTGCGCAGGGACAACTCGCCGCCGGTGGCCGAACGCAGAAGGCGATTCTCGATTCCAGACGAAATCCACAGCGTCACGATCAGAACACCACCCGCGGTCAGTGCGCCTTCGATCATGGTGCGCACCGACAGTGGTGCACCCCCGACTCTCCAAGTAATCTGGTCGAGTTCCTCCAGCACCACTGGCAACAAGCCACTAACCCACAGCACCATCGCCAACCACGCAAACCAGGAAATGCTGCGCTCCAGCAGTCGAACCAGAGGCGTCTGCTGAAATGCCGCCTGCAGGACCTTGACACCGAGCCTGATCAACAGCAGCGAAATCAGCACCGGAATCGCAATCTTGAAAACCCCCAGCGGTAACCAGCGCAGCAACAGGAAACGCGCGAGGTATGCCAGCAGGAGGAGCAGAACCGGGAACAGAACACCGTCAACGATGTTCCTGCCAAAAAGGATAGATCCCTTGTCGCGCGTTCCCAGGCTGCGACCAACCAGCGCCGCACCTGCCCATGCAAACGCTGCACACAGGAGCAGCGCTCCCAGTTCAGTCAGCGCAGTCGGCCTTGTGAGTGCCACGACCCAGCTTTCGAGGTCGCTGATGCGCGGGTCAAACATCGGCCAGAACCCGAATGTGCGCCTCCACACTGCGGCCCAGAGCGCTCAGGGCATAGCCACCTTCGAGGCAGGACACAATGCGTCCTGCGGCATGCCGGCGGGCAACGTCCTTGATGCGGTGCGTGATCCAGGCATAGTCCTGTTCCACCAGACCCATTTGACCCATATCGTCTTCACGGTGTGCATCAAAGCCGGCGCTGATGAAGATCATCTCGGGTGCAAATTCCTCCAGCCTCGGTATCCAGGCGTTTTCGATCAGTTCCCTGACCTCCATGCCCTTGGTGTAGGCAGGAACCGGCAGGTTCACGAGGTTGCTGGCCCCGCTGTGCGCCCAGTCTGTGGGATAGAACGGATGCTGGAAGAAACTCACCATCAGGATGCGCTGGTCCCCCGCAACGATGTCCTCGGTGCCGTTGCCGTGGTGCACGTCAAAATCAACAATCGCCACGCGCTTCAGACCGTGACGTTCCAGTGCGTACTTGGCCGCGATGGCAACGTTGTTGAAAAAACAGAAGCCCATGGCCTTGTCCCGGCAGGCGTGGTGCCCGGGCGGCCGCACCGCACAAAAGGCGGTCTCCATTTCGCCCGCCAACACCGCATCCGTGGCCGCCAGCGCGGCCCCGGCGGAACGCAGCGCAGCGTCCCAGGTGCTGACGTTAATGGAGGTATCCGGATCGATCTGGGCATGGCTGGGTCCACCGGCCTCGATTTCTTCCCGCAAGCCGTCGCTCAGGCCACGCAAGGCGGCCACATACATGCGACCATGGGCCAGTTCGATGTCCGCCGGCGAAGCCCATGGTGCTTCGCGCCGGTCCAGGGCCACATCCAGGCCAGAGATCAGGAGTCGATCCTCGATGGCATCGAGCCGCTCCGGGCATTCCGGGTGGCCCGGGCCCATTTCATGCTTCCAGCACTCGGGATGAGTAAAGTATCCGGTCATAGTCACAGTGTGCGTCCGTCTCTCGAATTTTTTGGTAAGGTCATGCCATGAATGCACAACAAAAACTTAAGTCGCTGGTCGCTCAGCTTAACACGGTGATCGTCGGCAAGGCGGCGCAGACGCAGGACTGCGTTGCCTGCCTGCTGGCGGGAGGACATCTTTTGATCGAGGATGTACCCGGTGTTGGCAAGACCACTCTCGCGCATGCCCTGGCCCGGACTTTCGGTCTGCAGTTCTCAAGAGTGCAGTTCACCGCCGACCTCATGCCCAGCGACCTCTCCGGCGTCAGCGTCTATGAGCGCAACAAGGAGGTCTTTGTATTTCACCCCGGTCCCCTTTTTACTCAGGTTCTGCTGGCTGACGAGATCAACAGAGCCAGCCCAAAAACCCAAAGTGCCCTGCTCGAGGCGATGGAAGAGAAGCAGGTCAGTGTCGAGGGCGAAACCCGTCATCTGCCCTCACCGTTCTTTGTAATCGCTACTCAAAATCCGTTTGATCAGGTTGGCACCTATGCTTTGCCGGAGTCCCAACTGGACCGCTTCCTGATGCGAATCTCGCTTGGCTACCCGGATCGCAATGCCGAGCGTGAACTGTTGGCCGGACATGACCGCCGCGACATGGCGGACACGCTGCCGGGTCTGCTCACGGCTGCCGAATTGCAGGCGCTGCAACAGAGGGTACTGTCAGTGCACGCGGCCGGGCCGCTACTGGATTACGTCCAGGACCTTATCGCGGCGACTCGCAGCGGTCAGTGGTTTGTCAAGGGCCTGAGTCCGCGAGCCGGCATGGCCGTGTTGCGTGCGGCCAAGGCGCAGGCTCTGCTGAGCGAACGCGACTACGTGGCACCCGACGATGTGCAAGCCATCCTGCCCCAGACCATCGCCCATCGGCTGCTCCCTGTGGGTGATGCAGCGCGGGGCGCGGTCGAGCAGGTTCGGGCCATGATCGACGCGGTCGCCCTGCCGTGAACCGGTTTGCGCGCTGGCTGGAAGCGCGCCTGCCGCTGCGCGACAACATGGTCCTGAATCAGCGAAACGTCTACATCCTGCCGACCGTGCCAGGTCTGATGCTGGGTGCAACTCTGATGCTGCTATTGCTGACCTCGATCAACTACCAACTCAATCTCGGCTACCTGCTGACCTTTTTGCTGGCCGGAAGTGCCATCGTTGGCATGCACGTGTGCCACGCCAACTTGCGTGGCCTCATCATGAATCTGATCGCACCTGAGCCACAGTTCGCGGGGGCCAGCGCAACAATAGGGATCTACCTGCAGAGTCAACGGCGCACCGTTCGTCATGGCATTGGCCTGGCGGTCATGGGCTCGGGTGACTGGCTCTGGATTGACCTGCCTGGTCAAGGTAGCAGCACGGTCCACGTCGCGTTCAGGCCGGCCCGTCGCGGGCTGCACCAGGTGCCCACGTTAACCTTCGAAACGCGCTTTCCATTGGGAACGTTTCGGGTCTGGACGGTCTGGCGACCAGCCGCCCGAGTGCTGGTGTATCCAAGGCCAGAGTCCTTGCCTCCTGCCTTGCCAGCGGGACAACCCCGCGCTGACGGTGCAGCCAGCACCCACCTGTCCACCGGCGGCGAACACGACGGCGTGCGCGCCTACCGCCGCGGCGACCCGCTGAAGCTGATCGTCTGGAAGAAGGTGGCCAAGGTGGACCAGTTGGTCAGCCGCGACGCGCTCCAGGTTCAACATCTCGAGTTGTGGCTGGACCGGGCCCAGGCTGGCACTGCGGACCCGGAACAACAACTCTCCCGCCTGTGTGCCTGGGTGCTGCTGGCCGAGCAGCAGGGCCTTGACTACGGTCTGCGTCTGGGTGCGCTGCAAATCGCGCCCGGATCAGGTGAAACACACAAGCGGCGCTGCCTTGAGGCGCTTGCCCTATGCTGAAGTGGCTTGCCAGGCTACCGCGTGACGCCCGCGACACCTTGTTCCTGCTGCTGGTGATCGCCTGGGTGGTTTTTCCGCATACGGAGCATTTGCCCTTGTGGTGCAGCCTGCTGGCAACGCTTCTCATCCTGTGGCGGGGTGCGCTGTCTGTCAGGTCGCGTACGCTGCCTTCCCGCTGGTGGCTGCTGTGCCTGCTGGCGATAACGCTGGGCGCCACGTTCTTCAGCCACAGAACCCTGCTCGGCAGGGACGCAGGCGTCACCATGATTGTTGTCCTGCTGGTCCTCAAGACGCTCGAGATGCGCGCCAGACGTGATGCCTTCGTGATCTTCTTTCTCGGGTTTTTCACGCTTCTCACCAACTTCTTCTACTCACAATCCCTGCTCACCGCGGCAGCCATGCTGCTGGCCCTGCTCGGCTTGCTGACGGCACTTGTCAACGCACACATGCCTGTCGGCAAACCCCCTCTACGGCAGGCGGCCAGAATCGCCGGCTCCATGGCCTTGCTGGGCGCGCCCATCATGGTGGTGCTGTTCCTCCTGTTTCCCCGCATGGCTCCGCTCTGGGGTATACCGAGCGACGCCATGAGCGGGCGCTCAGGCCTGTCCACCAACATGGCGGTAGGTGCCATTGCCAGTCTGGCACGCGACGACAGCATTGCGATGCGCGTGCGTTTTGACGGCGTGCGGCCAGCACCGTCCGATCTGTACTTTCGGGGGCCCGTGCTGTCCACGTTTGACGGTCGGGAGTGGCGCATCCTTCGCACCTCCCTGACCGTACGCCAGCAAGCCCAGGCCGATCTGAAAGTGCGTGGTTCGGCCGTCCGGTACCAGGTCACACTGGAGCCCAATAATCGACCCTGGCTGATGCTGCTGGACGCCGCCCCTGACAAACCAGCAGCCACCAACTATGTGCCCCGGATGACAGCGGACCTGCAGTGGTTGGTCGACCGACCCGTCACGGAACTGCTGCGCTACGAGGCCCAAAGCTATCCGGATTTCCAGCACGGACCGTTGCAGATGGTGCCTGCGCTACAAGACTATCTCTTACTGCCCGCAGGTTATAACCCGCGCACGGCCCAACTGGCGACCGAACTGCGCCGGGCCGCGGGTGATGCAGCCAGTGACAAGGCTGTGCTGGTTAACGCGGCACTGGAACACCTGCGCAGCGGTGGTTACCGCTATACGCTGGACCCCGGCGTCTTCGGTCGGCACAGTGCCGACGAGTTCTGGTTCGACCGCCGGCAAGGATTTTGCGAACACATTGCCTCAAGTTTCGTGATCCTGATGCGGGCAATGGGGATCCCTGCGCGTGTGGTGACTGGCTACCAGGGGGGTGAAAACAATCCCGTCGACGGGTTCCTGGTTGTGCGCCAGAGTGACGCGCATGCATGGTCCGAAGTCTGGCTGGCTGGACGCGGATGGCAGCGTGTGGACCCGACTTCCGCTGTCGCGCCGGGGCGCACGGGCGCCATGCAACGCCTTGCATCCGAGCGTGGCCTTCTGGCAAGCGCCCTGCTCGGCAGCGTCAGCCCGGCGCTGGCCCTTAACCTGCGCGCCTTCTGGGATGCTGTCAACAACGGCTGGAATCAGTGGGTCCTGAACTACACACAGGGTCGGCAGTTTGATCTGCTACGCAAGATCGGTTTTTCCTCTCCGGGCTGGGAGGACTTGAGCTACACCTTGATCGCGCTTGTGGTATCGGCCAGTCTGATCGGTGCTCTCTGGACACTGTGGGAGCGCAGGCAACATGACCCATGGCTGCGCCTGTTGGCACGCGTCACCAGCCACTTGCGCAAGGCCGGTCTGAACGTTGCCGCGAACAGTCCTCCGCGCCGGCTGGCAGAGCAATTGAAGCGCCAGCGCGGCCCGCATGACAGCATCGCATTGGCGCTAGGCGAGTGGCTTGTGAAACTTGAAGCCCATCGCTACGCTGCGCACGAAGCCGGACGTGCCGAACTCGCTACACTGCAAGAAGAACTTACACAGATCATCCGACGCCAGTGACCTCCAGACCTCTGCTCATGCTGACATTGATCTGGGCCTGCTGTGCCCTGTGCGGTGCTGCCGAGCTGGCGCCCAAGGGCATCAAGAAGCGACTGGCACCAGTGCGCCCGGTTCAACCGGCTCCAACCGGCCCAAGCTACGCGCAGCGGGAGGACGCCATGCTCGCCGCAGACGACATTGCCGGCCGACGCGATCTCGACCCGGCGTGGGTTCGTCAGGCCCTTGGCCATGCACGTTACTCGGCGCAGGTGGTCAAACTGATCCAACCACCGCCACCGGGTACGGCCAAGAACTGGCAGCTCTACCGCAGCCGCTTCATCGACCCGGTGCGAGTCAAGGCCGGCCAGAAATTCTGGACCGATAACCGCGACAGTCTGGAGCGTGCCGAAAAAGAGACCGGCGTGCCAGCAGAGATCATTGTCGGCATCCTGGGTGTGGAATCCATCTATGGCCGGCAGATGGGGAGTTTTCGGGTCATCGATGCCCTGACCACCCTGGCTTTTGATTTTCCCGCCAGTCATCCGCGTGCACGGGAGCGCGGCGCTTTCTTCAGGGCTGAACTGGAGCAGTTCCTAAGCCTGATGCATCGCACCGGTGCTGACCCAATGAGCCCCCTTGGCAGTTATGCCGGAGCCATGGGCATGGCCCAGTTCATGCCGTCGAGCTGGGTCCGGTACGCCGTCGACTTTGACAAAGACAGCAGGATTGACCTGTTCCACAGCGCATCCGATGCAATCGGTTCAGTTGCCAACTATTTCAAGGCATTCAAGTGGCAGCCAGGGTTGCCCACCCACTATCCTGTGCGCATTGACGCGGGCCAACTTGAGTCCGGCGCAGAGGTCACGACCGACATCCTGCCAGCGTACAGCGTGGCCGGTCTGACCGCACGAGGCCTGCTGCTCCAAGGGCCAGTTCTGGAACACAAGGGTGCATTGGCGCTGGTGGAACTGCAAAACGGACACGCGCCACCAAGCTACCTGCTTGGTACAGACAACTTCTATGTGATCACGCGCTACAACTGGAGTAGCTATTACGCGATGGCTGTCATCGAACTGGGGCAGGCCGTTGCCCGTAGCATGAACCCCTGAGGCGCCAGACTAGCGCTTGCGGGTCCCGATCCACTGATCGCTCTGCTTGGGCGTCAGGTGCGGAAATGCACTCTCGTGTTCCATAGCCAGCATGAACAGTGCGTTGAGCACAGGTCCGGGAAAGCCCGCCCGTTTCCCGCCCCGGTTGTCTGTCTGCAACTCGTCCATCAGCATGTTGAATTCCGGGCAACCCCAAAACAGCTTGAGCTTTCTGCCAATATGGGGGAAGGCCTCATTGATTACCTGGTAATTCCTGTTGCCATCAATCACGTTCAAATCCTCAGTAACGCCTGGCCACTGTAAGAACGAACAGGAGGACCACAGCCGCCAGCATTAAAAGAAATACGGGATGCACACGCGAGTGCCGCTTGCGTTTTGAATCGAAATCCGCTGGCGCCAAAGCCGAAGGTATTGTTGTATGCCTCTCCATGCTGACCTCTTTCTGGTGGCGTAACCACAGTTCACAGGATGTTATATCAAGAATCGATATTGCGGTGGCCGTTGCGCTGACCACCGCGTGAAATGGACAGCACCGTCAATCGTCTTGTGCCACATCGAGACCAGGAAACAACACACTGGTGAAACCAAAACGGCGGAAATCCCTGATCCGCATCAGGTACAGCATCCCCTGCAGGTGATCACACTCGTGCTGCACGACCCGAGCATGGAAGCCGTCGACGGTGCGCTCGAGCGGATCGCCGTACTGGTCAAACCCCGAATAATAAATACGCGCGAAACGGCTCACCACGCCACGCAGGCCGGGAACCGAGAGGCAGCCTTCCCAGTCCTCCAACTCAGCTATCACCCCGGTGCTGCCATCGACTGCCAAAGGCGTGATCGCGGGGTTGATGAGCACAGTCCTTGGTACCGGCGGCGCATCGGGATAGCGGGGATTTCGTTCATTGGTGCCAAAAATGACAACTTGCAGATCAACACCAATCTGGGGTGCCGCCAGTCCTGCCCCTTGCGCCGACAGCATGGTATCGATCAGGTCGCTGACCAGCAGATGAAGTTCGTCCGTGTCGAACGCCTTCACCGGTTGCGCCTGACGCAACAGGCGTGAATCACCCATTTTCAGAATTTCACGTACCGCCATCGAGCAAGGCTTTCAGACCGTTTTCGTCCACAACCGTCACGCCAAGTTCAAGTGCCTTGTCCAGTTTGCTGCCCGCCTCGGCGCCCGCGACAACGAACGAGGTCTTGCGGCTGACCGAACCAGCCACCTTGCCACCCGCCGCTTCCACCAGATCGCGGGCTTGGTCCCGGCTCAGCGAAGGCAGCGTGCCGGTAATCACAAAAGTCTTTCCGGACAACGGCCTGCTGCTCACCGGAGCCGGCTCGCTTTCGGGCCAGGACACACCACAGGCTCGCAACTGATCGAGCACCTCGACGTTGTGGGCTTGGGCAAAAAAAGTGCGGATACTCCGCGCTACCACCGGGCCAATGTCGCTGACCTGGAGCAAATCCTCGGCTGACGCGCCCACCATCCGTTCAAGGGTGCCGAAATGTCGCGCCAGTTCCTTGGCGGTGGACTCACCGACATGGCGGATGCCCAGACCAAACAGAAAACGTGGCAGTGTCGTCTGCTTGGATCTCTCGATCGCATCAAGGACGTTCTGAGCGGACAGATCAGCCATCCGGTCAAGTTCCTTCAGTGTTCCCAAAGCCAGTTCACGCTTCTGGTCCTCACTCAGGCTGCCAGCCAGTTCGTCCATCGGCAGCGCCTGCAGTTCGGCCCGGGCCCGCAGGCCAAGGCGATACAGGTCCGGGATGACCTTGACCACATCCCGGTCAATGAGTTGCTCGACCAGCTTTTCGCCCAGGCCCTCGATCTCGACGGCGCGGCGTTGCGCGTAATGCAGGATCGCCTGTTTGCGCTGGGCAGCGCAAAAGAGACCGCCACTGCAGCGATGGTTGACTTCAGCCTTTTCCCGCACCACCGTACTGCCGCATACGGGGCAGCACCTGGGCATACGGAAGTTGGCAACGTAGTGAGTCCGCCGAGCCTGTTCCACGCCGACAACTTCGGGAATCACATCCCCGGCCCGCCGCACAACGGCCATATCACCCACGCGCACCCGCTTGCGCCGCAATTCAAACAGATTGTGAAGCGTGGCGTTGGTCACGGTGGCGCCCCCAACAAAGACCGGGTCCAGTCGCGCCACAGGCGTCAGCTTGCCAGTACGTCCGACCTGAACATCGATCCCCAGTACTCTGGTGCGCTCTTCCTGTGCCGGGAATTTGTGTGCCACCGCCCAACGCGGCTCCCGGCTGACAAAACCCATCTGCTTCTGAAGTGCCAGTTGGTTCACCTTGTAGACCACACCATCGATGTCGAAAGGCAACTGATCCCGCTGGGAGCCGATCGACTCGTAAAAGTGCATCAGATCGGCGGCACCGTGTGCGACACGGATCAGCGACGACACCGGGAAGTTCCACGACCTCAAGGTTTGCAGTATCTCGAGATGGGTGACAAAGTCCGGGCCGCCCGCCTGCACTGGGGTCACTTCGCCCAGCCCATAGGCGAAAAAGCTCAGCGGACGTTGCGCCGTGATCGCTGAATTCAATTGGCGCACGGCACCCGCTGCCGCGTTGCGCGGGTTGACAAATGTCTTTTCCCCGCTCTCGCGTTGACGGGCGTTCAGTGCTTCAAAGTCCGCGCGGCACATATAGACCTCACCCCGAACTTCGATGACGGCCGGTGCACCGGGCGGCAGGCGCGCTGGAATCTGACTGATGGTGCGTATGTTTTGCGTCACATCCTCGCCGGTATCGCCGTCACCCCGCGTGGCCGCACAGACCAACAGGCCAAGCTCATAGCGCAGGCTCATGGCGAGCCCGTCGAACTTGGGTTCGGCCAGATACTCCACGGGAGCCTCCGTCGGCGACAGCGCCAACTCACGGCGCACTCTGGCATCGAAGTGCTCCGCGCCACTGACCTCGCTGTCGGTCTCGGTACGGATGCTCAGCATCGGCACGGAGTGGCGCACGCTGCTGAACCTGGACAGGGGTGCACCACCCACCCGCTGTGTGGGTGAATCGGGCGTGACCAGCGCAGGATACTTGAGCTCGATTTCGACGAGCTCACGAAAATAGGCGTCATATTGCGCATCGGTCAATTTGGGGTCGTCGGCCGAGTAATACTGGATGTCGTTGTACTGAAGCAACTTGCGCAACCCCTCGGCGCGTCGCCGAACGGCGCCTGAAACACCGGTGTCGTCCGCCGGATTGAATCCAAAAAGATCGCTCATCTGCTCACCGCGTCGTGCTAGCTGAAGAGTCGTCGCGCTGCGGGCGAGCCGGCGGACAGGTCTCGTTCATCAAGTCGGTTGTACAGCAGTTCCAACTCGGCGCCGATCTGCTCCATTGCCTGATTCGACAACGCGATGCCGTTGTCGTCAGTGACAATGCCATCCATGTTCTGTGCCAATGTGCGGGCGGCCTCGCACATGCGTGCAAAAGCGTGCTCCTTGCGCTCTACCTGCGCCACGTCCAGACTGATCATCAATTCACGGAGGGCCGACTGAGCCGGGTCGTCGGCCATGGCCGCCTGTGAATTGAAACTCAGTCCCAGCGTCGCCGCCAGGCCTGGCGATCCCCCGGGGACCACCATCCGCCCCGGAATGACCCCCGCGATAAAACCAAGGCGCGAGGCATTCTGCTGCACATACCCTGGACTCCACGATGCGTTGCGCGCACGCAGCACAAAGCCAAGCTGCGCATCGTGCTCGCTGGCAAACTGATCGAGTTCCCGCGCCCGAGCCACCTCGTCACGCATCTCTGGAAAGTCCGGCGTGCCGTTGATGGTGTCGCAAAAGGACTGTGCCTTCATCACAAATTCGGAGTACTCAATGTCGTTGAGCGCACCCAGGCGGTTGGCCAGTTGAACCCCCGCCTGAAAAGCACTGTAGCGTCGGCCAGCCACCGGCGTCTCCCAGCGCTTGCTGCTCTCACAGCAGCCTTCGATGTGGAAAGGCTTGCTGCCTGCGCGTCGCGTCGCTGGCATTGCCGCCAGCGCTGCCTCACCCGACACCGGTCCGTCCAGCGCAATCGGCGCGATCACGTCAATGAGGGCATCCAGAATCGGCCGGGATTCGGGAAGGCCCACGGAGAAATGCGCCAGGTCGAACGCTGCCGTGTCGAGTTCCGGCTCAATGCCGGAACCGGCTGGCGACTGGCCTTGCGTTGAATCCTCAGGACCTGACGGCGCTGCCTGCCGTGGTCGATGCTGCCGGGTGGACCAGGCGCTGTGTCCGACCATGATCGCCAGCACCAGGCCACCCACCACCGCCAGCCCAATCTGAAGATTACCCACGAACGAACCTCACTCTCATCAGCCGGCTTGCGCCATCGAGATGGCAGCGTCCATATCGACGGCCACAATGCGGGACACCCCTTGTTCCTGCATGGTCACACCGATCAGCTGTTCAGCCATCTCCATGGCAATCTTGTTGTGGCTGATAAACAGGAACTGCGTCTCCCGACTCATGCTCAGAACCAACCGGGAATACCGTTCCGTATTGGCATCATCGAGGGGTGCATCAACCTCATCGAGCAGACAGAAGGGAGCAGGATTTAGCTGGAAAATGGCAAACACGAGGGCAATGGCGGTCAGCGCCTTTTCGCCACCCGAAAGCAGGTGAATGGTCTGGTTCTTCTTGCCAGGCGGTTGCGCAATCACCTGAACGCCCGAGTCCAGGATCTCCTCCCCCGTAATCACCAGGCGGGCATTGCCACCGCCGAACAGTTCCGGGAACATCCGCCCGAAATGTTGATTGACCGCTTCAAACGTGCTGGCCAGCAAGTCCCGTGTTTCCCCGTCGATCTGACGAATGGCTTCAACCAGGGTCTCCATGGCCTCGTTCAGGTCAGCCGACTGCGCGTCGAGGAACTGCTTGCGCTCGCTTGCCACACCCAGTTCGTCAAGCGCCGCCAGATTGACCGCACCCAATGCTGCAATGCCCTGGTGCAATTCATCAATCTCGGATTGCAGGCGCCCCGCGCGCACTGCACCGTTGGCAATCGACTGCGCCAGCGCCTGCAGATCGGCCCGCGCCTCGGCCAGCAGTTCACTGTACTGCTCAAAGCCCAGTCGTGCGGCCTGCTCCTTCAGTTGAAGGTCCGTAATGCGCTGACGCAAGGGGTCGAGCTCGCGCTCAATCTTCAGTCGGTGCTCATCGCCCGCGCGCAATCTGGCTGTCAGATCATCGTACTCGCTGCGTCGCTGCGCCAGCACCTGTTCGCGCTCCACTTTGATGGCGAGTGCGCTCTGCAGTCCACTGCGTGCACGCTCGTCGTCCAGGCGCGCCAGCTCCTCACCGGCCTTCTCGATCTCGAGTCCCAGCGCACTCGCCTGCTGCGTTGAGGTATCGATGGCTCGCGTCAATTCAGCGCTGCGTGCTGCCAGGCTTCTAAGCGAAAACGCCGCCTCCTGTGCCTGTCGTTCGATCTGTCTGTGCTGCTCACGCGCGTCACTCAATCGACGTTCCGCGATCAGTACGCTGTCGTCGAGCTCGGTATAACGCTCCTGACTCGCCGCCAGCGCTGCGTCGAGTTCCTCGAAGTGGGCTTCCGCGAGTATGCGGCGCTCCTGCAAATCGCTCAACTGCGAATCCACTTCGGCCAGATCGATGGAAATCTGCTCGCCCCGCAGACGCATCTGCTCGGCAGCCTGACTCAGGCGCAACGACTCCACCTGCAATTCATGGGCACGGCTCTGACTGAGCCCCGCTTCGCGTCTCAGCTGTGCCAGTCCCTGCGACGCCTCGGCATACGCAGCCTCCGCTCGAACCAGTGCACTGCGTGATTCATCCGTGATGAGAACCTGCGCCCGCAACTGCTTTTCCAGATTCTCGATCTCCTGGGCGCGCGCCAGCAGGCCTGCCTGCTCCGAGTCCGGCGCGTAAAAGCTCACACTGTTGATCCCGACGGCGTGCCCGGCTTTTACAAAAATCATTTCGCCTGGCTGCAATTGGGTGCGCTGCGCGAGCGCCTCCTCAAAGCTTGTCGCGGTGTAGCATCCGTGAAGCCAGTCAGCCATCAACGCGGCCTGAGCAGCATCGTTGAGACGCAACAGGCTCGACAGCTGTGGCAAGGCGGCTGCCGGCCGCGCAGTCGGAACCGCTGGCGGGGTGTAAAAGGCGAGTTTGGCCGGGGGAGAGTCACTGGCAAAGGCGCGCACCAGATCAAGTCGGGACACCTCCAGCGCTCCAAGACGCTCACGCAGGGCTCCCTCCAGAGCGTTCTCCCAACCCGGTTCAACGTGAATCCGGCTCCACAAGCCCTGCAAAGTCTCGAGTCCATGCCGTGCCAACCACGGCTGCAACTTGCCATCCGTCTTGACCCTGGCCTGCAAGGCCTTGAGCGCTTCCAGTCGCGCCGACAAATCGGCCAGGCGCCCGGTCTCGGCATTCACCCTCAGTTGCTGCTGGCGGCGCGCATCATCGAGCTGTGGCACGCTTTCCTGCAACTCGTGCAGGCGAGCTTCGGCCACGTCGGCCTGTTCCCGGGCAAACTGGTACTGGGTTTGCAGCCTGGTCAAGCCCGCTTCGTCGGGGGCGCCCAGGGCTCCACCCTCCACCGTCAGGCGCTCTCTGCGCAGCCCCAGCTGGCGCGACTGATCCTCGATTCCCCGCTGCTCTGCAGCAAGCACCTGAATCTTTTGCTGAACCTGGGCTACGCTGGCGCGCTGGGCAGCCGCTGTCTGTTGGGCCTGACGCAAAGCGTCTTCCAGTCCGGGTAACTGCTCGGCCTGATCCTGTGCCTGAGCACTGAGCAGTTCTGCCTTTTCCTCACCGTCCACAGTCAGTTCTGCGAGACTTTCGATCTCCGCCGATGCCTCGTCCTTGCGTTGACCCCAGTTGGAAGTCTGCTCCCTCAGGGTCGCCAGGCGCTGCACAACGCGCTGCCGGCTCTCGACCACAAATCGAATCTCGGCCTCCAGTCGCCCAACCTCGGTGCTCGCTTCGTACAAGTGACCCTGCGCCCTGTTCACCTGGTCACTGGCACTGTAATGGGCCTGGCGAATGGTCTCCAGGTCTGCCTCGATATGCCGCAAATCCGCCATTCGGGCCTCTAGTGCATTGACGGCGGCCTCGGCATCCGTCTTGACCTTGGCCTGCTCAGCTTCGGCCTCGCTGCGTTTGAAAAACCAAAGCTGCTGCTGTCGCAGAGTGACCTGAGCCGTCAGGTCGTTGTACTGCTTGGCCACCACGGCCTGCGCCTGCAGTTTCTCCAGGTTTCCGTCAAGTTCACGCAGAATGTCCTCGACGCGGGTCAGGTTGAGCCGCGTATCCTGCAAGCGACTTTCAGTCTCGCGCCGGCGTTCCTTGTATTTGGACACACCCGCCGCTTCCTCAAGAAACAGGCGCAACTCCTCGGGCTTGCTCTCAATGATCCGGCTGATGGTCCCCTGACCGATGATGGCGTAGGCGCGGGGCCCAAGGCCAGTCCCCAGGAAAACATCCTGCACGTCGCGGCGCCGGACGGCCTGGTTGTTGATGTAATAGCTGCTGCCACCATCGCGCGTCAGTACCCGTTTGACAGCAATTTCGGCAAATTGACTCCACTGCCCGCCGGCACGGTGATCGGCATTGTCAAACACCAGTTCCACGCTGGCACGACTCGACGCCTTGCGCGTGGTTGTGCCGTTGAAGATCACATCCTGCATCGACTCGCCGCGAAGCTCAGAGGCTTTGGACTCGCCAAGCACCCAGCGCACGGCATCCATGATGTTGGACTTGCCACAGCCATTGGGGCCGACCACGCCAACCAGTTGCCCGGGCAACATGAAATTGGTCGGATCGACAAAGGACTTGAAGCCTGATAGCTTGATTGAATTAAGACGCACGGATCGCTGACACGGTAAGCAGTTGAAACGGCGCGATCAGGGACTGGATCCCCGACCGCTGGGCAGGGCGTCATGATAACTTGCCAGAGCTGGGCTCATACGCTTGCGCTTGCTGGTGCATGGGCTAGCGCCAGAACCCGGTGCGGCGGCAGATTCTTCAACTTGTGGTCACTCCAGACCTGACGCCAGTGACGCGCACCAGGTAAACCGTGGCGCAGGCCCAGCATATGGCGCGCCACGGCAAACCAGGGCGTGCCATAGGCAAGTGCCTCGCGCTCCATGTAGCGCACCATCTGCTCCTCCACGCTTTCGCGGCTTGGCTCGGCTACCGCAATCGGCTCGGCCGATCCGCCCAGCGCATCCCACTGACTGAGCCACCACGGATTGTGATAGGCCTCGCGCCCGACCATGACTGCATCAACCCGTTGCAATTGCTCTACGACCTGAGCTGTCGTGCGAACACCGCCATTGACTGTGATACGCAGATGGGGAAAGTCCCGTTTCAACTGGTGGACGACCTCATAGCGAAGGGGTGGCAGATCCCTGTTTTCCTTCGGTGACAGGCCCTTGAGCCATGCATTGCGCGCATGAACAATGAAGCTGGCACACCCCACGCGACTGACGATTCCAACAAAATCCCGGACAAAGCCGTAATTTTCCTCGCGGTCAATTCCAATCCGGTGCTTGACTGTGACTGGCAACGGGCTTGCATCGGCCATCGCCCGAACGCAGTCCGCCACCAGTTCGGGTTCCGCCATCAGGCAGGCGCCAAACGAGCCGCGTTGCACCCGCTCGCTGGGACAGCCGCAGTTCAGATTCACCTCGTCATAGCCCCATTGCGCAGCCAGTCCGGCGCAATGCGCCAGATCGGCTGGCTCGCTGCCGCCGAGTTGCAGTGCCAGCGGGTGCTCCTGCTCACTGTAACGCAGATGGCGCGGTACATCGCCATGCATCAAGGCGCCCGTGGTCACCATTTCGGTGTACAACAAAGCCTGCCTGGTGAGCAGGCGATGGAAGTAGCGGCAGTGACGATCCGTCCAATCCATCATCGGCGCGACCGACAGCTCGCTCTGGTTTGGGGCAACAGCTTGCAGATTCGACATGGCGTCGATTATCCCGGGTCGGGGCCACAGGGAAATGAGTCAGGGCACGCTGCACCAGGGTGCCGCGTTGTGGGCAAAGGCCATCCACAATGCCCAGGAAGCACTCGCAGCCAGAGCCAGACCGGCCAATCGCACGCCCCAGTCGCCGTTTCCGCTTCCCTTCAGCCGCAGCCAGAGCCATGGGCCGGCCATCATGGAGACACTGGTCCCGGCGGCGAACAGCGCCATCACGGCGGCGCCGGACCCGGGACTTCCAGCCAGCGCGGCCAGCAGCAAGGCTGAGTAGAGCAGTCCGCAAGGCAGAAAGGTCCACAGCATCCCCATCAGCAGCGGTGCGCCACCACCCCGCCCCGGAACCATTGATCGGACTCGGTGCCAGACCCTTTTGGCGCCCTGCTCCAGCCACACCGGGTGCCGGGCTGTCCACACCAGCACAGCGCCAAGAACGAACATCGCAACGTGGAACAGGGTCCAGACCGGTCGCAGCGTAGCCGACTGGACCGTCAGCCAGCCCAAGCCCTGCATGGACGCCGCAGCCAGTCCACCGAGTGCCGAGTACCCCAGAACCCGTCCCAGCTGAAACGTCCACATGGCGCGGTTGGCGTGAACGCCGGCCGAGTGTCCGATACCAGCGCACGCCGCGCCACACATGGCAACGCAATGCGGCCCCCCCGCCAGCCCCATCAGGAGCGCAGTCAGCGCGAGGGACGACTGCATCTGGAGACGCTAGAGGATCTTCGAGAAGCGCGCAGTGGTGCGATCAGTCTGCAGGTAACGATCGAACACCATGGCGACGGCCCGGACAAAGAACCAGCCCGTCGCAGTCACCTCGATGTTGTTCTCATTGAGCTTGACCAGCCCCTGTTCTGCCAGTTTCTCAAGCGTCGCCATCTCGGAGGCGAAATAGCTGCGGAATTCGATGGCGTACGCTGCCTCAATGGCCTTGAAGACAAGCAGCCCCTGGCACATCACCGCCATGATGACGGCCCGACGCAGCAGGTCGTCCGCGCTCAGGCTCAAGCCACGCACCACCGGAAAACGTCCCTGATCCAGCAAGTCGCAGTACTCCTCCATGGTCTTGGCGTTCTGGCTGTAGGTGGAACCCACGCGCCCGATCGACGACACCCCAAGAGCGATCAGGTCACAGTCCGGCTGGGTACTGTAGCCCTGGAAATTGCGATGCAAG
>CAIQVX010000111.1 GCA_903875275.1 uncultured beta proteobacterium | reverse complement strand
GCAGGCTGAGGGGCTGAGCTTCGATGTCTTTCTGGGCCAGGTAGCGCTGATCGTGCACGGCACGACGGTGACAACCAACGCCGTACTCACCGGCCGCACCGCACGCACTGCCTTGCTGACGACTCGCGGCTTTCGCGACACACTGCAGATGCGCCGCGGTGTGCGCGAGATGATGTACGACAACCGCTGGCATGCGCCGGAGCCTATCGTGCCACGCCAACTGCGACTGCCGATTACCGAGCGCGTCGATGCTGGCGGACTCGATTTGGTGGCACTTGATACGGCCGATGTTGAAGTCGCGATCCGGACGATGCGCGAGCAGGGCGTCGAGGCCGTGGCGATCTGCTTTCTGCACGCCCATGGCAGCGCCGCACACGAGGAGGAGGCAGCGCGTCTGGTGGAGCAGGGAATGCCGCAGGCCTACCTGTCGGTATCCTCGCGCGTGTTGCCGCAAGTGCGGTTTTATGAGCGCACCAGCACCACGGTGCTCAACGCCGGCGTGGGACCGATCCTGGCGCACTACCTGGACCGCCTGGATGCCCGCCTGACGCAGGCACAGTGGCGGGGCACGCTGCTCATCATGCAGTCCAACGGTGGCACTGCCGCACCGGCCAGCGTGCGGCGCTTGGCCGCTTCAACGCTTTTGTCCGGCCCCGCCGCTGCGCCGGCGGCAGGACTGGCATGGATGGCACCCACGCGCAAAAAAAGCTTCATCACCGTTGACATGGGCGGCACCAGCTTCGACGCCGCGCTGGTGCAAGGCGGCGAGCCCGCAGTCACTACGGCCGGCCACGTGAACCGTTTTGCGATGGCGCTGCCCAGCATGGAGATCAACACCATCGGCGCTGGCGGTGGGTCCATTGCCTGGATCGACGATGGGGGCCTGCTGCACATGGGGCCGCAAAGCGCTGGCGCCGAACCCGGGCCGGCCTGCTACGGCAGAGGCGGCACTGAGCCCACCTGCACCGACGCCAACCTGGTGCTCGGCTACCTGTCGGCCAGTTACTTCGCCGGGGGCCGCCTGCAGCTCGACGAGAACGCCGCGCGCAAGGCCATCAAGCAACGCATCGCCACGCCATTGAAGCTGTCGCTGGTCGAAGCCGCGCACGGCATGTTCCATGTCATCAATGTCGCCATGGCGGCGGCCATCCGCGAGATCTCGGTGCAAAAAGGCTTTGACCCGCGCGAGTTTCCGCTGGTGTGCGCTGGCGGCGCCGGGCCGCTGCACGGTGCAGCGATTGCCGAAGAGCTCGGCATCGAGCGCGTCTTCGTGCCGCGCGAGTCTTCGGTGTTCTGCGCCTCGGGCATGCTGCACAGCGACCTCAAGCACGACCACGTGCGCAGCTTTGCGCGGGTGCTGCACCCACCAGGACCGGATCGTGTGCAGGTGCGCGCCGGTGTGCGTGCTCTGCTGCGCGAGATGCGTGCGCAGGGCCGCGCCGCCTTGAAGGCTGAGGGCATCGCCGTTGATCGTCAGCAGTTGCGCCATGCGCTGGACCTGCGTTACACAGGCCAGTATCACGAAGTCACGGTCGATGTGCCAACCGAACTGCTCGACCGCGCCGATTGGGCTGCGGTGGCCGAACTCTTCCACAGCCAGCACGACCGGCTCTACGGCTACGCCCTGCGCAGCGAGGGCACAGCTGTCGAACTGCTCAGCCTGCGAGTGGCCGCCGTTGGGATCACTGACAAGCCTGCGCTCAGGCGCCAGCCGCGCACTGCGTCCGCAGCGCGCGCTGCACTCAAGGGGCGGCGCCCGATCTACCTGCCCGGGCGCATGATCAGCACCCAGGTGCCGGTCTACGACGGCGAACGGCTGCTGCATGGCCACCAGTTCAACGGGCCGGCGCTCATTGAAAGCGCCAACACCAGCATCCTTGTGCCGCCGGGCTGGGTCGCAGACATCGACGCGCTCGGCAGCTGCGTGCTCAGCGTGCGTACCGCAGTAAAGAGGTCACCCAAATGAAGCGCGATCCAATCCAGGTTTCGGTGCTGCAGCGGCGTCTGAAGTCCATTACCGAGGAGATGGGCCTCACACTGTTGCGCACCACACGCTCGCCGATTCTCAATGAGGCGCGCGACTTCGTCACCGGCCTGTACGATGCCAGGGGCCGGATGCTGGAACAGACCGAGTACATACCGGTGCTGGCCTTCGCGCTGCAGCCCGCCTGCGAAAACGTGGTGCGCTTCTTTGGCGACGACATTCACCCGGGCGACGTCATCCTGCACAACGACGTGTTCAGTGGCGGCAACCAGAACAACGACGTCGCCGTCTTCAAACCGATCTTCGACGGCAAAACACTGGTTGCGTGGGCCGCCTGCAAAGGCCACCAGGCCGATATCGGCGGCGCGGTGCCCGGCGGTTACAACCCGGAAGCGCGCGAAGTCTGGCAGGAAGCGCTGCGCATCCCGGCGGTGAAAGTTTTTGAGCGCGGCAAGCTTAGGCGCGATGTGTGGAACTTGATATTCGCCAATATCCGGTTGAAAATCGTCGAGGAGGACATCAGGGCGCAGATCGGTGGCTGCACGGTCGGTGAACGGGGCTTTCACGGCTTGTTGGCACGTTTCGGACGGCCCACGCTACAGCGACTACTGGAAGACCTTTTTGACAGCAGCGAACAGATGGTGCGCTCAGAGATTGCGGCCATCCCTGACGGCCGCTACCGTGGTGAGTCCACGGTGTTCTACGACGGCGTCACCGACGGCAGCACGATGCAGATCGCACTCTCGGTAACGGTTCAGGGCAATGGCATCAGCTTTGATTTCACCGGTTCGTCGCCACAGACACCCGGCTTCGTCAACGCTCCCTATGCCGCCACCGCGTCGGCGCTGCTGCTGACCTTCCTGATGCTGATCAACCCGGAGATCCCGCACAACGCCGGCATCCTGCGGCCGATCAAAATCATCAACCCCGAAGGCTCCTTCCTCAACGCACGATTCCCGGCGGCCACCACTTTCGGCAACTCCATCACCGGGCCGACTTCGGACGCCGTCTTTCGCGCCATGGCACAGGCGCTGCCAAAGGTGGTGACCGCAGGCTGGAACCGTTTTCTTGGCTTTGCCGTCTCGGGAGACGATCCCCGGCACGCGGATCACCGGCGCTACGCAGACATCCTGTTCCTGTCACTCAAGGGCGGATCGGGCGCGACACATGGCGCCGACGGCTACGACCACATTGGCCTCATCAACTGCGCCGGCGGCATCCTGGCGCAGGATTACGAGATGTTCGAGATCCACAATCCGCACTTGCTGCGCAAGCACGAATACCTGAGCGACAGCGCTGGCGCGGGCCAGTGGCGCGGTGGCCTGGGTGTCGAGACCGAGTTTGAGATGCTGGGCGAAAACGTCACCGGCGTGGCTTTCGGTGACGGCATCGAGGAGGCCGCACGCGCCTTTGGCTTCTTTGGTGGTGGGGCCGGCTCGCGCAATGCCATCGTGCTCACTTATCCCGACGGCAGCCAGCGGCGCGTGAAGTCCAAG
>CAIQVX010000110.1 GCA_903875275.1 uncultured beta proteobacterium | reverse complement strand
GAGCTGGTTTGCGCCGCACTTTGAGTTCCGCTTCCCCATCGTCGGTTCAGTCCATGCGGCGGGTATTGAGCTCACGCTGCGCAACGCACTGGAGCCCTGGCATGTGATGGGTGAGGAAGGTGCACCTGGCGGCACGGCACGCTACGTCGATTCGTCTCTGGAGCGCATGGAAGTTCATGTGACGGGCCTGAACCAGAGCCGCTACGTGGTCACCTGCAACGGCCGCGCCCTGCCCCTGCAATCCACAGGCACCATCGGCGAATACGCCGCGGGAGTGCGCTACAAGGCATGGAACCCGCCCTCGGCGCTGCATCCAAGTATCGGCATCGACACACCGCTGACCTTCGACATTGTCGATACCTGGATGAAGCGCTCGCTCGGTGGCTGCCAGTACTACGTGGCGCATCCGGGTGGACTCAACCCGGACACGTTTCCGGTGAATGCTTATGAGGCGGAGAGCCGGCGCATGTCGCGCTTTGCCGCCATGGGCCACACTCCCGGCGCGCTGGTTGTGCCACCGGCCACCATCCATGTCGCTGGCAGCCGTGAGTTTCCGTTCACACTGGATTTGCGGCGAAGCTAGGTTTCGGGCGCGGTCGGGTTGTCGTGGGTTGAAGTGGATCAGGACTCCTGAGCAAGCGTTCAATACGCTCCTTTGCCTTTCAGGACGGCCGGGACAGTCTTTAGCAGGAGCTTGATGTCGTTGAAAGCGCTCTGTTGCTGGATGTACTCAATGTCCATGTCGACTTGTTGTGGAAATGGAATTTCGGAACGTCCTGAGACGGCCCAGATGCTGGTCAGCCCAGGAGTCACAGACAACCTTGTGCGATCCTTCATGGTGTATTTTTCAACTTCGCTGATGATGGGGGGGCGTGGTCCCACCAGACTCATGTCGCCCGTCAGAACACACCAGAGTTGCGGCAGTTCGTCGATGCTGAAGCGCCTGATGAATCGCCCGATGGGTGTAATGCGGGGGTCGCGTTTCATCTTGAACGTAACGCCACTCTGACCATGTTGATTTTCAGCCAGCAACTTGGCCCGGATGGCCTCCGAATTGACAACCATTGAACGGAACTTGGGGAAAGCAAAGATCACACCGTCCTTGCCAACACGCGGTTGCCAGAACAGGACAGGGCCGCGATCATGAAGCTTGATGAATGCCGCGACAATCAGAAACAGTGGTGACAGGCAAAGAAGCGCGGGAAGTACGACAGCGATATCTATGGACCGCTTGATCACATGCTTTGATCTGCCAACAATCCGCCACCGGGCAACCTTGAACTTTGCCGCAATCCTGTTTTGCAAAGGTGAGCGAAGCTTGGGAAGCATCATGTTGCCCTACTGGTTAATCTTCATACGCCACGATGACTGGGTAACTGACAGGATAACACTTGCCAAGGCCGATTCCTGCAGGAGCCCCCGCGAAACTGCAGATGAAACTGGGCCTATGTGCGCATGCGTCCGGCGGCAATCACCCCCGGGATGACCTGAATCAAGCCTTGTGGTCCAGCGTCCGACCCACATCGCGTGGATCCATACCGTACATGGCAGCAAATTCAGCAATGGTCTTGCCACTGGCCTCGAAAGCGCGGTGCAGCGCTTCCTGCCGGGCACGTTCCTGATCGTAATCGGCAAAGGCTTCTGCCAGCAGGGCGTTGGCGTCTTCGTCGTTGCCATGCACACGCGTCTGGTAGTCCTGTCGGCTCAGACCGGACGCTTCGAAGGCACCCATCAGTTGCTTGCGCAGCTTTGGACGCAAGTCCTGCGCGCTGCGGCCCTGGCGACGCCGAAAGAGTTCCAGCAAGGCCAGATAGACGTGCTCGGGTGCCAAGGCTTGCACGGCCGTACCCTGCAGGTCGTGACGCGGTTTGCCGGCAGCGACGCTTTGCAGGTAGGCTGTGGAACGCGTGTGCACACCCAGCGCCGCTTTCAGGCTGTTGCGCTCCAGACGATCCGGGTGCCTTGCCAACAGTTCCTGAAAGACACCCAGTTTGAGTGGCAGGAACTCCGCACCAAACAGCCGCGGATAAAGTTCAAACAATGTCTCCAGCACGGGAAGCACCGAGGGGCGTCGACCTGTTCGCGGGCTCGCATCCTTGGGTGTTGGCGGTGCGGGCGCATCTGCATTCGGCACCGCCGCATGCGCTTCAGGGCCCCCGGAGATCTCGGTCGGGTTGCTCATCAAGGCAGATCCAAACCCAAAAATTCGGCCAGAACCGGTGTGCTCATGGCGCCATCTCGACTTACGGTTTGCCCCGTCTTCAGGTTCTTGGCAATCACAAAAGGCACCGCCTCAGCGCCAAAACTGTTCAGAAGCTGGGTGTTGCTCTTGATCGCTTTCTCGATGTCGGGCGGGACACTGCTGGAACCGGAGATCCCGCCTTTGCCTGCCAGCAGGGAGGCCTCGTGCTCACCCATCAAGGCGGCTGGGTCAACCGCCGTTAACAGGGCAGCAGCCTGAGCCGAACTGATGGCGTTGATCATGCCGACAGGAATCCAGACAAACTTGATCTTGCCGTGCAAGCCCCGCGAAGCTTCCCACAGGTGCCCACAGTGCGGACATTGGGTATCGAAAAAGACATAGACCGTGTTGGCGGCCATCAGCGAACCCACGGCAAAGCCCTTCGCCTGCGATGCCACTGTCGCGACCGAGACTTCGCGCCTGGCCGGTGCGGCGGAGTTGCCTGCGTCCTGCGGCGAACAGCCTGCCAGTACCAAGCTCAAAAGCATCAGGAACGGGAACAACATTCGAATGAATTTCAAAGAGTACCTCTTTGTGTGGGGTGATGTGCAACTGAAAATTTTGCGGACTCAGGGCGCGCATCTTACCGTGGACTGTGAACGCCTGCGAAGCGCTGGCATACTTGGGGTCAGTGAAAGACACCATTCCCTCGCCTTCTGCCGGTTACACCAGCGTCCTGCCAAATCTGCAGGCGCTGGCACGCGCAGGTATCGCCGCCCCGGTCATTTTGACGAGTTGCGTGCCGCGGCAAGCCGTTGCGTTGACACAGATCGCCCTTTGACAACACTCTGGCAGCGATTTTTTGAGGCTGTGTCGGCTCAGGATGGTCCCAATCTGGACCAGCGCCACAGCACATTGCAACGCCAGATTCGCGACAACGGGGTGACGTACAACGTCTATGCCGACGAAGGCGGGCCGCAGCGTCCGTGGTCGCTTGACCTGTTTCCGCTGCTGATTGAACCCGAAGGCTGGCAGCAGATCGAGGCCGGCATCCTGCAGCGGGTGCGCCTGCTTGAGCGAATCATGGCCGATGTGTACGGTCCCCAGCATTTGCTGGAGCGTGGCCTGCTTCCTCCGGCGCTGGTGCAGGGTCACCCGGGCTACCTGCGCGCGATGCGGGGTGTTGAGCCGGTCGGCGGTACCCGTTTGCACATTGCCGCGTTCGATCTGGCGCGCGGACCTGACGGCAACTGGTGGGTCGAAGGTCAGCGCTGCCAGGCTCCCTCAGGCTTTGGTTATCTGCTTGAGAACCGCTTGGCCATCTCCGCCCAGTTTCCGCAGGCGTTCCAGTCCCTGCAGGTGCAGCGCCTGGCCGCCACCTACCGTGCGTTAATGGACAGCTTGAAGCGCGCGAGCCCCGCCGGTGTCGACTCGCATCTGGCGCTGCTGACACCCGGCCCATACAACGAAACCTATTTTGAACACGCCTACCTGGCGCGCTATCTGGGGCTGACCCTGGTCGAGGGTTGCGACCTCATCGTGCGCGACCAGCACGTTTTCCTGAAGACACTCAAGGGTCTGGTGCCGGTGCATGGTCTCATCAAACGTGTCGATGACGAATACCTCGACCCACTGGAATTGCGCGCCGACTCCACATTGGGCGTGCCTGGACTGTTGCAGGCGATTCGTGCCGGCAACGTGCTGGTTGCCAATGCACCGGGCTCGGCTTTCCTGGAGTCCCCTGCCTTGTTGGCCTTTTTGCCGGCTCTGTCGCGCGATCTGCTCGACGAGGAACTGAAACTACCCGCTCTGGCGACCTGGTGGTGCGGCGAGCGCTCAGCCATGGAAGAGGCACTGCCGCGTTTGCCTGAGAGTGTCGTCAAACCGACTTACCCGGGCACACCGATTCATGGCAGTTTTGAGTCCGTGCAGGGGCAGAGCCTGTCGGAGCGCGAGATCGACGAATGGGCTGGCCGCATCGTACGCCAGAGTGAAGATCACACTGTCCAGGCCTATGTGCCGCTCTCGCAAATGCCAACCTGGCACAGCGCCACTGGCGGCGCCACCGGGCGAATGGCGGCGCGCTCCTTCATGCTGCGGGTTTTTGCGGTGTCTGACGGCGCACAGTCCTGGCGTGTGCTGCCGGGTGGACTCGCACGCATCATGGGAGCAGATGCCACCAGCACTTCGATGCAGCGCGGCGGCAGCAGCGCTGACGTCTGGGCTCTTACGAAGGGTGAAGTCGACAGCACGACGCTGCTGCAGCCACAGCTCACGCCGGCGGCGGTGGCGCAGCGCAAACGTATGGTGACGAGTCGGGCGGCGGAGAATCTGTATTGGCTGGGCCGCTACAGCGAGCGCACGGAGAATGCCATCCGACTGGCGCGCCTGACGCTCGAGTGCCTCAATGGTGAGGAACAGTCATCACAAGCACTGCTGAACTGGCTCGGAAAGATGGCATTGGCCAACACCCTGGTGCTGCCGGGTGTGCCTTCGGCGCTGCAAGCACGCCGGGTATTTGAGCGTTCACTGATCTCCAGTCTGGGGAGCGTTGATGGTGCCACCAGCGTTGGTTTCTACCTGCGTGCCCTGAAGATGACCGGCTCCAAAGTGCGCGAGCGTCTTTCGCAGGAGCACTGGCGCGTTATGGTGCGGGCGGAGGAGGAACTGTTCGCGCGCTTTGCCGCGCCTGCCAGAGCCGGTGACTACTCGTCCGTCGAAGCACTTCAGATTCTGAAGAACACCAGCGAGCACATGGCAGCCATCACCGGCGCCCAGACTGATCACATGACGCGCGACGACGGCTGGCGTTTGCTCAGCATTGGTCGGCACATCGAACGTCTCGGCTTTCTGGCTTCATCCCTGATCAGGAGTTTTCAAAGTGGTGCGGTACACACCGGCGGCGGCTTTGAAGCGCTTGTCGCACTGTTTGACAGCACCATTACCTTTCATGCCCAGTACCAGCAAAGCCGGGACCTGGCCGCACTTCTTGACCTGCTGGTGCTTGATCGCGACAACCCGCGTTCCCTGGCCTGGGTGGCCCAGACCCTGCGCGGGCGACTTGCCAAACTGGCTGGCAGCGCACCTGACCAACTTTGTGCACTCTCACTGCGAGTGCCTGACCCTGCTGCGTGGAACCTGACACAACTGTGCGAGGATCCCGATTTCTTTGCACTCACCGACCTGCTGCTGCAATGCACAGGTGCGGCTTTTGAGGTCTCCAATGAAATCAGCACCACGTATTTCACCCACGCGATGGAGTCCAAGCAAAGCGTGGGCACCTGATGAAGCTCAGAATCACGCACCAGACGCGCTACGAGTATCTGCCAGCAGTGGAGACGGCGCAGCACATGGCCTACCTGCAACCGGTCAGCAACCCCTATCAACGCCTGCTCAGCCACACGCTCACCATCAGCCCGACGCCAGAGCAGATGACGCAGACGCTCGACGTCTTTGGCAACCCGCGTTGCTTTTTTTCGCTGCAGACGCCGCACCATGTGCTCGATGTGGTGGCGCACAGCGTCGTCAGCACCCAGACGCGCGCACTGCCATCAAGCCGCGTCAGTTGGGAACAGGCGCGCGAGCAGTTTCGATACCAGTCCGGCGTGCCCTTTGACGCGGCCACCGAATTTGTTTTTGCCTCGCCGTTTTGTCCGAAGGCACCGGAATTTGTTGCCTATGCGCGGCCCAGTTTCGCCCCCGGCATCAGTGTGCTGGCGGTTGCGCAGGACCTGATGCAGCGGATTCACAGCGACTTTGTCTATGAGAGCCAGAGCACCCATATCAACACACCGGCCCTCGATGCCCTGGCGCAGCGCAAAGGGGTCTGTCAGGACTTTGCACACATCATGATTGCCTGCCTGCGCAGCATGGGCCTGGCGGCACGCTATGTCAGCGGCTATCTTCTGACGCAGCCTGCGCCGGGCAGCGTCAAACTGCGCGGCAGCGATGCCTCGCACGCCTGGGTTGCGGTCTATGCACCTGACTTGCCGGCGGGTCAGCGCTGGTGCGACTTTGACCCAACCAACAATCGCGCCGGCTGGCACTCGCCTGGCGAGGACTATGTGACGCTGGCCACAGGCCGCGACTTTTCGGATGTATCGCCGTTGCGCGGCGTCATCCATGGCGGCGCCAGCCATACGCTGACGGTTGGCGTGACGGTGGAGCCGGTGCCGAACGGGATGCAGTCGCAGTCGCAGACATCCTCCCAGAGTCAGACTCAAAGCCAATCTCAATCTCAATCCCAATCCCAGACCGCAAAGGAAATCCCATGAACATTTACGCCAAACTCGAAGAACTCCAGATCACCCTGCCACCGCTGGCGGTCCCGGCGGCAGCCTATGTCCCGTTTGTCCAGACCGGCAAGCT
>CAIQVX010000109.1 GCA_903875275.1 uncultured beta proteobacterium | reverse complement strand
GGCTCACAGGCGCAGGTCAACTTCAACCAGCCCAGTGTCAGCAGTGTGACCCTGAACCGGGTACTGGATGCCAACCCAAGCCAGATCTTCGGCAAGATCAATGCGCCGGGGCAGGTGTTTCTAAGCAACCCCAATGGCGTCTACTTTGCGCCCGGTGCCAGTGTCGCCGTGGGCGCTTTGGTGGCCACCACGCACAGCATCAGCAACGCCGACTTCATGGCCGGTAGCAACAGCTTCACGCGCAACGGTGCGACTGGCAGCGTGGTCAACGAAGGCAACATCACCGCCTCCATCGGCGGCTACATCGCCCTGTTGGCCCCTGAGGTGCGTAACAGCGGCGTCATCATCGCGCAGATGGGCACCGTAGTGCTGGCCGCGGGGGAAGTGTTTGAACTGCAGTTTGACGACACGCGCCTGGCCAACATCCGGGTCGAGCCCACCACCATGGCCGCGCTGGTGGACAGCGGCAACGCCGTGCAGGCCCCGGGCGGCTTGATCATTCTCTCAGCCCAGGCTGCTGACCGCTTGCAGGGCGGTGTGGTGAACAACAGCGGCACGCTGGAGGCCATTGGCCTCACAAACAATGGCGGCGTGGTCCGGTTAGAGGCCAGCGACCGCATCACGCACAGCGGCTCCATCACAGTGGATGCCGCAGCCGGCAGCGCAGGACATGGCGGCACGGCAACACTCATTGCAGAGCTTGGCAACCCTGGCAGTGTCACCGAGGTCAACGGCAGCATCAGCGCACGTGGCGGCAGCTTGGGTGGGGACGGCGGGTTTGTGGAGACCTCGGGTGGGCGCGTGCATATTGGCGCCAGCACCCGGGTGGACACGCGCGCCCCCCAGGGCAAGACGGGCCAATGGTTGCTGGACCCGGACGGCTTTACCATTGCCGCCAGTGATGGCGACATTACCGGAGCCACCCTCTCAGCCAATCTGGGTACTGGCGATGTCAGCATCAGCAGCACCAGTGGCACGCATGACGCCAGCACCGGCAACATCAACGTCAACGACGCCGTGAGCTGGAGCGCAAACAAACTCACCCTGACTGCGACCAACGACGTCAACGTCAACGCCGTGATGACCGCATCCGGCACGTCGCAGCTCGACATGGAACCCGGCAGCGGCAAGGTCAATTTCGGTTTGACGAACAGTGGTTTCACCGGCCGTGTGGATTTTGATCGCTCGGGCAGCGGCTTCCTGACCATCAACGAGCACGAATACGCCGTCATCAACGGCCTCGGCGTGGAGGGCGGCATCGAAAACGGCAATGGCTTGCAGGGTATGTATGCCTACAACGCCGGCGCCCTTTATAAACCCTACATCGCACTTGGGTCCAATGTCAATGCCAGCGAGACCGCAAGCTGGAACAGCGACGGTCACGGTGGCTTTAGCGGTTTCACACCCCTCGCCGAGTTCGGATATTTCGGAGGAACCTTCGACGGCCTGGGCCACACGATCACCGGTCTGACGATCAATCGGCCAGACAAGTACGGGGTCGGTCTGTTTACTGCAATTATTTATGGGACGGTACGCAATGTGGGTCTGATCAACGAGTCCGTAACAGCCGCAGGGCGCGCGGGCGCACTGGTGGGTGGGAGCAATGGCGGCATTAGTCCCGCCACGATCACCGACGTCTATGCGAGCGGCGTCGTGTGGGCGGTGGAGGCTCAAGTTGGCGGCTTGGCCGGCATAAGCGATGCAACGATCAGCAACAGCTATTTCACCGGCTCGGTGAGCGGGGGCCGATCAATTGGCGGGCTGGTTGGTTGGAATGACGGCGCAATCAGTGGCAGTCACGCCGCAGCCACGGTGTCGGGAACCGAGGGTGTCGGCGGTCTTGTCGGGGGATCCTGGGGGGCAATCACCAACAGTTACGCCACCGGTAACGTGACGGGGATCACCAGTGTGGGCGGCCTGGTGGGTTGGGGAGGAAATGTCAGCAACAGCTACGCCACCGTTGCGGTCAGCGGCACCAGCAAAGTGGGCGGATTGGTAGGCGAGGGCTGGGATATCAGCAACAGTTACGCCACGGGCAGGGTGACGGGGAACACCTTGGTGGGTGGTTTGGTGGGATCTCTTTTGGATCAATCCACCATGACGAATTCCTATTACGACCTGGACGCCGCCAACGTCCAGGGAAGCAAGGACCTGACCCGGGGCGCCCTGTACGCCGGCCAGTTTGCAGACTGGCTCAGCCACGGCAAGTCACTCAATATTGCCAGTTATCCGTCTCTGAGTGGCCCCACATCGGGCTACTACACGATCAGCACCTTGCAGGGCATGAAAGACATGCTCGGATTTGCCGAAGATCCCGGTATGAAGTTTCAGCTTGCCAATTCGGTAACGCTGTCGACCGGCTTTTACATTCCCTATTTTGCCGGTGAATTCGACGGCAACAACAAGACCGTCAGTGGCTTGAACCTGAACCAGCCGTACAACCAGAACCTCGGATTGTTTGGCTATTTGGCGGGCAGTGGCAGCATCAAGAACCTTGCCATTAGTGGCGGCTCCGTGGTGGGTATGGACCATGTGGGCGCAATGGTTGGGGGGAATGCTGGTGGCTCGATCAGCAACAGTTCCGCGTCCGCTGACGTCACTGCCGACGCCTATGGTGGCGGCCTGGTAGGAGTGAGTTCGGGAAGCATCGATGGCAGTCATGCCACTGGCAACGTGACGGCGCTTCGCAGTGAGGGCGGCGGGCTGGTTGGATTGCTGGACAGCAGCGGCAGTATCAGCAACAGCTACGCCACGGGCAGCGTCACGGTGGCTGGCCATACCGGTGGAGGTCTGGTTGGGTACATGTATGGCAAAGGCGGCAGTGTCACTGTGAGCAACAGCTACGCCACGGGAAGTGTCACGGTGGCTGGCAATTACGGTGGAGGTCTGGTTGGGTCCATGTATGGCAAAGGCAGCGGTGTCACTGTGAGCAACAGCTACGCCACGGGAAGTGTCACGGTGGCGGGCAACTACGGAGGCGGACTGGTCGGCGGAAGCAAGTATGGCACCGTGACCAACTCGTGGGTCAGTGGCGCAAGTGTGCAGGGCATCGGGCAGGTAGGTGGCCTGATTGGCAAGGTGGACCGCAGCACCATCACTTCCGACGGCTCGCATACGGTGGCAGTCGATGTGCAGGGTGTTCGCTCTGTCGGCGGCCTGGTGGGAGAGTTGCGCGGTTCAACCCTTTCCGGTTTTGTGCTCGGAAAGGCAGGTGCCAGCGACAACACCGTCACCGGTGTGGCGGCGGATTGGGCCCAATTCAGGGATATTGGCGGCGCAGTGGGCTTTGCCTATAACTCAACAATGCGTGACCTGACGATCAAGATGAGCGTCAATGCCACGGATGCCAATGGCACAGCGTTTGTGAATATCGGTGGCGCTGTGGGTTTGGCAGAGAATACGGCGATTGAGCGCGTGCGCGTTACCGGCAATGGGGTGACGGCAGGCAACAGCACCGATGTCCTGACGCAGTCAGTGGGCGGCCTGATTGGGGAGGCGAACTATGGTTCCAGCATCACCCAGTCCAGCGCCTCCATCCCGGTCACGGCCACCGGCAGCACCAACAATTCGGTCGCTGGCTTGGTGGGTCGATTTGGCTATGGTGGGGCAAGCATGACCGATTCCTATGCGACGGGCGCGGTGAGCAGCAGCAGCGGGGACAGTGTTGGCGGACTGGTGGGGATTGCCTTTGGTGGCAGCATTAGCAATACCTATGCGACGGGGCGCGTAGTGGGCAGTACTCACGTTGGCGGACTGGTCGGGTACATGGACGGCAGCGGTGCCACGGTCAGCAACAGTTTCTACGACACGACAAGCACCGGTCAGACTCAGGGAGTTTCTGGTGTGGACGACATCGCTGGGTCGGTTTGGGGCATGAGCACGTCCGACATGAAGTTGAAGGCGAATTTCACTGAGGCCAGCGCGGCCAACGGTAGCGTCAATCCAGACTGGGACTTCGCCACGCCGCTCTGGAAAGTGGCCTCAGGCAGTTACCCCTGTCTGGCCTGGTCTGCGACCTGCGCCGCCAGCACCAATATCTTCCTGCGGCTGATTGGCGGCAGCAGCCTCTACGGCAATACGCCAAGCTTCACCTACGGCTACTACACCAGCGCAGACGCGGGCACCGTGGTTGCCGACGCGGCCCCTGCGGGGAGCGTTGTCTGGATTGGCGCACCCAGTTCTGTCTCCAATGTTGGCAGCTACAGTGTGACTTACGACAGTGGCATTGCGCTGGGCAACGGCGCCTACACGCTGTTGCCGGGCAATGCGGTGGATTGGCTCATCACCGCGCGACCGCTCAACCTGACAGTGAGCAAGACCTACAACGGCATCTCGCTCTTCAATTCCGGCTTTGTGCTCTCGGGCATGGTGAACGGAAACGCGCAGCCTGCGGTATCTGGCAGCGCACACGTCTCCAGCGCCAACGCAGGGGCGTACCACGCCTTTAGCAGCGCTACGCTGACTTTGAATAACGACAACTACACGTTGAGCGGTGGCACTGTCACTGCCACGATTAACAAGGCGCCGCTGACCGTCACCGCCGGCAACGCCAGCAAGAGCTACGGCCAGACACCCACGCTGAGCGCCTTTAGCAGCAACGGGCTGCAAAACGGCGAGACCATAGGCAGCGTGAGCGAGAGCAGTG
>CAIQVX010000108.1 GCA_903875275.1 uncultured beta proteobacterium | reverse complement strand
TGGTCGCAAGCGGTAATTGGATTGGCTTTGAAATGGTTCATACCCCAAACTGCTGCACCACTTTACTCGTAGAACTTCCCTCACCGACACACGCACAAGCTGTTGAATTCAAACGCATTCTGCCTGTGCCAAATCGACACGGTTCTCCATTATGTTTTGAGAACAGAGAGCAGAAAAGAATCGAACCGACGCTAAAACGGCCGTCAATTCAGATGACCAGGAGCCGCGTGGCACAAGCAGAATTGGCCAGAAGCCCGCGTGGCTTGGGGATCAGCCAGACATGAAAAAGCCAACTGAGAACAGTTGGCTTTTTGAACTGGTGGCCTGGGGCGGAATCGAACCACCGACACAAGGATTTTCAGAACTTTGATATGTGCAAAATCTTCTGATTTGGCGCCAATATTTGATGATAGGGTGGTTTAATTGCACACGATTGCACACAAAACCACTATACACCATCAATATTGGCATTGCACATGGGCATCAAGCAACTTCCATCTGGTCGGTTCAGGCTTCAAGTACGGCGCGAGGCACTCAAGATTGATGAAGTGTTCGACACGCGCAAAGAAGCCGAAGCTGGCTTGAAGCGCTTTACGGGCGGGGCCGCTGGCGCTGCGGCCAGAAAGACGCGCGGCATAACGTTGGACGAAGCCTGGGGCCTCTACATTGACAGCAGGGCCTATTTGGAGAAAAAGACGAATACGCGACTGTCAGAAGAAACCCACGTCAAACCCACGCTGAAAGTGCTGGGCTCCAAATCGGTGAAGTCCCTCACCGCCGAAGACGTCGACGCGTTCATCGTAAAACGGACAAAGGCTGGACGGGCGCCTGACACCATCCGCAATGAGGTTGCGGCCCTATCAGCCATCCTGAATTTCTGCCGCAAGAAGAACATCGTTATCGCCAACGTCACACTGGGCATTAAGCGGCCCTCCTCCGAGCGCATAGTTAAACGCATGCCTGCAGGCCATCAGGGAGCCCTGATGAAGGTCCTCGCTCATCCGAAGTACCGGTATCGGTCGATAGCGCGCCTTGCATTGCTGGTACGCGAAACAGGCGCCCGTCCGGGCGAATGGGTCACGGTGCAGTGGGACGACATTTACCTCGATCAGCAGCGCGTGGTCTTCAAAAACACGAAATACAAGAAGATGCCGCGAACGGTTCCTCTCACGCTCGCAGCAATGGCGTTGCTCACGGCCCAACTGGAGGACATCACCATCAACCTGTTCGACAAGTTCGGCGCCAGCGATTGGGTCTTCCCAACCCTGAGCAGGGAGGGTGAAATTACGCCCATTCCCTACTCTGGCGCCATCCGCGATATGAAGAAAGATGAACTCTTACCCAAGGGGCTGCGGGCGCATAACGGTCGCCATGAATTCATATCCAGTTTGGTGGAAAGTTCAGACCTTGACGACTCGCGCATCATGGCCCTGGTTGGACACCACAGCCCCGCCTCGATGCAGTTATATGCCCATGCCCGCAATATTCGATTTCTGCCGCAGTTGGAAGCCCTTGAAGAGGGGCGCCGCAAAGACCGTGCAAAGGAACTCGCGAAAGCATTGGGGGTGCCGGCTGCACTTATAGACTCGTACCTGGTCCACAAGCGCAGCGCAGAGAAAGCCGACAGTCTGGACGACGCTGGCGACGAACTGCTTTACGAAAGCGAGTCGGTGCGCAAAATCACTGACGTAGCCGAGCGGCTTGGCTCCACGGAAAGTGAGCGTATGCGAACGCTGCTCGAAATCCGCAACCGCTCCACAAAAAAACCAGTCGCACGGCCCAAGGCAAAGCAGTTGTAAGCCGCCTTCGGCGCGGTCAACGAAACCCAAATATTTTGGCCACGCATCTCTTCACGTAATCGACAGTGCGCGCCACAATTCCGCGCGGAACCTCGACGCTTTTGTTGGGCACCTTGGACTGTTCGGCAAGTAGGCTTTGCAGTACCTCCACCAGGGGCAGGCCCGCCTGAAGTTTTTTGGCCATCTCCTTGATGGTAGGGTGCGCAATTTCTGGCGCCATGATATTCAGTTGACTGACCCCCAGCTCTTTCGCCTTCTGCCGTGCGCGCTTTGCCCGCACTGCATTTCCCTTGCTGGCCGACTTGGTGCGAGTAAAGGCCTCAATCTTTATCAGGCCGTGAGCGGCAAGCTCGGAGTCAGTGAGGCCGTAGTCAATGCCAGTAGAGGCATCGCCGCCATCTTCAGTTTTTTGCCCCGACTGCTTTTCTTGTTCGTGCATACATCTCCCTTGAGTGATGCGTGTTTAGAACGGTTCTAAACACGTCAAGGGGTGTAGGCAGGTGCTTTAAACGTCGGCACAAAATGACCTACAGCCCAGCTGTAGTCCAGGGGCACCCGCTGACCGCGATCAGATTTGGTAACTGAACGGTCACTTTAGAAACAGACCCTTGACAACCAGCATCACAAACTGCCGATGTCGCCCCAGTCACCACCAACATCAACCGCAGCGAATGTTTCCATCGTGTCGTTGTTCCAGTCCACCCCGAACGGGTTGCCCGCGACATCGAGGCCACCAATCCCGTCGAACATGGGTAAGCCCGTCGCGGGGTTGGTGTCCGCCATGGGTGCAACCGTTGTGGCGTCAGTGTCACAAAAAACAGGCAATGCCTCGTCATCAAAAAACCAGTTCCAGATAGACATCTTTAGTCTCCAAATTAGTTCATAGCGGCACTGCACGCTGGGTGCAATGCCTTGCGCTTCAGTCTTCGCCAGGCAGCATCAGTGTGATGACCGGCTCGGCCTCGTCGCCGGGGCCAATATGCATGTGCAAGGACACCCTGCGGGGCATGTGACCTCTGCCGCCGCGTGGCACCCGGTACAACTCGAACGCGACAACTTCGCCATGTGCCCGCCTCGCTGCCAAGTGGGCCATCCAAAGCACGTCCCAAAGTCGGCCCGCCTCATCCTGATGGCCCTGCCGACTGCTGTCGTCGTCAGTCCATTCGACGCAATCTGACCAGGCGGCACTGGTCAGAGCGACCGGCACAGTAAATCCTGCCTGCCTTGACATGGTTGTCACGTCAACGAGGACGCCGTCCGCGATGGCTTGCGACCGGCTATAGACATAAATGGCCGGCCCCAGCGTTGAAATCTCGTCGGCGCCGGTGGCGCGCTCAATTTGGTTGGCTGTAGTTTGGTTTCCCATGGTGTTCTCCTTTAGGGTTTAGGTTGCAATGCATGCAACCTTGCCCGTTGGCGAAACCGGGGGTAGCAAAAGTCAAGGGCTGATCCGCTGGAGGGGGCTCACCCAGTCTGCACGCAGGAAGATTGGGGAAACCGGCGGAGTGGGTCGGAGACTTCACCCTTGACGGCGCGAGGGGGAGTCCCATTAGCGCATTTGCATCGAAGCCTTTGCGCAAGCAAGGGCGTGGTTTTGGGGGGGCCAACGCAGGCGGCGGGGGGATGCGCTGGCAGGGTCCGGGCTTTGCACGGTCACTGGCAGTGCATGCCCCCTTGAGCGCAACGCAATAGGGGGCGTTACCGCATGGCTGGGACGATAGGCCCGGCGCGCGCAGCACGTAACACGCGAGTCGAATTTGTTTTTTGAATGGGATTGAGTGCAGCCACGCGGGAGGCCAATCCCTATCTGACCGACGATGACGGTGTGCGCCATAATCAGGCTCGCCGCAACGTTTCGACTTTGGGGAACAAACTATGAATACCGTTACATTTGAATTTCCTGTTGATGCCCTGGCTTTGCCTGGCGCCTCTCCCGCGTCTCTCGCGAGTGAGGCCAAGTTCATGCTCGCGCTCAAATTATTTGAAGTCGGTCGCTTGAGTTCCGGCAAAGCCGGGAAGCTTTGTGGCATGGGGCGTGTGGAGTTTTTGTTCGCTGCCGGGCGCGCTGGCGTATCGGTGGTGGCGCTGGACGACGATGAATTGAGCGCTGAGTTTGCTCCGAATGATTGAATGCGCCGTCATCAATGCTGGACCGCTGGTGGCGTTGTCGCTGCTCGATCAGCTTGATTTGCTACCGGCTTTGTTTGCCCAATGTTGGGTGCCACAAACTGTTTTCGACGAGGTGGCTGTGGCGGGTATCGGCAAGCCTGGTTCGAAATCCCTGCAAAGTGCAGATTGGCGCGGACGCGTGCGGATCTGTCCGACACCCGACCCATTGTTGGTCATGGAGTTGGACGCAGGTGAGGCCGATGTCATCAGTCTGGCCCGTCAGCTTTCACCG
>CAIQVX010000107.1 GCA_903875275.1 uncultured beta proteobacterium | reverse complement strand
GAAGGCCAGATCGTCAAGGTCAAGGTCATGGAAACGGATGAGAAGGGTCGCATCAAGCTGTCCATGAAGGTCCTGCTCGATCGTCCGAGTCAGAACGGCCCCGAGCAAAACGCCTGAGACTCAGCGCGGCTGCGTGGCACGGACCAGAGATCAGCATGAAGGCGATTGAAATCACCGCTTTTGGCGCACCTGAAGTGCTGCGCGAGTGCGAGCGCGCCATGCCGCTGCCGGGCAGCGGCGAATTGTTGATTCGGGTCGCTGCCAGTGGTGTCAATCGGCCTGATGTGCTGCAGCGCACCGGTCACTATCCGGTGCCGCCGGGTGCCTCGGACATTCCAGGACTGGAGGTCGCTGGCGTTATTGAAGGCGGTGATGCACAGGCTCTGACCGGCGCGGGTTTCAAGATCGGCGACCGGGTGTGCGCGCTGGTTGCCGGTGGCGGGTATGCCGAATTTTGTGTCGCACCGGTCGGGCAGTGCTTGCCGGTCCCCAAGGGGCTAAGCGATGTGCAGGCGGCCTCCTTGCCGGAGACGGTATTCACGGTCTGGAGCAATGTGTTCGACCGCGCGCGCCTGCAAGCAGGTGAAACCCTTTTGATTCAGGGCGGCTCCAGTGGCATCGGTGTCACTGCCATTCAAATGGCGAAGGCCATGGGCGCGCACGTCATCGTGACCGCCGGCAGCGATGACAAATGTGCCGCTTGCCTGGTCCTGGGCGCGGACCATGCCATCAACTACAGGACGCACGATTTTGCGCAGGAGGTGAAGCGGTTGACCGCCGGCAAAGGCGTTAACGTGATTCTCGACATGGTTGCAGGGAGCTATGTGGCACGCGAAATCGAATGCCTGGAAGAGGATGGGCGACTGGTCATCATCGCTGTGCAGGGTGGTGTGAAGAGTGAAATCAATGCAGGTTTGGTGCTGCGGCGTCGACTGACGGTCACGGGTTCAACGCTGCGACCACGCCCACTGGCTTTCAAGGAGGCGATTGCAAGGGCTTGCCGACTCCGGGTTTGGCCACTGATCGAAAGTGGCCGCATCAAGCCTGTTGTTCATTGCACGTTCGCGGCGCAGGATGCGTCCAAAGCGCATGCCTTGATGGAGTCGAATTTGCACGTCGGGAAGATTGTCTTGACATGGGGGTCCACATGAAGAAGAAGTTGATTGCAGGCAACTGGAAGATGAACGGAAGCCTGGCCGCCAACGAGGCCTTGATCAAGGGGCTTGTGTCGGGGGTGGGGACGCCAAACTGCCTGGTGGCGTTGTGCGTGCCTTCGGTGTATCTGGCGCAGTGCCGTTCCCTGTTGACCGGGTCGGTGATCGACCTGGGTGCACAGGATGTATCGCAGCACGAGGCTGGCGCGTTCACGGGTGAGGTTTCCTGTTCCATGCTGAACGACTTCGGGGTACGCTATTGTCTGGTCGGGCACTCCGAACGTCGCCAGTACCATTTCGAGACCGACGCGGTTGTCGCTCTCAAGGCGCAACGTGCCCTGGCCAGCGGCGTGACGCCCATTGTGTGCATCGGTGAGACCCTGGCGGAGCGCGAGGCGGGTCGGACCGAAGAGGTGGTCAAGCGCCAACTGGCCGCGGTAATTCATGCCAATGGTCACTGCATCAGCGAGATCGTTCTGGCCTATGAGCCCGTTTGGGCGATTGGCACCGGCAAGACCGCCAGCGCCGAGCAAGCGCAGCAAGTGCATGCGGTACTGAGGGCGCAGTTGAAGGCGGCTTCCAGCCAGGCAGACCGCATTCAGTTGCTTTACGGTGGCAGCATGAATGCAGCCAATGCGTCGCAATTGCTGGGGCAGCCCGATATCGATGGCGGCCTGATTGGCGGTGCATCACTGAAGGCGCCCGATTTCTTATCCATCATTGCCTCGGCTGGTTGATTTCCACCGAGGTCGTTACCTGTTCAGGAGTGTTCCATGAGTATTTTTCTATCCATTCTTCTTGCAGTCCAGATGATCGCGGCTGTCGCCATGATCGGTCTGATTCTGGTGCAGCACGGCAAAGGTGCTGATATGGGCGCAGCGTTTGGCAGCGGCGGTTCGGGCAGTCTGTTTGGCGCCAGTGGCAGCGCCAACTTTCTTTCCCGCACGACTGCGGTACTGGCCACGGTCTTCTTTGTCTGCACTTTGCTGCTGGCCTACTTTGGTTCCGTGCGCCCGGTTGCCAGCACCGGTAGCGTGCTCGAAAATGTCGCTGTCACGGCACCCGCTCCGGCGGCTGCAGCACCCGCTGCAATGGCTTCTGGTGCGGCGCAGATTCCATCCAAATAATTGCCTCGATATTGCGCTGTCAGAGACGGGAAACGGCACATTTTCGGGGTAAACTCTGACTGTCTCGAAAGCCAATACCGCAAGGTACCTCACGCAATCCAGACAGCAAAACCGCCTTCGTGGTGAAATTGGTAGACACGCTATCTTGAGGGGGTAGTGGCGAAAGCTGTGCGAGTTCGAGTCTCGCCGAAGGCACCAGATAGACCTGCTTGATGTGGATCAAAGCACCAAGCAATAACTTGGGTCAAAATCGTCCGATGAATCTTGATCAGTATCTGCCAATCTTCCTGTTCATTCTGGTCGGTTTAGGAGTTGGCATCGCTCCACAGGTCATTGGTTACATCCTCGGCCCAAATCGACCTTACCCCGCAAAGAACTCCCCATACGAATGTGGCTTCGAAGCTTTCGAAGATGCCCGTATGAAGTTCGATGTGCGCTACTACCTCGTTGCCATTCTGTTTATCCTCTTCGACCTCGAAATTGCCTTCCTTTTCCCTTGGGCGGTGTCGCTCAAGGACATCGGCGCGCTCGGATTCTGGGCCATCATGGAGTTCGTTGCTATTCTTGTCATCGGCTTTGTGTACATGTGGAAAAAAGGGGCCCTTGACTGGGAATGATGCGATGATTGAAGGTGTATTGAAAGAGGGCTTCGTCACCACCAGTTACGACTCGGTGGTGAATTGGGCCAAGACCGGTTCCATCTGGCCCATGACGTTCGGCCTCGCGTGTTGCGCGGTGGAGATGATGCATTCCGCCGCAGCGCGCTACGACATCAGCCGCTTTGGCGCCGAGGTGTTTCGGGCCAGTCCACGGCAGGCCGATCTGATCATCGTGGCTGGCACCCTGTGCAACAAGATGGCGCCGGCGTTTCGCAAGGTATATGACCAGATGAGCGAGCCGCGCTGGGTTCTGTCCATGGGATCCTGCGCCAACGGTGGTGGCTATTACCACTACAGCTACTCTGTGGTGCGCGGTTGTGACCGCATTGTTCCGGTTGATATTTATGTGCCGGGCTGCCCGCCGACGGCTGAGGCATTGCTGTACGGCATCATTCAGTTGCAGTACAAGATTCGCCGCACGCAAACCATTGCACGCACCTGAAGGGATGGCGATGACAACGTACGCTGTAAATCCGCAGACCACCCAAGCCCATGTTGAAGCTGCCCTGGGCAGCCTGCTCAAGAGCAGTGTGGTCAGGCTGGGGGAACTCACCATCGTGGTGGATGCGGCAGATTATCTGCAGGCTGCAACGATTCTGCGCGATGATCCGAAATGCCATTTTGAACAATTGATGGATCTGTGCGGTGTGGACTATTCCACCTACAAGGATCAGCCCCAGAGTGGCTCTCGTTTCTGTGTGGTATTGCACCTGCTGTCGATCAGCCTGAACCAGCGGGTGAGGCTCAAGGTGTTTGCGCCCGATGACGGCTTTCCTGTGGTCCAGTCGGTCTGTGATTTGTGGAACTCGGCGAACTGGTTTGAGCGTGAAGCGTTTGATCTGTTCGGCATCGTCTTTGAGGGGCATTCCGATTTGCGCCGGATTCTCACCGACTACGGCTTCATCGGCCATCCATTCCGCAAAGATTTCCCCATTTCGGGTCACGTCGAGATGCGTTACGACGCAGAGCAGAAGCGTGTCGTGTATCAGCCGGTCACGATCGAACCGCGCGAAATTACGCCGCGTGTCATCCGTGAAGAGAATTACGGAGGCCGGCATTAGGCAAACTGGTCATGGCTGAAATCAAAAACTACACCCTCAACTTTGGCCCGCAGCATCCGGCCGCGCATGGCGTTTTGCGTCTTGTGCTGGAACTTGATGGCGAAGTGATTCAACGCGCCGACCCCCATATCGGTCTGTTGCACCGCGCGACGGAAAAGCTTGCCGAAGGCAAGACCTACATTCAGGCGCTGCCCTACATGGACCGGCTCGACTACATGTCGATGATGTGCAATGAGAGCGCTTATTGCCTGGCGGTCGAGAAGATGCTGGGTCTTGAAGTGCCGGAGCGTGCCAAGTACATCCGCGTCATGTTCAGCGAAATTACGCGTCTGCTCAATCACCTGCTGTGCGTCGGTGCGGGGGCTCTGGACTGCGGTGCGATGACCGTCATGCTGTACGCATTTCGGGAACGGGAAGACCTGCTTGACATGTACGAGGCGGTCAGTGGCGCACGCCTGCACGCGGCCTACTTCCGCCCGGGCGGGGTTTACCGTGATTTGCCCGACACGATGGCGCGGCACCAGCCCAACAAGATTCGCAGCGCCAAGTCGACCGCCAAACTCAATCGTGCTCGCGATGGCAGTCTGCTTGACTTCATCGATGATTTCACGCAGCGCTTCCCCGGTTGTCTGGCCGAGTACCACACGCTGCTGACCGATAACCGGATCTGGAAGCAGCGTACTGTGGGCATTGGCGTTGTGTCGCCCGAGCGCGCACTGAATCTGGGTTTTTCCGGCCCAATGCTGCGCGGTTCAGGGGTTGCATGGGATCTGCGCAAGAAGCAGCCCTATGAGGTCTATGAAAAACTCGACTTCGATATTCCCGTGGGCAAGACCGGCGATAACTACGACCGCTATCTGGTGCGCATGGAGGAGATGAAGCAGTCCAATCGCATCGTCAAACAGTGTGTTGACTGGTTGCGCGCGAACCCCGGACCCGTCATTACCGACAACCACAAGATTGCTCCGCCGAGTCGGGAATCCATGAAGTCCAACATGGAAGAACTGATTCACCACTTCAAGCTCTTCACCGAGGGCTTCTCGGTGCCAGAGGGCGAAGCCTACGCCACCATTGAGCATCCCAAGGGTGAATTTGGCATCTACATCATCAGTGATGGCGCCAACAAGCCTTACCGCATGAAGATCCGGCCGCCCGCCTTTGTTCATCTGGCGGCGCTGGGTGAAATGGGGCGCGGTCACATGATTGGTGACGCCGTGGCCATTATCGGTTCATTGGATATTGTGTTTGGGGAAGTTGATCGATGATTTCCGAAGAGTCCAAAGCGCGCTTCGCCAAAGAAGTTGCCAAATACCCGGCTG
>CAIQVX010000106.1 GCA_903875275.1 uncultured beta proteobacterium | reverse complement strand
TCGTTGATGCGGTAGTTGAATTCCGTGACGTTGCGCGGACCGCCGGGCAGGTTGCCAATCAGCTCACAAAAGCGCTTGAAACTGCCGCGCTCCTCGGGAATCGTCACGGCAAACAGGGCCTCGCGTTCCTCGCCCACTTCAGCCCGTTCGGCGACAAAGCGCAAACGGTCAAAGTTCATGTTGGCGCCACACAAAATGGCGGCATAGGTTTCGCCCCGGCTCTTGTGTGTGGCCACATACTGCTTGATCGCCGCCACAGCCAGGGCGCCAGCGGGCTCCACGATGCTGCGGGTGTCAACAAACACGTCCTTGATGGCGGCGCAAACGGCGTCGGTGTCAACGGCGATGTACTCGTCGACCAGTTTGCGTGCCGTCCTGAAGGTTTCTTCGCCCACCAGTTTCACGGCGGTGCCGTCGGAGAATAAGCCGACGTCACTTAGCGTCACGCGTTTTTTGGCCGCCACCGACTGCATAAAGGCATCGGAGTCGTTCATCTGCACACCGATCACCTTGATCTCAGGGCGCACGGCCTTGATGTAGTTGGCCACACCCGAGATCAGGCCGCCACCGCCAATCGCCACAAAGACGGCGTCGAGCCGGTTGGAGCCCAGGCCCTGCAACTGGCGCAGTATTTCCATGGCGATCGTGCCCTGGCCGGCAATCACGTCAGGGTCGTCAAACGGGTGCACAAAAGTCAGGCCCTGCTTTTTTTCAAGCGTCGCGGCGTGCGCGTAGGCGTCCGAATAGCTGTCGCCATGCAGTACCACCTCGCCACCAAAGTGGCGCACTGCGTCCACCTTGACCTGCGGTGTGGTGGTCGGCATCACGATGACGGCGCGCGTGCCCAGTTTGTGCGCGCTGAGCGCCACACCTTGCGCGTGGTTGCCAGCGGAGGCGCAGATCACGCCCTTTTTCAGTTGTTCAGGCGTCAGGTGCGCCATCCGGTTGTAGGCGCCACGCAGCTTGAAGCTGTGCACTGCCTGATGGTCTTCGCGCTTGAGCAGCACGGTGTTGTGCAGACGGCGGCTTAATGCCCGGGCCGGCTCCAGCGGCGTCTCCACGGCAACGTCGTAAACGCGTGCCGTCAGGATCTTCTTCAGGTAGTCGGCGGGGGTCAGGTGATGGGTCTTCATGGCAGTGCAATGATAAGCTGCCCGTTGCAGGCGACAATTTCGTATCGATAGCAGGAAGGCGAGCAACACCATGGAATGCACAGTAAGTTGGACCGGGGCCCTGGGCACGCGCTCGGGCATGGGTTTTGTGGCCGAAACCGGCAGTGGCCATACCCTGGTGATGGACGGCGCGCCCGATGTGGACAGACCGGAAAATGGGGGCCAGAATCTGGCACCGCGTCCGCTGGAGACGGTACTTGCCGGCACCGGCGGCTGCACTGCCTACGACGTCGTGCTGATCCTCAAGCGTGGCCGACTGGATGTTAGGGGTTGTACGGTCAAGCGGACGGCCGAGCGCGCCGGCGAAGACCCCAAGGTCTTCACCCGTATTCACATGCACTTCAGCGTTACCGGCAAAGCGCTGCCAGCGGCAGCGGTGGAGCGCGCCATCGCCATGAGTCAC
>CAIQVX010000105.1 GCA_903875275.1 uncultured beta proteobacterium | reverse complement strand
CACCGACCCCCATGCCGAACCTCGGCCTTGAAACCTCTGCCCCCTTCCCACGCACCCACGGCGCCACCACGGCCTGATCCTCGCATCCGGTCGTTGTGTGGCCAACCTCGGCGGGTTCCACCGCCTTCGCCACCTTCACCGCCCTCGTTCACGACAGTTGCGAAAAGTGGCTGGTACTCCATCCGACGACTACTGCACTCCAGGGTCCGACATTTCGCGCAGATTGGGCCACGGAAGGTGGTAGGGGCGGTGAAGGTGGTGTTGTACTCTGGGGCCGCGCATGGGTCCGAATGGACTATAGACCGCCAGCTAACTACTTCCTACCATGGCAACCATATTTGTCTGTGCAATATCTCCTGTTTGTGACAAGCAATCAGGCTGGGCGGGGTTGGCCTGTCGGTGCACAACCTGATAACCACTGAGTGATCGCCTGGGGAGGCGCAAGGGGCTGTACGAGTGTTACTCCGAATGAGAATTCTTCTGCCGACGCGGTTCTTGCTGCCGCTGGCGTTCGCACTGGTGGGATTGGGGAATGCACATGCCGACGGCATTCCAAATCAGGGCACATGGGAAACGACTCTGCTAGGCCGTGACATCAACCTCAATCCGGTTGCGGCTACAGACGCCAGTGCGGTGTACCTCTACGACAAAACACTGGATATCACTTGGCTGCGTGATGCCAATGCCAATGTCACAGGCAAAGTTACTGCTGATGCCAACGCCAGCGTCAACGGCGCGATGAACTGGAACACAGCAATGTCATGGGCCACCAATCTTGTCACAGGCAGCGGCGCTACGGCGATCAGCGACTGGCGTTTGCCAACCATGACTGATCCGGCGGCAGATGAAAATTGCAGCTCTGGTTGCATCAACAGCGGCTACACCCCCGCAACCTCATCAAGCGAAATGGCTAGCCTGTTTTTTGGCACGCTAGGAAACAAGTACTACTATGACGCCAACGGTAACGCTCAGTTGGGCTATGGCCTGATAAACGCAGGCAGTTTCCAGAACATGCAGACCTCCGTCTACTGGTTGGGTACGGAGTACGCGTCCCGTACCACTAACACCTGGCAGTTCAATACCGGCATGGGCTGGCAGTACTCCTTTAGCAAGGAACAGTCGCTATTTGCCACGGCTGTGCGCCCTGGGGACGTGCTAGCACCAGTCCCCGAACCAGAAGCCTACGCCATGCTCCTGGCGGGACTGGGAGTGATTGGGGCTGTTGCCAGGCGTCGTCAAGCTGGTAAGCCTCTTGCTACCCGATCATGAATGTCTTCCGTGTCCTACTTGCTGTCACAGCGATGCTTTTCGGGGCAGTATCGGCGCATGCTCAGGCAGTCCACGGACAAGGCACATGGGAGTCAACCCTGCTGGGTCGGGACATCAATCTGAATCCGGTAGCGGCCACCAGCGATGCTGCGGTATACCTTTATGACACCACGCTGAATGTGACTTGGCTGCGTGATGCCAATATGAATGGCGCAATGGACTGGAACACTGCAATGTCCTGGGCCGCAAACCTTGTCACTGGTAGTGGCGCAGCTGCCATTAGCGGTTGGCGCTTGCCCACCATGGCGGCCAATGAATATCCAAGTTGGAGCCTTGACGGCAGCACAGCGCTTGGTTACAACGTACCTACTAGTTCCAGCGAAATGGCCAGCCTGTTTTTCAGCACCCTAGGAAACAAATCCTACCGTGACATCAATGCCAACATCCAAGCTGGTTCGGGTTTGACGAACACCGGCAGCTTTCAAAACATGCAATCCATGTACTACTGGCTCGGTGCGTTGAACGCGTCCTATACCGACAACCCGTGGTTCTTCCGTACCAACGATGGCTACCAGGATGCCTTCTACCCCAAGTTCTACCAGCTATCTGCCATGGCAGTACACCCAGGCGATGTCACCCCCGTCCCCGAACCAGAAACCTACGCGATGCTCCTAGCTGGGCTTGGGCTGATTGGTGCTGTGGCACGTCGGCGTAAAGTCGGTTCAATGTTGTAATCCTTTTGGATGCAATGCAGGGAGCCCAAGACTTGCAATCGCAGGGACCATCCGCCTGAATGGCCTCAGGCTGACGCACCACGTACGCCGTGTTCCAAACTCAAATTTGGATAATCTACCAAAGTCAGATAAAGTCGCCCAAAGCGATTGAAGCATTGGTCGCCAATGGAGGTCTATGCGAGTTCTAGGTTTCGTCCGTGCTTTGGGGGCTGTCACAGTGACAGTCTTTATGACCGCGCCTGCCTACGCCCAAGTTCAATCAGTACCGGGACAGGGTACGTGGGAGTCAACGTTACAAGCGCGCGACGTTGGCAATACGGGGACCACCAACGCGTTCTATGACACCGTACTAAACATCACTTGGCTGCGAAATGCCAATGTGAACGGCTCGATGGATTGGAACACCGCTACCGCTTGGGCCAGCAATCTAACTTTCGGCAGCACTGGTGGTTGGCGCTTGCCTACCGTGGATCCGAACGTGAACTACGGCTGGAGCATGAACGGAAGCACCTCTATGGGCTACAACGTCGCTCCATCCTCCAGCGAAATGGCACATCTTTTTGCTAGCACATTGGGCAACATTGGAATTTACGATAGCAGCGGGCTTGACCAATCAGGTGGCGGGCTAACCAATACCGGTGGGTTCCAAGACTTGCAGGCCGGTGGCTACTGGTCCGACACACCATACGCCCCGAATCCTGTTGGCGCTTTCGGCTTCTATACCAACAGCTACTTCCAGACGTCCTTCCTCAAAGGCAACCAGTTGTACGCAATGGCCGTGCACCCCGGCGATGTCGGCGCTGTTGTAGCCAGCGTCCCCGAACCAGAAACCTACGCCATGCTCCTAGCCGGACTGGGACTGATAGGAGTCATCGGTCGCCGCCGTAGCCGTACCTGAAATTCCAACGGGCACAAGCCTGACCCCATGCCGAACCCAGGCCTTAAAACCTCTGGGCCCCTTCCAGAGCGCCTACAGCACCAACACAGCCTGTAACCCCGCATCGATTCCCACGCATCCCTTGACCACCGCCCCATCGGCCTCCACCGCTCGCCAGAGCGCACCCCAAAGACCTGCTAGAATCCCCGCTGGTGAAAAACGGGATCGACCCCGTCCGATTCACCCAAATTCTCCGAATGGGAACTTAGCTCAGTTGGTAGAGCAGCGGACTCTTAATCCGTAGGTCGAGAGTTCGAATCTCTCAGTTCCCACCACTCCAAGGACCTAGAAATAAAGAAACCACGCTACCATTTTTGTAGCATGACTTTTTCCTTATAGCTTCATGTAGCCACCATGTAGCCAAAAGTGCGCCATTTTGCACTCATGCGCCGATACCTTGATCGTCAATTCATCGCGAATCAATACTCCAAACGCGTACGTTTATGCCGTGTCATCAGCTGCGAGCTACAACCTGCGATGGCTCTTCCGCGCCATGTCAGCCTCTGTCTAGCTGGTAAAGCCCTTGCGGTGCAAATACGCATTAACTTCGACAAAGCTGGCAACAACAAAATTGGCTTCGTCCACAATCAGGTTCAGCCTTTCGATACGCATGGCAGAATCTTCCGGGTAGTTGTGAGAAAACTTGTTGCGCAGCATCGCCGCCGTGCCAAAGGCTTCTGCAGACTTGATGGCTCCAAGTTTTTCCATCAGCAAGGCACCTTCTTTGCGAATCCACATCTCGTGGTGGAGACGGGCAAGTGTAAAATCAACATGGACTTGACGGCGCCTTAGGCGTTAACTAGTCGGCTCTGCTCCCGTCAATCTTTCTCTGCTCATCCCTGTTCTCATCCTATGCCCGTTTCAACCGCCCGCCTTGCACAGGTCCAGCTTCAAAGGTCGTACGAAATCAAAAGTGCCCAGTTGCCCGTAGTGGCCATGCTGCTCAAGACAAGCCAGTGGGACGTGTTGGCGACCGACTTAGTCAAGCAATTTGGGACAAACGGGGAGTGCGCTGATTTCTTTGACCACGACGCGTTGGTGCTCGATTTTTCACATCTGGCGCCCGACGCTCCGCTGCAGGATCTCAATCCACTGTTGGCGGCGCTACGGTCGTGCCGCCTGAATCCAGTGGCGGTGCGCGGTGCCAGCGCTGAGTGCGTTGAAGCCGCCCGTGCCTTCGGTCTGGCTGAAGCTTTGATTGATCTTCCGCGTGCTCGCGGCATAAAGGAAACCCAGGAAAGCAAGCATGAGCAAGTGCCAGAAATCATCCGTAAGGTGCCCGGTACCTCAACCATGGTAGTGGATAAACCCTTACGCTCCGGTCAGAAGATCTACGCCCGTGGCGCAGATCTAGTCATCCTGGCCATGGTGAACCAGGGTGCCGAGGTTGTGGCAGATGGCAATATTCACGTGTACGCTCCACTACGCGGAAAGGCCATGGCCGGCGCAAGCGGCAACACTAACGCCCGGATCTTCTCATTGAGCTTCGAGCCCGAGCTGATTTCCATTGCTGGAATTTACCGTACCAGTGAAACGCCTCTCGCCAGCGATGTCCGTGGCAAGCCCGCCCAGGTGCGTTTAAGCAATGATGGCCAAGAAAAATTGTTGATTGAAGCGCTGAAGGCATAAGAAGGTGGTCCGGGCAAGCGTCGCTCGGCCTAATATTTCCGTTTTTTCTGAAAGAGGTTGCATGTCATGACGAAGATTATTGTTGTCACCTCAGGCAAGGGTGGTGTGGGTAAGACCACCACGAGTGCCAGTTTTTCCGCTGGCCTGGCACTGCGTGGTCATAAGACCGCCGTGATCGACTTTGATGTGGGTCTTCGCAATTTGGACCTGATCATGGGTTGCGAACGCCGTGTGGTGTATGACCTGATCAACGTCATCCATGGCGAAGCCAAGTTAACCCAGGCTTTGATCAAGGACAAACAATGCGACAACCTCTTTGTGCTTGCTGCTTCGCAAACACGCGACAAGGACGCGCTGACGCTGGACGGAGTGGCCACGGTGTTGGCAGATCTTGCCGAGATGGGATTCGAGTACATTGTGTGCGATTCGCCTGCCGGGATTGAGACTGGCGCACTCATGGCAATGCATTTTGCCGATGAAGCGCTGGTGGTGACTAACCCTGAAGTTTCTTCTGTGCGCGATTCGGATCGAATTTTGGGGATGCTGTCGAGCAAGACCCGCCGCGCGATCGCAGGCATGGAGCCTGTCAAGGAACATCTCCTGATCACCCGCTACAACCCGGCACGTGTCAACCAGGGTCAAATGCTGTCACTGGAGGACATTCAGGACATTCTTCGAATCCAGCTCATAGGTGTCATACCCGAGAGCGAGTCGGTACTGCAGGCTTCAAACCAAGGCGTGCCGGCGGTGCATATGCACGGCAGCGATGTGTCTGAGGCATACAAGGACGTGGTTGATCGTTTCTTGGGCGACATCAAACCCATGCGATTTACGGAAGCACCCAAACAGGGGTTTATCAAGCGATTTCTTGGTGGGAAATAGAGCCATGTCATTTTTCTCATTCTTTGTGGGCGAAAAAAACAAGACTGCCAACGTGGCCAAGGAGCGGCTGCAAATCATTCTGGCCCACGAGCGCAGCGGCCGCAATGCCGCCGAACCCGATTACCTACCGGCTCTGCAACGAGAGCTGATTGCAGTGATCAGTAAGTACGTAAAGATCGACCCAGCCGATATCAAGGTGAACCTGGAGCGTCAGGACGATCTTGAAGTACTGGAAGTCAAGATCGAGTTGCCAGACCAGCGGTAAACAGTTGCCCAAAGTAAGAGGCCAATCTTGTTGACGCTGGGCTGTAGGACTTGAGTACCGGAAAGCCGCGTTCAATATCGGCCAGGCTCTTGTAGCGCTGCAACACCTCTGCGGCCGGTGTGCTCGTATTGGTCACCAGCAGCAACTTGCCGTCAAGCAACTCCAGATAAAGCTTTTTGCCCTCGTCAATCGAGTCAACGCGTTCTGTCGTGAGTACCTCAACCCGTACGTCAATCTGCATCGCCCTTGTCTGTTTGCCAAGGAGGTCATCGACGCCAAGGGCAAGATCCGAAAGACCTACCCGCTGGACATGGTGCAGACCCCATTGGACAAACTGGCAAGCCTGGCTGGTGTG
>CAIQVX010000104.1 GCA_903875275.1 uncultured beta proteobacterium | reverse complement strand
TCCCAGGTCACGATGCCGCCCTTGACGTAGATCTTCCAGGAACACGATCCGGTGCAGTTCACACCATGGGTGGAACGCACGATCTTGTCGTGCGCCCAGCGGTCGCGGTAGGCGTCTTCCCAGGTACGGTCTTCGCCGGTGGTGACGCCGTGCTCACCGGAAAACGGTTCCTTGGGTTGCGAGAAGTAACTAAGTCGGTCGAGAAAGTGGCTCATGGGATGCCTTTGCAATAGGAATTGAATTTCGAGTCAGAGGGTGCAATTTCTGAATGGCTTCGGTTCGTCATTGCGTCCTTCTGCAGTTGTCATCCCGGACTTGATCCGGGATCCATGGATTGCGGGTCAAGCCCGCAATGACAGCTGAACAGCCCGCAATGACAGCCGAACAGCCCGCAATGACAGCTGAACAGTCCGGGCTGACAGCTGAACAGTCCGGGATGACAGCCTTTATCCGCCGTGCTGGTGTGTGGGTCATGGGTTCTTGATTTCCGAACCGGCGCGCAGGTAGAACCACCAGTTCAGTACCAGACACAGGGCGTAGAAGATCGCGAAACCGTACATCGCGGCTTGCGGTGTACCCGCCTTGACCTGGGCGCCGATCACCACCGGTGCAATGAAGGCACCGTAGGCGGCAACTGCCGAAGTCCAGCCGAGCACGGGACCTGCTTGCTGGCGGTCAAAGACCACCCCGACAGTGCGGAAGGTGGAGCCATTGCCAATGCCGCTGGCGGCAAAGAGCAGCACGAACAGCCACATGAAGGTCGAGAAGTACTGCTCGGGCGTGGCCGAGGCATAGGCCAGCATCATCATGTAGCCGACACCGGCAGAAGCACCTGCCATCACCACCGAAATAACCTGGGTCACGATCGAACCACCCACCTTGTCGGCGATCCAGCCGCCGATCGGGCGAATCAGCGCACCCACAAAAGGCCCGATCCAGGCATAGGTCAGGGCTGAAGGGGCATTCGGGTTCTTCAGCGTGTGCTGCATGACGCCGGCTGCATCGGGTACATGGCTGATACCAAAAATCACCGTGATCGACAAGGGCAGTGCCATCGAGAAACCAATGAACGAACCGAAAGTCACCACGTACAAAATCGTCATCGACCAGGTGTGCTTGTTCTTGAAAATTTCAAACTGCTTGGCGATGTTGCCTTTCATCTCGCCAAAGGCGGCGATCTTCATGGCGAACAGGGTCACCACCATGATCAGGGGCAACGCGACCCACATGTTGAGCAAGCCAAGGCCTGTGGGTGCCGGCAGGTACAGGTACAGACCCAACAGGCCAATCACGCCGGTAATGCCCCAGAGGTAGAGGATCTTGCTGAAGGCCGCCAGGGTGCCACCGTAGTTGGGTGAGAGCGGCAGCAGGTTGTTCATGCCAAACCAGGCGGCAATGACCAGCGGCACCAGAATCGCAGCCCAGACAAAGCCACCGTTTTGAATGAAGGTGGGTGTGCCGGCCAAAATCTTGCCCATGATCCAGCCGCTGTCTTTGAGCAAGACCATCGAACCACCGCCTACTGCGCCAAACAGGCCGACGGTCATGACCAGGGGAATCAGAACCTGCATGGTGGTGACGCCAAAGTTGCCCAGTCCGGCATTCAATCCGAGCGCCGTTCCCTGTTGGCGTTTGGGAAAGAAGCCTGTGATGTTGGACATGGAACAGGCAAAGTTACCGCCACCAATGCCACTCAGGAATGCGCATGCCTGAAACACCCACAGCGGTGTGCTCTTGTCTTGCAGCGCAATACCGGTCCAGATGGCCGGAATGATCAGCAGCGCCGAGGTCAGAAAGATGGTGTTGCGACCGCCTGAGAGCCGGATAAAGAACGATGCCGGAATGCGAAAAGTGGCCCCCATCAGACCGGAAATGGCGGTGAGGGTGAACATGTCCGCAGGCTTGAAGGGAAAGCCCAGATTCAGCATCTGCACCGTGATGATGCCCCACATCACCCATACCGCGAAGCCGCACAGCAGGTTCGGAATGGATATCCACAAGTTTCGATTTGCAATCGCCCTGCCCTTGCTCTGCCAGAAGGTTTCGTCTTCAGGTCGCCAGTCAACAATGTCCGCACTGGAGTAGGTTTGGGTGTTCGCCGCCTCAGACGAGGCTTGGCGCGGGTTCTGGGTGCTCATGACAGGGTCTCCTGAAAAAAATGGGCTTTGAAAATTGGGCTGGGTTGGCGCGAGGGCATGCTTCAGCGGTTCATGACATCGGTACGACGCACTTCGGCCAGGTACATCCAGATCAGGGACATCCAGACCAGGGCGTAAAGCAGCATGAAGGCGCTTGAACGCACGCCGGTGAGATCCATCAGTACACCAAACAGAATCGGCAGGACGAAGCCGCCCAGCCCGCCGGCCATTCCGACAACGCCGCTGATGGCGCCCAGGTTGCCGCTGTAGTCTTCGCTGATGTACTTGAAGACGCTGGCACGTCCAAACGCCCATGCCACGCCGAGCACGCACATCAGGCCGGTAAACACGTAAACGTTCAGACCGACGTGGAACGACTGCGGGCCGATGTCAGTTTGAATAGTGATGTCGGATTGCGGATACGACAGCAGGAACAGGCAAACCCAACTCACCCACAGTACCCACCAGGTGACGCTGTGCGCCCCGTATCGGTCCGCCAGCGCGCCACCCAGACCGCGCAGCAGTCCGCCCGGCAGCGTGAAGAATACCGCCATCAGGGCAGCCATTCGAATGTTCAGCCCGTATTCGCCCACGTAATACTGCACCAGCCACAAGGCCAGCGCCACAAAACCGCCAAACACGACGCCGTAGTACTGGCAGTAGCGCAGCACACGCGGGTCCTTGAGCATGCGCAACTGCGCACCCAGCGTCAAGGGCGCTGCGGTGTTATGACCGGGCTCGGTGTGGCTGAAGGTCCAGAAAACCACCACCGTGGCGAGCATCAGCAGTGCATAGACGCCTGGCACCATGGTCCAGCCGAATGCCACCAGCAACACCGGCGCGACAATCTGGTTGAGCGCCGCGCCAACGTTGCCGGATCCGAACACGCCCATGGCCATCCCCTGCTGACCCCTGGGAAACCAGCGTGCCACGTAGGGCGTGCCGACCGCGAAGGACCCACCGGCCAAGCCGACGAACAAGCCGGCGACCAGAAAGTGCCAGAACTCCGTGGCCAGCACCATGATCCAAAGCGCCGGCACGGTCAGGGCCATCAGGCTCGTCATGACAATGCGACCACCCAGGCGGTCGGTCCATACCCCCAGCGGCAGTCGGACCAGCGAGCCGGCCAGGATCGGCGTGGCCATGAGCAGGCCAAACTGGGTGCTGTTGAGTCTGAGCATGTCGCGAATTGGAATGCCGATCACACCAAACATCATCCAGGCCATGAAACACACAGTGAACGCCAGCGTGCTGACGATCAGCACGGACCAGGCGTGGCGTTGGTGTTGCAGGGTTTCGGGCATGGCGTTCGGGCAGGGGACTTCGGTCAAGGCACGACTGTCGCGCAATGCGGTCGTGCTGAACATCCCCCAGAGGGACGCCAATGCTGGTCTGAAAGAACGACGTCGAGGGCGCCGGGCCATCGTTCAAAAGAACTATGCCGCTCCAGTTTGGCGGGCGCCGCAGCGCTCCCGCAAGATCTCAGGGGTGGCCGCCGGCGGCAAGGAAGCCGAGCAGTTCCTCGCGCAAAGGGTAGTAATCCGGGTGTTCAAGCAGCATCTTGCGCGTACGTGGTCGGGGCAGGTCGATTTTGAGTACCCTGCCAACTTTGGCACGCGGGCCATTGGTCATCATCACCACGCGATCAGCCAGCAGAATCGCCTCGTCAACGTCGTGCGTGACCATCATGGCAGTGAGTCGACTGCGCAGCCACACCTCCATCAGCACTTCCTGCAAATCCCAACGGGTCAAGGAATCGAGCATGCCGAAGGGCTCGTCGAGCAACAGGAGTTTGGGCGATAGCGCGAAAGCGCGTGCGATACCGACGCGCTGCTTCATCCCATTGGACAGCTCGGCAGCCTTCTTGTCTGCAGCTTCGGCCAGCCCGACCCGCTCCAGATAGTGAGCGCAGATTTCTTTGCGCTGCTGGCGCGTCGCATGCGGATACACCTGTTCGATGCCAAGCGCGACGTTCTCAAATGCGCTCAGCCAGGGCAGCAGGCTGGGTGCCTGGAAGACAATGCCGCGGTCGGGGCCGGCATTGACCACCTTGCGTTGATCGAGCGTGATGTCGCCCTCGCTGATCTCGGTAAGTCCGGCGACCATTGAAAGCACCGTCGACTTGCCACAGCCGGAGTGACCGATGAGCGTGACGAACTCGCCCTTGTGGATGTTCAGATCAAAGCCGTCGACGACCGTAACCGGGCCTTTCTTGCTGGGAAATATCTTCGAGACTTTCGACAGTTCAACATAGCGGTCAACGTTTTCCGCCGTCATTTCCTGTGCCGCGACGCCCTTGACCTGCGCCTGGTGTTCGCGACTGGTATTGGGCAACACGCTCGGCAGCGCAACCGCCGCGCTGCCATCGCCCGCCGTTTGCTCCAGTCCGACCTTCATCAGGTAGGCGGTGACTTCCTTGCGAATGCGCCTGAACTCGCTCGAGTGGTTCATCCCGGAGCGGTCGCGCGGGCGTGGCAGGGTGACCGCGAACTCTGGCCCGAAGGTCGCACCGGGACCCGGGTTAAGCGCAATGATTCGATCCGCCATGATGATGCCCTCGTCCACATCGTTGGTGATCAGGACGACGGTCTTCTTCTCCTGGCTCCAGATGCGGATGATTTCGTCTTGCAGGTTGGCCCGGGTCAGTGCGTCGAGCGCCGACAGCGGCTCGTCAAGAAGCAGTATCTCGGGGCTGGCAGCCAGCGCGCGCGCGACCGAAACGCGCTGGCGCATGCCGCCCGAAAGCTCGGCCGGGTGCTGATCTATGGCCGCCGTGAGATTGACCATGGCCACATATTTTTCCACGCGCGCAGCGCGCTGTGCCTTGGGCGTATCCTTGAAAAACTGATCGACGGCGAGCGCAACATTCTGGCGCACCGTCATCCAGGGCATCAGCGAGTAGCTCTGGAAGACGACGCCACGCTCGGCGCCAGGTCCTTCGACCGGCTTGCCATGCAGAAGCACTGCGCCGCTGTCGGCGGCGATCAGGCCGGCGATGAGCGAAATGAGTGTCGTTTTTCCACTGCCGGAAAAGCCGACAATGGCGACAAACTCACCCTCCGCGATGCGCAGATTGATGTTCTTCAGCACCGACGTGGCCTGCGAGCCGCTGCCGTAGGACTTGGACAGATTCTTCAGTTCCAGAATCGGGGTGGCGACCGCCGCCGACTCGCTAGCGCCGGACTCGATCGCCGTGGTGTTCAGTTGCAGCTCAGACATGGGGTCCCCGGGCGATCAGTGGGACTGTCCGCCGAAGCTGACGAGTTGTTGCATCATGTACATGATTCGATCAAGCACGAAGCCGACGAAACCAATGGTGTAGACCGCCACCATGATGCGCCCGAGCGAGTTGGAGCTGCCATTCTGGAATTCGTCCCAGACAAACTTGCCCAGACCGGGGTTTTGCGCCAGCATTTCGGCCGCGATCAGCACCATCCAGCCCACCCCGAGGGACAGGCGCAGGCCGGTAAAAATCAGCTCAAGCGACGATGGCAGGACGATCTTCATGACCTTGGTGTACCAGGGCAGGCGCAGCACTTTGGACACGTTGATCAAGTCCTTGTCGATCGACGAGACGCCGAGCGAGGTGTTGATCAGGGTTGGCCACAGCGAACAGAGCGTCACGGTAATGGCGGAGGTGATGAACGACTTGTCGAACCAGGCGCC
>CAIQVX010000103.1 GCA_903875275.1 uncultured beta proteobacterium | reverse complement strand
CAACACCCTGAAGCGCATCGGCTACGACAACACCGACTACGGTATCGACTACCGGGGTTGCGCCGTGCTGGTGGCCTACGACAAGCAGAGCAATGACATCGCCCAGGGTGTGGATCACGCATCGGATGATCACCTGAACACCGGCGCCGGTGACCAGGGCCTCATGTTTGGCTATGCCTGTAACGAAACGCCCGAACTGATGCCTGCGCCCATCTATTACGCACACCGCCTGGTCGAGCGCCAGGCCCAGTTGCGCAAGGACGGTCGCCTGCCATTCCTGCGCCCGGACGCCAAGAGCCAGGTCACCATGCGTTATGTGGACGGCAAACCGCATTCCATCGACACCGTCGTGCTGTCAAGCCAGCACGCGCCCGAGATGAGCCTGGGCGAGCGCATGACCGACGCCTTTTACGAAGCGGTGCGTGAGGAAATCATCAAACCGGTATTGCCCAAAGAGTGGTTGACCGCAGACACCAAGTACCTGATCAATCCAACCGGTCGTTTCGTCATCGGCGGACCGCAAGGCGACTGTGGCCTGACGGGGCGCAAGATCATCGTGGACACCTACGGCGGCGCCTGCCCGCACGGCGGTGGTGCTTTCAGCGGCAAAGACCCGACGAAGGTGGACCGGTCAGCTGCCTATGCTGCACGTTATGTGGCCAAGAACATCGTGGCAGCGGGCCTCGCCCGGCAATGCCAGATCCAGGTGGCCTATGCCATCGGTGTGGCCAAGCCCATGAATGTGACCGTCTACACCGAAGGAACCGGCGTTATCTCGGACGAGAAGATTGCCGCCCTGGTCCATGACCACTTCGATCTGCGTCCGCGCGGCATCATCCAGATGTTGGATCTCCTACGTCCGATCTATGAAAAAACCGCATCCTACGGTCACTTCGGTCGTGAAGAGCCCGAATTCAGCTGGGAGCGCACGGACCGAGCCCAGGCACTGCGCTCGGCAGCGGGGCTGTAGGCAGCGGGCCGCATGAAACTGCAGACACAACGCTGGATTGACCGCTGGGCGGGCCAGTTCTTGTGCGCTGCAGTTTCACTCTGGGTCCGACTGCTTGCATCCAACAAGGCAGCGCCACAGCTTGGCAACAAGCCCCGTCACATCCTGATTATTTTGCTGTCCGAGATGGGCAGCGTGGTACTTGCCGGCCCGATGTTCGCCGCCTTGCGCCAGCGCTATCCCGGTGCCATCCTGCACGTGTTGCAGTTGAAGAAGAACCAGGAAGTCTCGCTGCTACTGGGACTGGCCCGACCGGAGCATCTGCATGCCCTGGACGACAGTTCCGCAGTGACGCTGCTGGGCGACATCTGGCGCGTCAGCCGCTTGCTGCGCCGGTTGCCGCTGGACGCGGTGATCGACTGCGAACTGTTTTCGCGCATCAGCGCCCTCATGTCCTACCTCAGCGGCGCTCCCTTGCGTGTGGGCTTCACACCGCACACACAGGAGGGGCTGTACCGTGGCAGCTTCATCAACCGTGCCATTCCGTACAACCCCTACCAGCACATCAGCAAACAGTTCCTGTCGCTCGCTGACGCGCTGGATTCCTCAGGCATGCCGAGAAACAAGTCGGCGGTCATCCGGGAACTGCCGTCGGACACTGGTTTGGCAGTACCTTTTTCGAGCGCAGAGTTGAACGACTACCGTCGGCGGATGCTGGCCGACTTCCCGATCATGAACGGTCGCAAAATGGTTTTGCTCTATGCCGGTGGCGGCATCCTGCCTGAGCGGGCCTGGCCGGCCAGTCACTTTGCCGAACTGAGCGCTGGCCTGTGCCGAGCCGGATACGGTGTCGGCCTGATCGGTCTGCGTGAAGACGCGCCACTGGCTGCATCACTGCAAAGGCAAACCGGCAGCGAACTTTGTGTCGATCAGACCGGCTACACACGCAGCATTCGCGAGTTGCTGATGCTGTTCCACGCTGCCGATCTACTCATCACCAACGATGGCGGTCCGGGTCACTTTGCCAGTCTGACGCCGATCCGGACCATGGTGTTTTTTGGACCGGAAACAGGGCGCCTGTACGGACCGTTGGGACCCCGCGCACAAGTGCTGGAATCCGGCCTGGCCTGTTCGCCCTGCCTGTCTGCCTACAACCACCGCGAGACCTTCTGCGATGGTGACAACCAGTGCCTGCAACGCATCGCCCCGGCACCGGTACTGGCGCAAGCACTGGCCATCCTGAATCAGACTGGCAGCAGCGTGTGATGGGCCAGCGTCTGTTCCAGTTGATCGAATGGCTCAAGGGCTTCAGGTACATCAAGTTCGGGCTGGTCGGTGCCAGTGGCACCGTGGTCAACATGTTGATCCTGTATCTGGCGCAGGAATATCTGCTGGCCTTCATTGCACAGCCACGCACCCGACTCTATGCCTCGTTGACGCTCGCCATTGCCGTCGCCACCGTCAACAACTTTACCTGGAACCGTCTGTGGACCTGGGCCGACCGCATCCGTGAGAATGCGCTCGCAGGCTCTACGGGCGCAGTGGTCCAGCTGCCGCGCAGCCAGTGGCTGGGTCAGTTCGGACGCTACACGCTGGCCTCCTGGTTCGGCATCGCCCTGCAATACGGTTTGACGCTGTGGCTCTCGCACACGCTGCATTACCTGCTGGCCAATGTGATTGCCATCGTGATCGCCAGCGTGAGCAACTTCCTGGCCAACGACCACTGGACTTTTCGCCGTCGCCCACGCGCCCCATGAACCAGACTTCGCCGCCACCCGCGCAACGTTTTGACGCCAGCACGCTGGCGTGGATGGCTCTGCTGGCACTGGCGGTTGCGGTCTATGCCTTTGGCTTGGGCGGCCAGTACATCCCGAGCAACGGCGACGAACTGGTGTACAGCCACATCGCCCGCTTGACCGCCGCTTCACAGCAGTGGCTGCCCCTGGTGTCCGAACTCGACCACATGCGCAACACCAAGCCCCCGCTGCTGTTCTGGCAAGGCATGCTGGCGAGCGACTGGGGACGCCACTGGAACCAGGCCGCGCTGCGCGCGCCTAGCCTGCTCTACACCCTGCTGACCACAGGCGCCATCCTCTGGAGTGTCCGCCGAATCACCGGCAATCTGCGTAGCGCCTGCATCGCTGCCTGCGTGTACCTGGCTTTCTTCTGCACCTTCCGCTTTGGCCGCACTTACCTGACCAGCGCGCCGGAAACCTTCTGGCTTAACGTGCCGATGTTCTGGCTGCTCTGGGCGCGCCTGGATGGATGCCGGGTCAAGCCCGGCATGACAGCGGGCGAGGCACGTGGCGGCCTTTCGGATGGCAGCGGGACAAATGGAGACCTGACCTGGCTGACCCATGTCGGCTTTGGCGTCGCGCTGGGCCTGGGACTGGCCTACAAGTCGTTTGCACTTATTGCACCGGCAGCAGCAGCGCTATGGTGCGCACAGTTGCTTGGAGAACCCGCGCTCAACTGGAGATCAGTCCTGCAGACCAGCCTCAAGGTGGGACTGAGCAGCATCATCGCGCTGGGCATCTTTGGCCTGTGGTTTGTGCTGGATCCTGACCCCTCGGCGGTCTGGCAGGAGTTCGTCATCGGCGAAAACGCCGGAAAACTCTCAAGCGATCGTGGCTACTGGCAGGTGGCCCTGTTCGGCGGCGGTGTCAGCATCTGGGCGCAACTGCTCGCCTATGTGCAGGATGCCGGGCTGCTAGCGCTGGTCGTGCTCGGTCTGATCGCGTTTGGACTGCGCCGGATGTTGGACAGCAAGGCCTGGCGGGGTGTTTCAGGCGCCCACAGGGTCATCCTGGTGAGTTGGCTGGCGGTCTGGCTGATTGTGTTCACCCTGCCGAGTCAGCGTTCGGCGCGTTACGTGATCCCGGCCATGCCGGCTGTGGCGATGCTGATTGCGTTGTACTGGCAGCGCATAGGGCGTTGGTGGTTCTTGCTGTCCTTGCTTCTGTGCGGGATCCTGATCGCTGCTCTGACGCGCATCGCATGGGCAGCGCATGGGCTTGGCATTGGCAGTGAGTTGGAACTTGCTGCCGCTCTGGCTGCAGCCGCCTTCGGTCTGCTGCTGGTGATCGGCGGATTGTGGGTACCGGCCTGGACCCGCGCCTGCACTGTGGCCGCCTGCCTGACCGTCTACGCCGCATTTGGCTTGAGCACGGCAAGCCTGAACGGCAGTTCCGGTCAGTACGCCAGCAGCGTGCAATCCCAGTTGACGCAGGCAAGAATCGCGGTGCCCAATGGCTTCAATGGCGAGTTCGAGCGCTTTCAGTTTCTGCTGCCGGGCAACCGTTTCATTCCCTATGCCATTGAAGAAAGCCCGGCGTCAAGCACCAGTTCAGGTGCACTGCAACTCACCCGGTTGCTGTCAAGCCATGATGCGGTGATCTGGCTGCAACCCGAGCCGTCGGAGCTAACACCACGCTGCGTGCCGGACTGCCGCGTGCTGGGTTGGCGCTGGGAGGTGAAGGGCCGGCACCGCAGCGGCGAAATCAATGCCAGCAACCTGTGGCACCCCGAGCACTGGCTTTTCAGGCGCGAGTGGCTGGTGACGAGCGCCTTGACGTCCAGCAAGATCGCGCCAGGCTGAACAGGCAGCCGACTTGCAGAGTCAACCACAAGAGCGGATCAATCAGTGCATCCCACAGATTGCCGGTTGGGGCGCGGGTCAGCACGAACAGGGCCAGCACAGCCAGCGGCGCGACCGACGTCCGGGACCCCAAAGCCAACCAGAACAATGCGGCAGCCAGCAGTGCCAGCGCAACAGCCGATGAGCCAAAGCCCCAGGCGTAGACCGACACTGGAAGCAAGGCCAATGTGTCCAACAGCAAAACCCATCCCAGCAACACCCCCGCCATCGTGAGAACCAGGTGTGTGGCACATACCGTCTTGGGCGCAGCCGCACCGAGCCCGCCACTCCCGGGTCGATGCAGCATCCAGCCCAAGCAGAGAATCACGCTCATCAAACTCGGACTCTGGCACGCCAGACCCAGCCAGAAGGCAGGTGAGGCCGCATTGGGCAAGAGCGTCCACAGACACACCAAGCCGGCCAGTGGCCAACGAATTCCTGGCCGCAACCGACTTGCGATCCACAAGGTCAAGGCACCCAGGACAATGGCCCAGCCAAGATGCAGGGACAGCCAGGTCAGCGCCGAGCTCGGCAGCAGGGCATGGTCCGGGAATGACAGAAATACGGGGTAAGTGCTTGTGTCCATGAACCGCAAGCCTCAACGCGTTGGCACAGAAAAAGAAAACCGTTGCCACGCAATCGCCTTGCGCTGCTCTGTGTAACTGACCCACAGGCTGTCATCGGCCCAGGCCAATGCCGGGTAGGAATACTCGTCCTGACCGGTGCCTCGCGCCAGCGTCTGCGCCAGAAGCCATTTCTGTCCATCCTCTGATGCACTCAGGTCCAGCACGTTCCTGCCTTTGGGCAGCGAGTTGTGCACCAGAAACATGTGCCCGGGCGCCAGCGCCAGGGCGGCCACAGAGGAATCCGGATTGTGCAGGGTCAAATTCGGCAGATCGCTCCAGTGCTGGCCGCCATCGAGTGTTTGCGCAACAGCCACCTTGCCGTCAATTCGCTGATCGCGCATCAGTGCCAGCCAGCGTGACTCATCTGCCATCAGCAGGGTCGGTTGCAGCAAATGCTGACGGCTGGAAATACGCACCATGCCGAGGAAGGTCCCCTTGGCATCAAAGCGCAAGGCCACCGGGTATTTGATGCCCATTTCAAAATACACCGGCAACACCATGCCGCCGTCTGTCAAAGGCAGGGGAGCCGTGCGCACCAGAAAACTGTTGTTCCACAGCCATGACAATGGCAGGATGCGCTCCACCTTGAACGCGAGCGTAGCAAAATCCTGTCCGTCCTGGCTTTGTCGCAAATGCACAATGCGGGCCGCAGCCCAGCCGCCCAGTCCGGTCGCCACCACAAACAGATGGACACGGCCCTGAGCGTCGAGCCAGGCCACCGGGTTGCCAAGCCGTCGTACAGCAAAGCCCAGTTGCTGCGCCAGCGTGTGACGGTTCACAACAAAGCGCGCTGCACTCCACTCTTGTGTTGCACGGTCAAACCGGGAAGCGGCAATCTGTACATCGGCAGCACTTTCACGCTGTCCCGCAAACCAGAATGCAAGCAGTGCTGAAGGATGGGAAGCAGGCATGGCCAGCAAGGCACTGGCATGGGCAGCCGGTGTGTCGGGTGGCACCGGAATCTGTCCGCGCTCCACCGCGGCAACCACTTCGGCGGCTGAATGAGGTGCCATCGCAGGCCAGACAGCGCGCGCCTGTAATACTGGCGGTGCACGTCGAAACTGGTCTAGGACCAGCAGGACGCAGCAAAGAAATGCTGCGCCGGCAATCCTCAGGACGAGAGCGCCGTGGAGTGCGTCAATGAATCGTTTGATCACCATACCAATCATAGCCATCAAGTCGCCCAGGTGTCCCGCCCGCAGGCGCTGTGCAGGATAATTGGCGTCTGTTTCAAAGCATCGTGGTGTACCGCCGGGCGGGCCGCTTCGCGACCTGTTACTCCTTTGCATATGCATCACACCATATTCGACACCCCCATTCTCAACACTCTGCTGCGTGCGTTTTCGATCGGTTTTCTGAAACTCCGTGGCTGGAAAGTCGAAGGCCAGTTACCGACAGATGGCAACAAGAGCGTTCTGATTGCAGCACCGCACACCAGCAACTGGGACCTGCCCTACACGCTGATGGTGGCATTCAGCCTGAAACTTAACATCTACTGGATGGGCAAGGAACAGATCTTCAAGCCGCCGTTTCGAGGTCTGATGCGCTGGCTCGGTGGCATACCGGTGAAGCGCGAAAGCTCCAACAACCTGGTGGCGGCATCCATCGCTGCCATCAAGGCCGCTGCCGGTCCGCTGCAACTGGTCGTGCCCCCCGAAGGCACCCGCAGCAACACCCGCTACTGGAAAACGGGCTTCTACCATATCGCCGTCGGTGCCCAGGTGCCCATTGTGCT
>CAIQVX010000102.1 GCA_903875275.1 uncultured beta proteobacterium | reverse complement strand
GCATACCGTCTTTGGCGTTTACATGCCTTGATCCTGATCATCAGGTTTCTAGTCGGGGACAGAGCTAAAGATCTGTCCCGCAAAGTTTCAGGCTTATCCTCTCACCATGAGTGAAAAGATACGCCGCATTGCGCACCTTGACATGGATGCCTTCTATGCCTCGGTGGAGTTGCTGCGTTATCCGCAGTTGCAGGGCTTGCCGGTGGTCATCGGCGGCGGCAGACGCAGCGTGGACGAAACCATTGACCCGGCGCAGGAGCGCCCCCTGCACAAGATCCCCATCAGTGAGTTTCCGCTCCTGAAAGACTACACCGGGCGCGGCGTCATCACCACCGCCACCTACGCGGCACGCCAGTTTGGCATCGGATCGGCCATGGGACTGATGAAGGCGGCCAAACTCTGCCCGCAAGCCTTGATGCTGCCGGTTGATTTTGCGCAGTACCGCAAGTACTCCAAGGCTTTCAAGACAGTCATCACCGACATCGCTCCGCTGATGGAAGACCGTGGGGTGGACGAGGTCTACATCGACTTTACCGATGTTCCAGGTGGCCAGCGCGAGGGCGGCCGCGTGCTGGCGCGTCTGATCCAGAAAACCATTTTTGAAGCAACCGGGCTGACCTGCTCGGTCGGGGTTGCCCCAAACAAGTTGCTGGCCAAGATGGCCAGCGAATTCAACAAGCCCAAGGGCATCGCCGTCATCTACGCCGAAGATCTGCAGAGCAGGATCTGGCCACTGGCGTGCCGCAAGATCAACGGTATCGGTCCCAAGGCCGACGAAAAGCTTCGACAACTCGGCATCCAGACCATTGGCGAACTGGCACAAAAAGAATTGCACTGGCTGATCGAGCACTTCGGTCCGAGCACGGGCGCCTGGATGCACCGTGCTGCGAACGGCCAGGACGACAGACCGGTGGTGCTTGAGAGTGAACCCGTCTCCATCAGCCGCGAGACCACCTTTGAGCGCGACCTGCACGCTGTGCGCGACAAGGCCGAGCTCGGTGCCATCTTCACCCGCTTGTGCGAGCAGGTTGCGGCTGACCTGCAGCGCAAGGGCTATGTCGGAAAAACGATAGGCATCAAGCTTCGCTACAGCGACTTTCGCAGCGTCACACGCGACCTGACGGGCCCGAGCCACACCGACAACGCCCAGACCATTCGCCACAGCGCTGGTCTTTGCCTCAAGCGTGTTCCGCTGAAACAAGCGCTGCGGCTCTTGGGCGTGCGCGTGGGCTCGCTGCTCACTGTGAACAATGCAAGGGCCGTCGAACGACTTCGAACTGACGACAACTTGCACGACACTATGGGTCAGCTATTTTGACCACACCGTTATTACAGTACGCACAGGAGAACCCCAGAATGAAATGCTTTTCGCTCAGCACTGAAAACCACATTGCGCATCTGGTTCTGAACCAGGGCGCAAGTTTCAACACCATGGGGCCGACATTCTGGCGAGAACTTGATGAGGTTCTGACGACTCTGCACAAGGACTCGCAGGCACGTGTCATGGTGATCAGCAGCACCGGCAAGCATTTCAGCGCCGGTATGGCGCTGGAGACCTTTGCCGGGGCCATCACCATGGATGACCAAAGCCCGCAGGGTCGTGCCGCCATGTTTGATCTGCTGACCGACATGCAGGCCACCTTCACCAAGCTGGAGACGCTGCGCATCCCGGTGATTGCTGCGATTCAGGGTGGCTGCATAGGCGGTGCGGTGGACATGGTGACCGCCTGCTGCGTGCGCTACGCCACGGTCGACGCCTTTTTCTGCATCCAGGAAATCAACATCGGCATGGTGGCCGACGTGGGCACTTTGCAGCGCCTTCCCAAGCTGATCCCGCTGGCGGTGGTGAAAGAACTGGCCTACACCGGACGGCGGCTCGGAGCCCAGAAGGCCCTGGGCTATGGCCTGGTCAACGAGATCTTTGATACGCCACAAGCCGCACTGGACGCCGCCATGCAGTGCGCCAGCGAAATAGCGGCCAAGCCGCCGGTGGCGATCTGGGGCACCAAGCAGGCAGTGCACTACGCGCGGGATCATTCGGTGGACGAGTCACTCAAACAGATGGGCTGGTTGCAAGGCGCCATCTGGAGCAACAGAAACGTCCTGGAAGCGGTCACGGCCATGAAAGGCAAGCGCAGCGCCGAGTTCGCCCCGCTACAGGCCTTGCGCGGTTTTCGCGATCTGGCCTGAGCAAATTTAGTGATCCGTGTCAAAAAATAGTGACTGCCAAGTGCCAATCTAAGGGTTTTCCCGAAGATACTTGAGGCACTATGAATTTTGAGCTTCACAACGACTTCATCGAAAACGTCACTTTTGACGAACTCACGGTCGGTCAGAGTGCGCGTCTGCTGCGCACCCTCACGCTGGCCGACATCCAGGCCTTTGCTGCCGTCTCGGGTGACACCAACCCGGCGCATCTGGACGCCAAGTACGCCAACGACACCCTGTTTCATGGCGTGATTGCACACGGCATGTGGGGCGGCGCCCTGATTTCTGCGCTGCTCGGCACGCAGTTTCCCGGCCCCGGCACCATTTATCTGGAACAGGCGCTGCACTTCACAAAGCCGGTGCGCATTGGCGACACGCTGACCGTGACCGCCACCGTCGTCAGCAAGGACGAAGCAAAAAAGAGCGTGGAACTGGATTGCCAGGTACTCAACCAGAAGGGTCAGCGCGTGCTGCACGGCACGGCGCGGGTGCTGGCACCCACAGAAAAGGTGCGCCTGGCACACATCAATGCACCGCAGATCCAGTTGTTTGACCCGGAGGCGCGATTCAAGGAACTGCTGGCACTGGGCGCCGGTCTGGCGCCAGTGCGCTGCGCCGTGGTGCACCCCTGTGATGTGGGCTCGCTCAGCGGCGCCATGGACTCGGCCCGCTACGGGCTGATCGAACCGGTGCTGATTGGGCCGGAGCGGCGTATCCGGCAACTGGCCAATGAAGCCGGAATCGATCTGCAGGGTGTCGAAGTCATTTCGGTACCGCACAGTCACGCCGCCGCAGAGAAGGCCGCGGACCTGGCGGTGAAGGGACTGGTCACCATTCTCATGAAAGGCAGCCTGCACACCGACGAACTGGTTCATGCCGTGCTGGCGCAGCGCAGTCTGCTCACGGGGCGGCGCATGTCGCATGTATTTCGCTTTGACATTCCGCTCTACAGCAAGCCCCTGTTGATCACCGACGCCGCACTCAACATCCACCCGACCCTGACGGAAAAAGTTGACATCATCCAGAATGCCATCGACTTCGCACGCATCATGGGTGTGAAACTGCCCAAGGTTGCCATCCTGTCGGCGGTGGAAACCGTCAACCCCAACATTCCTTCCACACTGGACGCAGCGGCCCTGTGCAAGATGGCCGAGCGCGGCCAGATCAAGGGCGGTGTGCTCGACGGCCCGCTGGCTTTTGACAACGCCATCTCGGCCCACGCAGCCCAGGTCAAGGGCATCAAGTCAACGGTGGCAGGAGATGTCGATATTCTGGCGGTGCCGGATCTGGAGTCGGGCAATATGCTGGCCAAGCAGCTGGAGTATCTGGCCGGTGCCAGCGGTGCCGGTCTGGTACTGGGGGCACGTGTACCGATTGCCCTGACCAGCCGGGCCGATGGCCCCATGAACCGGGTTGCGTCGGCACTGCTCGCGCAAATGGCGGCTCACAGTGCCCAGCGCGATCTGCCGCGCCAGGTCTGGTAGGAGACCTTCACATGGCGATTCTTGCTGTCAATGCCGGCTCTTCCACGCTCAAATTTTCCCTGCACCCGGTGCAGAACGATGCCGTTCTGGGCAGTCTGCTCAGCGGCAACATCCAGGGTCTGGAGCCAGGCGGATCACCGGTGCTGGACTGGACCTTCGAAGGCCAGCGCCAGAGTCGCCCCCTGCCCGTGACCGATGAAGACCGTTTTGCACAGGCGCTGCGCTGCCTGGGTGAACTGCTCTCAGGCAACCCTGCCCTGCCCGCTCTGGAGGCGATTGCCCACCGTGTGGTGCACGGCGGAGAGCACTTCAGCGACAGCGTGCTGGTCACTGGCGACGTGCTGGCCCAGCTGGCGCAACTGAACTCACTGGCACCGCTGCACCAGCCGCAAAACCTGCAGGGCATACGCGCTTTTCAGAAGGCGTTTCCGTCCACGCCCCAGGTGGCCTGCTTCGACACCGCTTTTCACGCCACGCTGGCTCCTGTGGATTACAGCTTTGCATTGCCGCAGTGGCTGGCGGCGCAGGGCGTGCGGCGGTACGGCTTTCACGGCTTGTCCTACCAGTACGTCATGGGCGTGCTCCAGCAACGCAGTGCGCTCGCCGCAGGCCGGGTACTGATGGCGCATCTGGGCAACGGCGCCAGCATGTGCGCAACACTGAAGGGCCGCAGTTGTGCCACCACCATGGGCTTTTCTGCGCTGGACGGACTGATGATGGGCACGCGCTGCGGCACGCTAGACCCAGGCGTCCTGCTGTACCTGATGCAGCAGGGCTGGGACTTTGAGCGGCTGCAAACCCTGCTCTACAAGCAGAGCGGTCTGCTCGGCGTCTCGGGCATCTCGGCCGACATGCGCACGCTGCGCGCCGATGGCAGTGCAGTGGCACAACAGGCCATCGACCAGTTCACACACCGCATCGTGCGCGAGTCAGGGGCGCTGGTGGCGTGTCTGCAGGGGCTCGATGTGCTGAGTTTCAGTGGCGGCATTGGCGAGCACGACACACTGCTGCGCACCCAGGTCTGCGAGGCTCTGGCCTGGCTTGGGGTGGAACTCGATCCTGCCCTGAATCTGCAAGCCACGGGCGACGAGGTTCTGGCCATTCACAGCCCTGCGAGCCGGGTCCAGGTGTGGGTAATTCCAACCGACGAAGGGCTGGTGGCAGCGCGCGAAGCCCTCAAGCTATTGCCGCGCGCCACGGCTGTTTTGCGGTAGCGCCTGTGGATAGCTGGTGCGAAACGGGTTGATGTCGAGACCGCCACGGCGCGTGTAGCGCGCGTAGACCGCGAGCTTGATCGGGCGGCAGCGCGTCCAGATGTCCATGAAGATGCGCTCCACGCACTGCTCATGAAATTCGTTGTGATTGCGAAAGCTCACCAGGTACTGCAACAGGCCCTCCTGATGGATCGGGGCGCCGCTGTAGCTGATCTGCACCGCGCCCCAGTCCGGCTGACCTGTGACCAGGCAGTTGCTCTTGAGCAGATTGCTGACCAACACCTCTGTCACTGGCGCTTCCTCCGGCAACACGCTGAGCAGGTCCGGCGCCGGCGTGTAACGGCTGCACTCGATGTCCAGGCGGTCCAGACTCAGACCGTCGAGTTCGTAAATCGGCTGCCGGTCAAACACATCGGGTAACAGGATCGTGACACCTACCGTTGCCGCCCGGTCGGTGCCGCGCCACACCGCCTCGCTCAGATCCGAGCGAAGACACTGGCGGACGGCCTCAACGTCGGCAAAGCGGCTGTTGTTGAAGCTGTTGAGGTAAAGCTTGAGCGACTTGCTCTCGATGATGTTGGCGCTCTCACAGGGCACCGTGAAGTGCGCCAGCGCCACCTGTGGCTTGCCGCGCAGATTGAGCCAGCTCAGTTCGTAAGCGCTCCACAGATCCGCACCGAGAAAGGGGGGCGCGCCCGCAACACCAATTTCAGCACGCTTGCCGGCACGGGCTATGGGAAAAAGCAGCGAGACATCGTACTGGTCAACATAGCTCGATGTCTTGCCAAGCTGGGAGTCTTCGGGACGGTTCACAGCGCCGGTCCGCCCCGGCGAAACACAAGCCGCTGCGGACCTGAAACGCCTGCGGCAAACGCGTAGCCCTCGGCATCAAAGCCCTGCAATTGCTGCGGCGTCAGCGCCCGCTGCTGCACCGCATGGCGCGCCATCAGGCCGCGGGCACGCTTGGCGTGCAAGGCGATCACCTTGTAGACGCCAGCGCGGTAGTCCTCAAAGACACAGTCCACCACCCGCGCCTTGAGTGACTTCAGGTCCACTGCCTTGAAGTACTCCTGGGACGCCAGATTCAGAACCACCGGCGCGATCTCGGCGCGCAGGCGCTGGTTCAGGTACTTCACGATGTGCGAAGCCCAGAACTGGTACAGGTTGCCGCCGTGCGCGTTCTCCAGCGCGGTGCCCATCTCGAGCCGGTAGGGCTGCATCCAGTCCAGTGGCCGCAGCACGCCGTACAAACCGCTCAGGATGCACAGATGCTCCTGCAGCCAGGACAGTTCCTCTGCCGAGAGGGTTCTCGCATCCAGCCCGCCATACACATTGCCGTTGAAAGCCAGCACAGCGGCTCTGGAGTTGCTGGCAGTGAATTTGGATCGCCAAGCCTGGTAGCGTGCTGCATTGAGTTGGGCCAGTTTGTCGCTCAGGCCCATCAGGCTGGCCACCTGCTGTGGCGACTTCTGTCGCAGGATGGCAATCAACTCGGCCGACTGCTTGACGAACAGCGGCTGCGTGGGTGGCACGTCGGGCACCGGGCTCTGGTAGTCGAGCGACTTGGCGGGTGAGAGGAGAATCAGCATGGCGGATGATTATGACTCGGTTGATAAAATCAAAGGCATCATGAATGACGCAACCCAACAAAGCGGCTTGAACAGCCTGTCCAAATCGTTCGAGCCCGCCGCCATTGAGGCCCATTGGGGCCCCGAGTGGGAACGCCGGGGTTACGCCCAGGCCGGCTATCGCGGCAGCAAAGCACCCAAAGAGGGTGCGCCCTCGTTTGCCATCCAGTTGCCGCCGCCCAATGTGACGGGCACGCTGCACATGGGGCATGCGTTCAACCAGACCATAATGGATTCGCTGACGCGTTATCACCGCATGCTGGGCGCCAACACGGCCTGGATTCCGGGTACCGACCATGCCGGCATCGCCACGCAGATCGTGGTGGAGCGCCAGTTGCAGGAGCAGAAAATCAGCCGCCACGACCTGGGCCGCAAAAACTTTGTCGCCAAGGTCTGGGAGTGGAAAGAGAAAAGCGGCAACACCATCACGACCCAGATGCGCCGCATGGGCGACAGCGTGGACTGGAGCCGTGAAT
>CAIQVX010000101.1 GCA_903875275.1 uncultured beta proteobacterium | reverse complement strand
CCTGGCGGTGCGCGGTGTCTCTGGCGCTGTTCTGGAGCCGATGCAGGTGCAGGAGCGTGACCTGGCGAGCACGCAGACGCGCGCCGTCCAAATTACCGGCATGCTGCCGTTCTTTGTCATGATGGCCGTCCTTTACGGAGCGCTGACCGCCGCCATGGACACGACCGCCGGTGAGCGTGAGCGGGGGTCGCTGGAGCCGCTGGTCATGAACCCGGCGCATGCGGTGGCGCTGGTGCTTGGAAAATGGGGTGCGGTCTCCAGTGTGGGCATGTTGGTGGCACTGCTCAATTGCGTAAGTTTTCTGCCGGCGCAGTGGCTGTTGCGCAGTGACACCCTGCAGGCGATGTTCCAGTTCGGGACGCGTGAGGTGACGATGTTCCTGCTTCTGCTGCTGCCATTCGCTGCCGCCCTGTCTGCGGTGCTGATGGCGGTTTCCATAGGCTGCAAGAGCGTCAAGGAGGCGCAGGCCAGTTCCACCTTTGTGATCCTGGGCATTTCCTTGCTGCCACTCATGACCTTGCTGAACCAGAGCGGTGAAGCGCCCTGGCATCTGTGGGTGCCGGCACTGGCCCAGAACACCCTGATGATGCGCGTGCTCAAGGGCGAGGACCTGACGATGTTCCAGTTTGGTCTGCCATTCATGGTTTGTGTGGCGCTCACCGCTGGCGGCCTGTGGTTTGTCTCGCATCACCTGCGGCGCGCTGCCGTTAAATGAAGTCGGGTCTGCCCTACCTGACACAGGCACGTGCGCCTCTGACGCATGAGTTCAGTGCTGTCAACGAGCTTGGCGAAACCGTCACCGTATCGATACCGGCCGAGCGCGCGCTCACGGTCTACGTGGACAAGCGGGAACTGGTCACGCTGATGACCCTGGGGGCGCAACCGGAGTTGCTGGTACTGGGCTTTCTGCGCAACCAGCGTCTGCTGAGCTCGGTCGACGAGGTTCACTCGATCACTGTTGATTGGGACGTGGGGGCGGCTGCGGTGCGCACGCACCACGGCATTGTGGACATTCAGGCGCGCACCGCCAAACGCGTGGTTACCACCGGTTGCGGACAGGGCAGCGTGTTCGGTGACCTGATGGCTGAGGTGGATCAACTGGTCTTGCCCAGCGCAACGCTGTCACAGGCGCAGCTTTACGGCGTCGTGAATGCCATCCGTTTGCAGGAAAGCACGTACAAATCGGCCGGTTCAGTGCATGGCTGCGCCCTGTTCCAGGGCGAGGACCTGATGCTGTTTGTAGAGGACGTGGGGCGCCACAACGCCATCGACACGATTGCCGGCTGGATGTGGATGCACGGCGTGAATGGCGCCGACAAGGTGTTCTACACCACCGGGCGATTGACGAGCGAGATGGTGATCAAGTCGGCGCAGATGGGGGTGCCGATCATCGTGTCGCGCAGTGGCATTACCGAGATGGGGCGTGAGCTGGCGCAGCGTCTGGGCATGTGCACGATTGGCCGCGCCACGAACAGGCGTTTTCTTTGCTATACCGGCTCGGAGCGCCTGCAACTTCAGTCATGATTCCTTGCACGGCCCGGTCGTCATCAGGCCGAGCCAGCTGCTGTAATGCTTGAACGACCACTGTCCGGCAACCCGGTCCAGTGTGATGACGCTGACGTCATCATCCCGCGCAATGCCTGAATCGCGTATCAGCAAGCTGAACTGGTCGGCACTTGAACGCAGCAGCTCCGCCTTGTGCCCTGCGGTCTGGTAAATCAGGCTGCCGGTGACGTCGGCACTGCGTGTCTTCACCGAAAACACCTCGCCCAGAATCCTGGCGTCGACGTTGCTTGCGACTTCCACTCCGGTTTTGCCCGGCAGCTTTTGGGCACCGTCCGTCACCCTGCATTCGAAGACGCCGGCCGCGTGAGCGCTTGCCACCACCGCCAGGGTGAACGCCATGATCATCTTTTTCATACTGATTCCACTCCCTTGCCGAAGCCGGCAAGGTATCCAACGATTGAAATTATCACCACGGTCAAAAGGGGTTTTCCCCCATGATGCCAGTATTTTCCAACAGACTGGTCCAGGGCGCACAGACCGACTTGCGCAAATGCGTTAAGGTAGGGTCATGACTATTTCTTTCTGGCGTCTGGGGTGGCGCACCCTGGGGCGCGATCTTCGTTCGGGCGAGTTGCGGCTGCTGATTGTGGCTGTGACACTGGCAGTGGCGGCGATGACGGCGGTCGGCTTTTTTGCGGATCGTCTCAAAGGCGGCTTGCAGCGTGACGCGCGGCAACTCCTGGGAGGCGATGCGGTGATCGTCAGCGACAGTCCGACCCCGGCCACATTTGCTGCACGGGCACAGGCGCTGGGGCTGGAGCGGGTGCAGACACTGGGCTTTCCAACCATGGGCCGAGCGGCTGAACTCAAAGGTGGCGCAGCCAAACTGGTTGCCTTGAAAGCGGTCGGGGCGGGTTACCCGCTGCGTGGCAGCATGAAGATATCGAGCCAGGCCGGTGGCGTGGAACTGGCGACGCGCAGCATTCCTGCGCGTGGCCAAGCCTGGGTTGAGGCTGCGCTGCTGGAGGCGCTGGGGCTGCAGATTGGCGACGAGCTGCTGCTGGGTGAGAGCAGCTTTCGCGTGACCCGCCTCATTGTGAACGAACCGGACCGTGGTGCCGGCTTCATGAACTTTGCGCCGCGGGTGATGATCAATGAGAAGGACGTCGCAGCCACGGGCCTGATCCAGCCGGCCAGCCGCGTCAGCTACCGTCTCGCAGTCGCTGGTGAGGACAGGCTGGTCGCGGACTATGTGGCCTGGGCCCAGGACGAAGTGAAGAGCACCCGGCTGCGCGGCGTGCGCATCGAATCGCTGGAGGGTGGTCGCCCGGAACTGGGCCAGACGCTGGAGCGGGCAGAGAAGTTCTTGAACCTGATCGCTCTGCTGGCGGCCCTGCTCAGCGCGGTCGCGGTGGCGCTGGCAGCGCGCGGCTTCGCTGTCAGCCATCTGGACGATTGCGCCATGCTGCGCGTGCTCGGTCTGAGCCAGCGCCGCATCGCCAGCGCCTATGTGCTCGAATTCGGACTTCTCGGATTGCTGGCCAGTGTCCTGGGGTTGCTCTTTGGCTATGCGCTGCACCACGTTTTCGTTCTCCTTCTGGCAGGGCTGGTGGACACGGCACTGCCGGCGTCGGGATTGTGGCCCGTGCTCTTTGGCATGGGGGTGGGCATGACCCTGCTCATGGCGTTTGGCTTGCCGCCGGTATTGCAGCTGTCACAGGTGCCGGCACTGCGTGTGATCCGGCGTGATGTGGGCAACCTGAAACCGGCTTCCATCGGTGTGCTGGTGCTGGGTATCACCGGTTTTGCGGCACTGCTGCTGGCAGCCAGCAGTGATCTGAAACTGGGCTGGATTGCAGTGGGTGGCTTTGCCGCAGCAGCGCTTTTTTTCGCGGGCTTGAGCTGGCTGGCTGTCAAGCTGTTACGCCGCCTTGTGAGTGAGAGCAACTCACCGCGCTGGTTGCTGCTGGCCGCGCGGCAACTGGCGGCGCGCCCCGCCTTTGCGGTGCTGCAGGTGAGCGCGCTGGCGGTGGGGCTGCTCGCGCTGATCCAGCTGGTTCTGCTGCGCACGGACCTGGTCAGCAGCTGGCGCAAGGCCACACCCGCGGATGCGCCGAACCGTTTTGTCATCAACATCATGCCGGAGCAGGGTGATGCCTTCCGGCAAGCCCTGCGTACTGCCGGTGTGAGCAAGTTCGACTGGTACCCGATGATCCGGGGTCGACTGACTGCGATCAATGGCAAGGCGGTGACGTCCGACGATTACGCTGACGAGCGCGCCAAACGTCTGGTGGAGCGCGAGTTCAATCTTTCGCACAGTGCCCTACAGCCTTCGCAGAACAAGCTGGTGGCGGGCAGCTGGACGCCAGAGGAACAGGGCGCGATCAGTGTCGAGGAAGGACTGGCCAAGAACCTTAATCTGAAGCTCGGGGATGTGCTTGCTTTTGACGTGGGCGGCGTCCAGACTGTCTCCCGAATTACTTCGCTGCGCAAGGTGGACTGGGGCTCGATGCGGGCCAATTTCTTCGTGTTGTACCCGGTAAGCACCTTGCCCGATGTCCCGGCAACCTACATGACTGCGTTCAAGGCGCCACCGGGTGGCGGCTTCGACAATGCGCTGGTGCGCCGCTTTCCCAATATCACCAGTGTCGACATGAGCAGCACCATCGCCCAGATTCAGCGCGTGATGGACCAGGTGATTGGCGCGGTGGAGTTTCTGTTCGGTTTCGCGTTGGCGGCCGGGCTCGTGGTGCTGTTTGCGGCGGTCAGTGCCACGCGCGAAGAGCGCTCGCGCGAATTTGCCATCATGCGTGCCCTGGGAGCCCGGAGCACCCTGTTGCGCCAGGTGCAGCGTGCCGAACTCGCTGGCGTGGGCCTGCTCGCGGGCTTGCTGGCGGCCTTGGTGGCGACGCTGGTGGGCTGGGCGCTGGCCCGCTACGTGTTTGAGTTTGACTGGAACGCGTCGCTCTGGGTCCTGCTCTGGGGTGCATTGAGTGGTGCCGTGCTGGCTCTGCTGGCTGGCTGGTGGGGGCTGCGCGAAGTGCTGCGCCGGCCGGTGGTGGACACTTTGCGTCGGGCGGCCATCAACTCCTGACCGGCGCCAGCAGCACCAGCAAGGCACCGGCGCCACCCTCTGCGGGCTTGGCTTGCACAAAAGCCAGCACCTCGTTCTTTTGCACCAGCCAGCTCTGGACGCGGCTTTTCAGGATGGGCGCCTTGCCGGGTGAGCCCAGGCCCTTGCCGTGCACCACCCGCACGCAGCGCAGGCCGTGCTTGTGCGCCTCACGGATGAAAAAGCTCAAATGCTCTCTGGCTTCGTCGCGGCGCAAACCGTGCAGGTCGATCTGGCCCTGAATGCTCCACTCGCCGCGGCGCAGTTTGCGCGTGATATCGACACCGATGCCGGGACGGCGAAAGCTCAGTTCGTCGTCGCTGTCGAGCAGGGTGCTGCTGTCAAAGTCGTCGCTGATAGCCTCTTTCAGAACGGCCTGTTCATCGCGCTGGTATTGCATGACGGGCATCGCCGCCACGGCCTTTTTCAGGTGCGTCCGGTTCCCGTCGGGCAAGGGGCGGACTGCCCCCGCTGCCTGCAGAAACAGGTTGCTGTCCATGGCGGATTCGCGTTTCAGACGCTCATCCTCGGCAAGTGCCTGTTTGCGCTGAACGGCTTGCGCTTCAATCTCGCGCTTGACCAACTTGAGCTCGGCAAGCGAGCTGACCCTGACCGGCCTGGTGCTCAAAGCAGGCCCCGTTCAGCCATCGATAAAGCCTCGCCTGGCGCCACGATCACGTGATCCAGCACCCGCACATCAATCAGTGCCAGCGCGGTCTTGAGCGTCTGCGTCAAGGCCTCATCGGCGCGTGAGGGCTGCACCGTGCCACTGGGGTGATTGTGTGCCAGCACCACGGCGGCGGCCTGGTGGTGCAGGGCGCGCAACACGACTTCACGCGGGTAAACGCTGGTTTGCGTCAAAGTGCCGCGAAACAGCTCTTCCATGACCAGCAGGCGGTTTTGCACATCAAGAAACAGAATGGCAAACACTTCATGCGGTTTGGCCGCCAGTTGCAGCTGAAGATAGTGCTTGACGGCATCGGGCGTGGCAAACACCGTGCGAGCCCTGAGTTGCTGCGCCAGAGCGCGGCGCGCCAGCTCCAGCACCGCCACCAGTTCTGCGCGTTTGGCAGGACCCAGGCCCTTGACGCGCTTGAGGTCATCGGCGCTGGCATGCAGCAGGCCGGCAATGCCGTCAAAGCCCTCGTTCTGGTCGCCGGGGGATGATTTGAGTTGCAGCAGCTCGTGTGCCATTTGCAGCACGCCCTTGCCCTTGATGCCGGTGCGCAGCAGCAGGGCCAGCAGTTCGGCGTCGCTCAGGGCGGCCGCGCCACGCGCGAGCAGCTTTTCACGCGGTTGTGCGTCCAGGGGCAAGTCTTTGAGGGGCATGGAAGGGGCTTTTACAATGGCAGCCAGTTTATCCGGGACTCCTACATGACCACCACCACGGCCTGCGTTCAAGCCGGCTCTTTTCTCACGCTGCACTACCGCATGGCGGGGCCGGCGGGCGACCTGATCAATACCTTTGCCGACAAACCCGCCACGCTGACGCTGGGCGCCGGGGAACTGTCGCCAGCGCTGGAGGCGCGTCTGCTGGGTTTGCCTGAAGGGTCGCATGCCACATTTGAACTGCCCGCGGCTGCTGCGTTTGGCGAGCATCATCCGGACAAGCTGCAGTGGCTGACGCGATCGCTGCTTGATGCCATGGGTGAAGCTGAGCAGCAGTACGACGTGGGTGATGTGGTCCAGTTTCCTGCACCTGATGGTCAGGGGCGTTTTGCCGGCTCTGTGCAGCGCGTGCGACGCGACACGCAGGGGGAGGCGGTGTTGTTTGACTTCAATCATCCGCTGGCAGGTCAGCCGGTGACCTTTGAAGTCCACGTGATTGGTGTCTTGTGAACAAGGATCTTGAAGTTCTGCTGGCCGAGCCCCGGGGTTTTTGCGCCGGTGTTGACCGGGCCATTGAAATCGTCGAACGCGCGTTGGCCAAGTTCGGCGCACCGATCTATGTGCGCCACGAGATTGTTCACAACACCTATGTTGTCAATGATCTGAAAGCCAAGGGCGCGATCTTTATCGAGGAACTTGATGATGTGCCGGCCGGCGCGACGCTGATTTTTTCGGCGCACGGCGTCAGTCGGGCTGTGCAGGAGGAGGCGGCGGCACGGGGTTTCCGGATTTTTGACGCCACCTGTCCGCTGGTGACCAAGGTGCACGTGGAGGTTGCCAAGCTCAGGCGCGAAGGCTTTGAATTCATCATGATCGGCCACAAGGGGCACCCTGAGGTCGAGGGCACCATGGGGCAGCTTGACGGCGGCATTCATCTGGTCGAAGACGTGGCCGACGTCGCGCAGTTGCGGCCCGCTCAGACCGAGCGCCTGGCCCTGGTGACACAGACCACGCTCAGTGTCGATGATGCCGCGGAAATTGCGGCGGCGGTCAAGGCGCGCTTTCCTGCGGTGCGTGAACCCAAGCAGCAGGACATCTGCTATGCCACACAGAACCGTCAGGACGCGGTCAAGGTCATGAGTCCGCAGGTGGATCTGGTGATTGTTGTTGGCAGTCCGACCAGTTCCAACAGCAATCGGCTGGCGGAACTTGCGCGAAAGCTCGGGACGGTCAGTTACATGGTCGACAGTGCTGAGGAAATTCAGGCGCAGTGGTTTACCGGGCGTCAGCGCGTCGGCTTGACCGCCGGTGCGTCAGCGCCGGAAATTCTGGTGAACTGCGTGATCGAGCGCGTGAAGGCGCTGGGTGCGGTGTCGGTGCACAAGATGAAGGGCATCGAGGAGACGGTCAAGTTTCCCCTGCCCAAAGGTCTGAAACTGGGCGAGCAGGAACGATGAGCACTCTCGACATCCAGCAGGCTGACATCGAGGCTGCGCTGCGCCGTCTCGATGCCCAGCGCCCATCGCTATTGCGCCGGACACCGCTGATGAAGCTGTCCGGCAAAGACTTTGGTCTGGACTGTGCGGAAGTCTGGCTCAAGCTCGAACAACTTCAACTCGGCGGCAGTTTCAAGGCGCGCGGCATGCTCAACCGCATGCTGGCCAATCAGATCCCCACCAGTGGGGTGATCATTGCCTCGGGTGGTAACGCCGGTATCGCGGCGGCCGCTGCCGCGCAGGCGCTGGGTGTACCGTGCGAAGTCTATGTGCCGCTGCTGGCAAGTCAGGCCAAGCAGAACCGCTTGCGTCAACTCGGCGCCAGCGTGGTGGTCACCGGAGCAGCTTACTCGGAGGCACTGGAGGCCTGCTTGTTGCGTCAGCGTAGCAGTGGTGCTTTGCTGTTGCACGCCTACGACCAGGTCGAGGTGGTGGCGGGTGCGGCCACGCTGGCCGCTGAAATTGAATCAGCCGCTGGCCTGCCCGACAGCGTGCTGGTGAGCGTCGGCGGTGGTGGGCTGATCGGTGGTGTTGCGGCCTGGTTTGAGAACCGGGCGCGCGTGGTGGCGCTGGAGCCGGCGCTGGCACCGACTTTGTTTCAGGCGCGCCAGGCCGGGCAGGCGGTTGATGTGTCGGTGAGCGGCATTGCGGCCGATTCGCTGGGTGCCAAGCGCATTGGCGAGATCGCGTGGAATGTGAGCCGGCGCTGCGTGAAGGACGCCCTGCTGCTCAGCGACGAGTCGATTCGCTCGGCGCAGCTGTGGCTCTGGTCAGAGCTGAAGCTGGCGGTGGAGCCGGCCGCGGCGCTGGGTCTGGCAGCCCTGCAAAGTGGCGCTTACCGGCCGCAAGCCGGCGAGCGGGTCTGCTTGATACTGTGCGGTGCCAATCTGGACCCGGCGAGCCTGGCGGGCCATTGACAGCGAGCGCATCATTTCAAAAATTACAATCTCACCATGCTAGACATTACCCTTCTCCGAAAAGACCTCGCCTGGGCCGTTGAGCGCTTGCAAACGCGCAGGAATCCCCAGAGCTTTCTCAATGTGGATGGATTCAAGACGCTGGAGGCTGAGCGCAAGACGATCCAGATCCGCACCGAGGAGTTGCAGGGTCGGCGCAACACACTGAGCAAGCAGATTGGCCAGCTCAAGGCCAGGGGTGCAGCCGCGCAGGCCGAATGCGATGCCGTGATGACTGAGGTTGCCGGCTTGAAAACCGAACTCGAGAGTTCCGCTGCAAGGCTGGACGAAATTCAGACCGAGATGCAGGCGCTGCTGCTGGCGGTGCCCAATCTGCCGCACGAGAGTGTGCCGGTGGGCGCAGACGAGCACGCCAATGTGGTGGTGCGCAGCTGGGGCACACCCAAGACCTTCGACTTTCCGGTGAAAGATCATGTTGACCTGGGTGAGCCGCTGGGCCTTGATTTCGCAATGGCGGTCAAGCTGTCGGGGGCACGTTTTTCCGTCATGAAGGGGCCGCTGGCGCGCCTGCATCGCGCCCTGGCGCAATTCATGCTGGACGTGCAGACCCAGGAGCACGGTTACACCGAGTGCTACACGCCTTACATCGTCAATGCCGAGACCCTGCGCGGAACCGGTCAGCTACCGAAATTCGAGGCCGATCTGTTTGCCGCCAAAAAGGGTGGGCAGGAAGGCGAGGAGGGGCTGGAGGATGGTGCGCTGTACCTGATTCCCACCAGCGAGGTGCCGCTCACCAATTTTGTGCGCGACGAAGTGGTCGCCGAGTCTGTCCTGCCGATCCGGCTGACAGCGCACACGCCGTGTTTCCGGTCAGAGGCGGGCAGTGCCGGTCGCGACACGCGGGGCCTGATTCGTCAGCATCAGTTTGACAAGGTCGAAATGGTGCAGATCGTGCACCCGGAGAAGAGCTATGCGGCGCTGGAAGAAATGACAGGCCATGCCGAAGCCATTTTGCAAAAGCTCGGTTTGCCCTATCGGGTGATGTCGCTGTGTACCGGTGACATGGGTTTTGGCGCCAGCAAAACCTACGATCTGGAAGTCTGGTTGCCGGCGCAGAACACCTTTCGCGAAATCAGCTCGGTGTCCAACTGTGAGGCGTTTCAGGCACGCCGGCTGCAGGCCAGATTCAAGAACGCCCAGGGCAAGAACGAACTGGTTCATACCCTCAATGGCTCAGGTCTGGCCGTCGGGCGCACGCTGGTGGCCGTGCTGGAAAACTATCAGAATGCGGACGGCTCGATCACGGTGCCGCAGGTGCTGCGCAGCTACATCGGGGGCCAGACGATTCTCGGCCAGGCCAAAGCGGATCTTTGATCAGCAGCGCCATGCCAATGGACCAAATTATTGTCCTGAATCAAGGTTTTTCCTTAAGATTTCAGAGTGGTCCGGGTGATAATACCGGCTGTTTAATACGCGGCAGTCTTCGGGCGCGCTGGCGTCCCGTGCCTTAATGAATCCCAAAGGAAAACTATGCCCGCCTGGTTGCTGTATACGGTTGTTTCATTGTTTTTCGTTCTTGCCGCGACTGCACTGTTCTTCTTCACCGTGACCCGCGGCGCTCTTTTGATGCGTGGGGTCATGGCCGGCCCGGCAAACGACGCAGATCATGTCTATCCGATTTACTCGAATCTGCGACTGATCCGGCTGATCGATTTCCAGCCCATCATCGCTGCCATTCTGCTGTTCCAGTATGACCGTCTGGTGTCAGCCATTGTGCATGGCTTGCAGCACATGAATTTGCGTGGCAAGAATGTGCTGATCACCTCCTGTGCCTTTGGCAATGTGATTCCCCGTGTGGTGAACGCGGCCATTGAGACCGGTGCGCGCCGCGTGCTGATTGCCGACATCATCAAGAACGAACTCGACCATGCCCAGGGCAAACTGCTCTCGCATGCCGGCAAGATCGAATTCCTGCAGGAAAACGCCATCGCCATGAAGCAGGCCGACAACTCGGTTTCGGCCAATGTGATCTTTTTTCTGCTGCACGAACTGCCGCACCATCTGAAGGGTGAGGCTTTGAAAGAAGCGGGTCGCGTGCTGGAGCCCGGCGGCAAGCTCTATCTGGCTGAATTTCACCGTCCTGACCTGTGGGTGCTGCGCGCCCTGAGCTGGACTTATTTCAAGGTCTTTGAGCCGCTCGGTCTGGCGCTCTGGGATACGCATGACCCGCTCAAGCAACTCGAGGCCATGGGTGGCTTCACCTGCGAACGCCGCACGGTGTTCTTCGGCAACTTTCAGATCATTGTGGCGACCAAAAATCCCCGCTGACTACCGATTCAAAGCGTGGCGCCGCCGCCCTGGCTTTCAGGGGAGCGGTTGCCACAAGTGCCAAAAGGGTCGTGCAAGCTCAGTTAAGTCTGCGGCACTGTGTCTCAGAAGGTGTACGAGGCGCCCATGCGCATGACCGGATAGGCTTTCAAGTTGCTCAGCAGATCATCCACATTGGCTTTTTCGGCAGCCAGGTCGGAAGTCAACTGGGCACAGACTGCAGCCGTCGCAGCGCAGTTGCTGTTGACCAATGTGGAGTCGGGTGCGCCCTGAAACGTCACGCCCATGTCGGCGGTAAAGCCCCAGCCCTTGCCCGAGGTCGGCAAGTTGCTCCAACCGATGCCGAGGTAGGGAGCCACTTTTTTGAACTCAACCGCGCCGTGAATGGAGCCGACCTGAGCGATGGAGTAAGTGTTGCCGTTGAGGACGTACTGATTTCCGGCATTCACCTTCATGTTGTAGTCAATTTTGCTGGCGTTAAAGACAAGTCCCGTGGTGAAACGAAAACCGCCCCCCTTTGTTGGAAACCAGTCAACCAGGGCATCGATGGTCTGCAGCTTCAGTCCGAAGTCGTAATCGACTTGACTTGAGCTTCTCGCGTAATTGAAATTCAACGCATTCACACCGACGCGTGCGTTGAGGTCCATCGGCATGGCGAAAACCAGGTGCAGTCCAGCGCCAGTGGTGCCGGCATCCAGGGTCATGCCCACATCGGCAGCGTTGGCGGAACTGGCAATGCCAGCGAAGGCGCAGGAAAGGCTTAGGGCCAGTACAGATTTATTCATGATTATCCTGTAAGAGCTATGGAAATGTGACAGCGGTAGAAATCATACTCAAATCGTCGCCGGATGGAAATCCCTTGACTGATTGCGTGTTATAAGAGCAACACCGACCTCAACGCATGGGCGAAAAAAAACCCGACTAGCAAGTCGGGTTTTTTATGCAAGTCCTGATTTACTTCAGTTTCATTTCTTTGT
>CAIQVX010000100.1 GCA_903875275.1 uncultured beta proteobacterium | reverse complement strand
TGCTTCTCTCCACCCCGCGCTGCAGTTGCTCCAGGCCCTGTTTGCGCTCCTGGGCGTTGTCGGCTCGGCGCACTGCATGCAACTGCGCCTGTATCGCTGCCAGCGGCGTTCGCAGTTCGTGCGCTGCGTTGGAGGTGAATCTTCGCTCACCCTCGATGGTGTGACTGACCCGGAGCAACAACTCGTTGAGCGCCAATACCATGGGGCGGACTTCACCAGGTGCACTGCTGGCATCAAGCGGCATCAGGTTGTCCGGCTTTCGTCTCGAAATCTCGCGCGTCAAAACACCCAGCGGGTTCAGCCCCCGGTTGATGGAAAACCAGAGCAACACGATCAACACCGGCAAACCCAGGGCCAGTGGACTGGCCACGTGCCAGACGATGCTGCGCACCAGGTGATTGCGCAAGTCGTAGGCTTCTGAAACCACAATCCGGAAATGCCGGTCCTGGTCCCAAACGGCGTAATGACGCCAGGTCCGGTCCTGCGGGTCGGTGGTCTCGGAATAGGCCTCCTGCAGCGTCATCGGCGTTGCTGGTGCATTGGCGGATCGCAACAACAACACGCCCTCGCCATTCCAGACCTGATAGCGAAGATTTTTTTCATATTGCTGTTGCATGGACCGGATCGAGCCGGTCACCACCGGCGCTGCGACAGACCCCGGAGCACCCTGATTCGCCTTGCCCGAGCGGGTCTGGGCCAGACGCTCTGGAAGGTGCGGCCACTGGTTGAATATCTTCTCCAGTGCAGGCCCCTGTGCACGTTCCGGAATCATGGCCGGATCGGTTTCGTCCGGATCGACCACATGCAGCAAAGCCAACGCCGTCTGCGCCAGGTGAACATCGAACAGTTCATAGACCTCGTCCACGCTGTCGCGCACCGTGAGCCAGGCAACGACCGCCCAATAGACAAAACTGACGATCACCAGACCCACCAACAGGCGCCGACTGAGCGAGTGCGGTGACTGGGTCCTCACGCCTCGTCCCTGGCAATGGTGTAGCCAACACCGCGCACAGTTTTCAGGATGTTCGCGCCAATCTTGCCGCGCAGATTATGGATGTGAACCTCAACCGCATTGCTGTCAACGCTGCGGTTCCAGCCGTAAAGTGACTGCTCCAGTTGGGTCCGTGTCAGGACCCGCCCGGCGCCTTCCATCAACGCCCTGAGCACATCGAATTCACGCTTGGAGACATTCACCGTTTCGCCGTTGAGGGTCAGCACACGGCTGTCCAGGTCCAGGCTTAACCCCCCGACCGTGAGCAAACCACCGCCACGACCGGAACGCCGGATCAGTGCCCGCAAACGTGCTACCAACTCTTCCATGTCGGTCGTCTTGACGAGATAGTCGTCAGCCCCGCAGTCCAGACTCGTTACTTTGTCGTGCGTTGTGTCGCGCGCGGTCAGGATCAGAATGGGCAACTTGCTTCCCTGTGCACGAACCTTGCGCAGCACATCCAGACCGCTCATGTCGGGCAAACCGATGTCGAGCACCATGGCGAGAAATTGCTCCGACTCCAGCA
>CAIQVX010000099.1 GCA_903875275.1 uncultured beta proteobacterium | reverse complement strand
GGAAGAACAACCGGCGCCGCTTCGCCGAGAAATTCCCGACCTGGGACATCATCCGCAAGTACAACAAGGACTACAAGCTAATCTTTGTCGGCGACGCAACCATGAGTCCCTACGAAATTCTGCAGCCCGGTGGCAGTGTCGAATACAACAACGAGGAAGCCGGGGTCGAATGGCTGCAGCGCCTGACCAAAGCCTTCCCCAAGTTTGCCTGGATCAACCCTGAACCGCAGGGTGTGTGGCAATACCGTCAAAGCATCAGCGTGATCCAGCAGATCGTGAGTCAGCGCATGTACCCGCTGACCATCAAGGGTCTGGAAGATGCGATGCGATTACTGACCAAATAGAATTAGCACCAGCCGCCGTAGTTCAATGGATAGAACGAGCGCCTCCTAAGCGCTAGATATGGGTTCGATTCCCGTCGGGGGCGCCAAGCCGGAGTAATTTCAAATTGACGACAGACCAGGGATTTCCCAGACTGCTGGGCGACATTGGCGGCACCCATGCCCGCTGGGCGTGGCAGGAGCGAGCCGACTCAGCATTGCAGGACATTTCCGTCTTGCCCTGCCGCGCCAGCGCATCGCTGTTTGATTCGGCAATGGCCTACCTGGCAGCCGGAGGTCATGCAAGCCCACAGTGCGTCAGCATCGGGATCGCCACCGCCGTGACAGGTGATGTGGTACGCATGACCAACAACCCCTGGACCTTTTCCATCAAGGAACTCAAGAAATCGCTCGGTGTAAGGCACTGCGTGCTGATCAATGACTTTACTGCGCTGGCGCTGAGCTTGCCCAGACTCCAGGCGTCCGAACTGCAGCCTGTGGGTGGTGGTGTCGCGGTTGAGGGTGCGCCGATCGCGCTGATCGGTCCTGGCACCGGTCTGGGCGTTTCCGGCCTGCTGCGCTCTGCAGACGGCCAGTATTGCCCCCTCAGCGGCGAAGGTGGTCACGCCACGCTGGCGGCCACAGACGAGAGCGAAGCAGCACTGCTGTCCGTGCTGCGCGGCCGCTTCGGCCATGTCAGCGCCGAACGCCTCATCAGCGGGCCGGGTCTGGTCGAACTGTACCGGGCCTCATGTGAGCTCCATGGTCGCACCGCACGTGACCTGACACCCGCGGAGGTCAGCACGGCTGCGATTGAGGCCAGCGACCCGGACTGCGTGGCCAGCGCGCATTACTTTACCGCCTTTCTTGGCACGACCGCCGGCAATCTTGCCTTGACGCTGGGCGCGCTCGGTGGCCTTTATATCGGGGGCGGAGTGGTTCCGCGTCTGGGCGGCGCCTTTGACGAAGCGCTGTTTCGCCAGCGATTCGAAGACAAGGGGCGCTATCAGGACTATCTACGCGCCATCCCCTGCTGGATCATCACGGCGTCAACGCCAGCCCTCACGGGCGCCTCCTACGCGCTCGACCAGGTCCTGGCCGCTCACCCCTGATACGCGATCCGGCCGTCGACGATGGTGCAACGCACCCGGCCTGGCAACTCGTAGCCGGAAAAAGGTGTGTGCTTTCCCTGACTGCGCAGCGCAGCGCTGTCTACTGTCCAACTGACCCGAGGGTCAAAAACGCACACGTCCGCCACGCCACCCGCCACCAGGCGCCCAACGCGGTCCTGCCGCTTGCCGAGCGAGGCACCCAGCACCGATGCCGGGCCGCGGCCGACCACATCCAGAGCGCGCAGCAAATCAACGCCACTATCGACACTCCATTTCAGAGCCAGACTCAAGAGCAGTTCAACCCCAGTCGCGCCCGGTTCGCTCTCAGCAAAAGGCAGGTCCTTGGCATCCGCATCCACCGGCGCATGGTCCGACACCAACGCGTCAATGGTGCCGTCGGCCAGACCAGTTCGCAGAGCATCCCGGTCGCGCTGCTGGCGCAACGGCGGGCTGAGCCGGGAACGGCTGTCGAAATAGCCCATATCGGCATCGGTCAGATGCAGCGAGTTGATGCTGACGTCGCAGCTGATGTTCAGCCCATCGATCCTGGCCTGACGCACCAACGCCACACCGGCGGCACTGCTGAGCCGGCAGATGTGCACGCGCACGCCGCTGATGGCACGCATCAGTTCGAAAATCGTGTGCAGGGCAATCGTCTCGGCCGCTACCGGCACGCCACTCAAGCCCATGCGGGTCGCCAGCGCGCCACTGGCAGCCACGCCCTGACCCAGATAGAAATCCTGCGGCCGGAGCCAGATCGCATAGCCAAATGTGCTGGCGTACTGAAAGGCGCGCTGCAGCACCTGCGTATTGGCCAGCGGCACTTCAGCCTGACTGAATGCAATGCATCCAGCCTCGGTGAGTTGCAACATCTCGGTGAGTGTTTCACCCTGCAGATTGCGGGTCAACGCGCCCAGCGGATAGACACGCGCCTGCTGCAGCTTCTCGGCCCGGTAGCGCAACATCTCAACCAGTCCCGGCTCATCAAGCACCGGGTCGGTATCAGGGGGACAGACCAGACTGGTCACACCACCGGCCACTGCCGCGCCCATCTCAGACTCAAGCATGCGCTCGTGCTCATGACCCGGCTCGCGCAAACGCACCGCCAGATCCACCAGACCGGGTGCAACGATGCAACCGGTGGCGTCAATGATTTGCGTTGGCGCAAAATCGGGCGGCACATCCTTGATCGCCACAAGCACACCGTTGCCCAGTGCCACATCGGCAACTTCATCGAAACCGCTGGCCGGATCCACAACCCGTCCACCCTTAATCAGAATATTCGTCTGCGTTTTCATATCAGGCCTCATTCCCTGCGACGATGCTCATCGCTGCCATGCGTACTGCAATACCAAAAGTCACTTGCTGCATGATCACGCTCTGGCCGCCGTCCACCACCGCCGAGTCGATCTCAACGCCACGGTTGATGGGGCCCGGGTGCATCACAATCGCATCCGGCTTGGCCAGTTGCAGTTTTTCCGGCGTGAGGCCAAAACTCTTGAAGAATTCCTGCGTGGAAGGCAGAAGCGCACCACTCATGCGCTCATTCTGCAGGCGCAGCATGATGATGACGTCGCAGCCCCGAATGCCTTCTTCCAGCGTGTGGCAAACGCGCACACCCATGGGCGCCATGTCAGCCGGCACCAGGGTCTTGGGGCCGACCACGCGCACCTCAGGACAGCCCAGCGTGGTCAGCGCGTGGATGTCGGAGCGCGCCACACGCGAGTGCAGCACATCGCCCACGATGGCTACCGTCAGGTTGGAAAAATCCTTCTTGTAATGCCGGATCGTGTACATGTCCAGCAGGCCCTGCGTGGGATGCGCGTGCCTCCCGTCACCGGCGTTGATCACGTGCACGTGCGGCGCGACATGCCGGGCAATCAGGTAGGGTGCGCCGGACTCGCTGTGGCGCACCACAAACAGATCGGCCGCCATCGCACTCAGATTGGCGATGGTGTCGAGCAGGGTCTCACCCTTGGCTGCCGAGGATCGCGAGATGTCGAGATTGATGACGTCGGCACTGAGCCGGGTCGCCGCAATCTCGAACGTGGTGCGCGTGCGGGTGGAATTTTCAAAGAACAGATTGAAGACGCTCTTGCCGCGCAGCAGTGGCACCTTCTTGACCTCGCGGTCATTGACGCTTACAAAATTAGCCGCAGTATCAAGCACCTGGGTCAGGACGCTTTTGGGCAAGCCTTCAGTGGAAAGCAGATGAATCAGTTCACCATGCTTGTTGAGTTGGAGATTGCGCTTGTACAACATGGCTTAACGGGCCTTTACGTTGAAACTGAAAACCCCGGCTTCACTGCGTGCCAGCGTCAGCGACTGACCCGGGGGAATGGTCACGCGCGCGGCGCAGAAATCTGCCTGAATCGGAAGTTCGCGTCCGCCACGATCCACCAGCACCGCCAGTTTGACGCTGGCGGGACGCCCAAAATCAAACAGTTCGTTGACAACGGCGCGAATGGTTCGCCCGGTGTAGAGCACATCGTCAAGCAGCAGAATGTTGGCATCGTTGACGTCAAACGCAATTCGAGTTTGGGCAGCCGCTGTCATGCCGCGACGCGAGTAGTCATCCCGATGCAGACTCGACGAAATCACCCCGGCTGAGCCCGCCAGGTTCAAGTCCTGTTGCAGGCGCTCGGCGAGCCAGACACCGCCCGACGTGATCCCGACCAGGCGCATGCCCGGGTCGAACAAGGCGCGCACGCCCTTCAGCAATTCGAGGTACAGAGCCTCGGCGTCCAGCACCAGTGTGCTCATGGAATACTCCTTAAAAACTGTTCCAGAATAATGCAGGCAGCAACGGCATCTGCGTCCTTGGCGCCGAGTTGCAGCGCTTCGGTCGTGCTGTAACGTTCGTCAACTTCAAACACGGGCAGCTTGAAGCGGGCCTGCAACTGGCGCGAAAAACGACGTGCGCGCACCGTGTTCTCGTGTTCTGCCCCGTCCGGGTGAAATGGCACGCCGATGACCAAGGCATCAGGCTGCCATTGCGCAAGCTGCTGCTCGATCCCGGCAAAGCGCGCCTTGCCCTCGGCCTTGATGGTGCCCTGCGGCTGCGCCGTGCGCAAAAGCCGGTTGCCAACCGCAAGGCCGGTGCGCTTCATACCAAAATCAAGTGCCAGAAAGGTCTGCAGGTGCGGCGCTACAGACACAGGCACAAGAGTCATGCGTGCCCCGCGTCGGGTGAGAGCATCCAGGACTCGAAGCCCAGCAGGCGCAGAGCCTTGTCATAGCGCTGTGCCACTGGGGTATCAAAAATGATGCTGTTGCTGGCCGCTACGGTAAGCCAGCTATTGTCCGAGAGTTCCGATTCCAGTTGCCCCTCGCCCCAGGCGGCATAGCCCAAAGAGACCAGAACCTTGCGGGGTCCGGCGCCACTGGAAAGCGCTTCCAGCACGTCCTTGGAGGTTGTCATTCCCAACCCACCGGGAATGGTCAGGGTGGAGGCGTAAGCCGACTCCGACGACTTGTCAGCACCACAGACAGTGTGTTCGTGCAGGACAAAACCACGTTCGGTCTGAACCGGACCGCCTTGAAACACCGGCTCACCCGACAGGTCCTCACGGCGCAGCGGAAGGTCGACTTTTTCGAACAGGCTGCGCATGTCGATTTCGCAGGGCTTGTTGATGACCAGCCCAAGTGCTCCGCGCTCGTTGTGTTCACAAACATACACCACGCTGCGACAAAAAACCTCGTCCTGCAATCCTGGCATTGCAATCAAAAAATGATTCGTCAGGTTGGTAGGCGCAAAATCTCCGGGCATGTTTCGATTTTACTGGTGATCATGAACAAGCCTTTTGACACAGGACTGATGTGGTTTCGGCGCGATTTGCGTCTGCACGACAACGCCGCGCTTTGCCTGGCACTCCTGTCCTGTCGCAAGCTTTACTGCTGCTTTGTCTTTGACACCGAAATTCTTGATGACCTGCCCCGCGCCGACCGTCGGGTGGAGTTCATCCAAGAATCGGTCTGCGAACTCGCCGCGGCCCTGCGCCAGTTGAGCACCAGGTCTCATGTGACGCTGCTGGTTCGGCGTGGCGTGGCGGTGGAGGAGATCATGGCTCTGGCCAACAGCCTGCACGTGCAGGCCGTCTTTGCTGCGCATGACTACGAGCCCCAGGCAGTGACGCGAGACGCCAGGGTGAGGGGCAGACTGGCGCAAGCGGGGGTCGCCCTGCGCACCTGCAAGGACCATGTCATCTTTGAAGGGCGCGAGCTTCTGACACAGGCCGGTACCCCTTACGGCGTCTTCACGCCCTACAAGAACAAGTGGCTGGCCACTGTCAAAGCACAGCATTTGCAGATTCACGACGCAATCCCTTTGGCAGGTGCACTGGCACCCCTACCCGGCGGCAGCACTGGCAGCGTACCAACGCTGACTGAACTCGGCTTTGAGAACACCAACCTGAGTGGACTCCGGATCGGATCCGGCGCCTCGGGTGGCCAACAACTGTTTCAGGACTTCGTGGCACGCCTGGACCACTACCATGAAACTCGCGATTTCCCAGCCATCAAAGGCCCGAGTTACCTCGGAGTGCACCTGCGTTTCGGCACCGTATCGATCCGGCAACTGGCTGCTGTCGCGCTGAAACGCCAGTCAGAAGGCAGTCGTGGCGCCGGCGTCTGGCTCGGTGAACTGATCTGGCGAGATTTCTACTTCTCGATTCTGACCAACTTCCCGCACGTGGCAACGGGCGCGTTCAAGCGCGAGTACAACGCCATCGTCTGGGAGCATGGCAAGCACGCGCAGAGTCTCTTTGCCGCCTGGTGCCAGGGCCGGACCGGCTACCCCCTGGTCGACGCAGCCATGATGCAGATCAACCAGACCGGCTATATGCACAACCGTCTGCGGATGGTGGCTGCCAGCTTTCTGGTCAAGGATCTGGGCATTGACTGGCGCTGGGGTGAGGCGTACTTTGCCCGGCAACTCAACGATTTCGACCTTTCTGCCAACAATGGGGGCTGGCAATGGGTCAGTTCCAGTGGCTGTGATGCCCAGCCCTGGTTCCGGATCTTCAACCCGGTCAGTCAAAGTGAGAAGTTTGACGCCGACGGCAAGTTCATACGCCGCTATCTGCCGCAACTCGCGCTGCTGCCGACCAAACTGTTGCACGCCCCCTGGAGCGCCAGCCCTGAACAGTTGCACGCTGCCGGCGTGGTCCTGGGCAAGAACTACCCGCTGCCCATCGTGCTTCATGCAGAGGCTCGTGCACGCACGCTTGAACGCTATGCCGTCGTGAAGTCATAGTTCCGATAGAATCAAGCACCGGGCCCAAGCAATTGGCGTCCGGCTTTTTTTTGCCGGGCCCGATTCACCAGGAGTACGGACCATGGAAATATTTGACTACGAGAACATTCTTCTGCTGCCGCGCAAATGCCGCGTGGAGAGCCGATCTGAATGTGATGCCAGCGTCGAGCTCGGCGGCAGGCGTTTTCGCATCCCGGCGGTACCGGCCAACATGAAGACCGTGGTCGATGAGAAGATCTGCATCTGGCTTGCGCAGAACGGCTACTTCTATGTGATGCACCGCTTTGACCTGGACAACGTCGGGTTCGTCCGGGACATGAAGGCGCTGGGTCTGTACGCCTCGATTTCACTGGGAGTCAAGAAGCCCGACTACGAAGCTGTGGACAAACTGCTGGCCCTCGATCTGGTGCCGGAGTACATCACCATCGACATCGCCCATGGCCACTCCGACAGCGTCAAGAACATGATTGGCCACTTGAAGCAGAAGATGCCCGCAGCGTTTGTCATCGCCGGCAACGTGGCAACGCCTGAAGCAGTTATTGATCTGGAAAACTGGGGTGCGGACGCCACCAAGGTGGGCATCGGTCCGGGTAAGGTCTGCATCACCAAGCTCAAGACCGGATTTGGCACCGGCGGCTGGCAGTTGAGTGCTGTCAAATGGTGTGCCCGTGTCGCAACAAAACCGATCATTGCTGACGGCGGTATTCGCGAACACGGTGACATTGCCAAATCGATCCGCTTTGGTGCCACCATGGTGATGGTGGGTTCGCTACTGGCCGGCCACGAAGAGAGCCCGGGACAGACCGTGGAAGTGGACGGCAGACTGTTCAAGGAGTACTACGGTTCTGCCAGTGACTTCAACAAGGGCGAGTACAAGCATGTTGAGGGCAAGCGCATTCTGGAGCCGATCAAGGGCAGTCTGGCCAACACGCTGATCGAAATGGAACAGGACGTGCAAAGCTCCATCAGCTACTCGGGAGGGCGCAAGCTGATGGACATTCGAAAAGTGAATTACGTCACCCTCGGCGGCGACAACGCTGGCGAACACTTGCTGATGTAGCGCCGCGCTACGGCGTTGTGCGCACCGCGTCCGGGTTGTATCCGGGCGGAAGGATGAGCCGGATATTGGGATCTTTGGGCGCACGCTCCCGGAAACTCTTTACTTCCGAGTGAAGTTTGTCGACCATTTCACGCAAGGCTTCATCGAAACCACGTGTTCGTGCTTCGCGGGCGCGCTCGGAGAAGCCGACCATGGTGGCAGCGCCCTTGATGTTGGAGATGCCACCAGCGCGCATCAACAGGCGTCGGCTCTTGATGTCGAAGACAGTGGTCTCGACCGAGGTCAGGATGTCATACTGATCGCCCTCGACAACGTAGGCGCCGATGCCTGTCCAATAGAAGAATGACCAGCCCGTCGCGCCCGCGTTCTGGACTTGATCGAAGGAGATCAAGGCGACCACGTCGAGCTTGAGCAGTGCGGCAATACGGTCAAGATTGCCGAAACCGCCGCCAGGCTGCATATTCCGCGCGATCGCGGACATGATTCCACGCTGATGACGGGCAGTATTCCGCTGTGATGGCGGACCGCATTCCACACGATCGCGGACAGTGTTCCGCGCTCATGGCGGACACCATTCCACGCTGATGGCGGACAGT
>CAIQVX010000098.1 GCA_903875275.1 uncultured beta proteobacterium | reverse complement strand
CGGACTATGGGAGCGCCGTGTGCGCCGTCCCGATGATTTCTTGTTCATCACAAACTCCTTCTTGCCCAGCCATTTTCGGCCAAGCCAAATGCCCGGAGTCTGTCTTTATCTCACCTGTTCAAATTTGCGGAGCCACTTCTATCATCGCGTCAATTCGGCTGCGGAAAAAGTCAACGGCTTGCATACCAGAATCCCTCAGAAAGTATCTCTGCCATTAACGTTTTCCGGGGGATTTGGTGCACGCAACTTAGACAAAAAAGCTAGGTTTCATGCGGGTTGCAGGGGTTTTGCGGGGCCGACTAAGTATCCCCCACACACCGTGGGTTTTAAATTGTGAGCCGCCTGAACCGGCAATACGGGGTCGCTAATCCGACCCCAGCGATTTCGACCGGCGGAACCGGGGAAACTCCCGAATTTCTTAGAGCGAATGTTCCAATTCGTGGCAATCGTTATGTTGTGTTGTCTCTTAACGCCTCGCTGTAAATTTCAATAATTCGTGCGTAATTTGCGGCTGGTGTCAACGTTAACTCGTAGCTCCTTCTTGCGGCCAAGCCCATTTGCGCCCAGCGTGCTGGATCAGTAACTAAAGAGCCTATGGCGCTTGCTAGTGCGTGAGAATTTCCTGGTTCGAACAACGCGCCGTTGAGGCCGTCTTCCACCAAGTGCGCCAGCGCCCCTAAGCGGCTCGCTAGCACTGGTAGACCGCAGCCAAATGCCTCGACTAGTGTCCGTGGAAAATTCTCGTACCAAATGCTCGGCAGCACTAGCATCTGAGCCGCCCGCATCAGGGCCAACACCTGATCGCTGGGCAATGCACCCAGCAGCGTGACACCGGGTAGGCCCGTGAGCAGTTCGGCCTGTGGCCCAGTTCCCACCACGGTCAACGCTACCCGCCCGTGTAGTATGCGCATCGCGTCCGCTAATGTGCGGATGCCTTTTTCTTGCGATAGTCGACCAACGTAGAGTGCGCCACTGCGCTCAAAGTTCAGGGAGGCTGGCCCCGCGTCTACGAAGTTTGGTTTAACCATAATGCGATCAGCCGGCAGACCGCCCTCGATGAATTTTTGCCGACAGAATTCGTTCAACGCGATATAGCGGGCAACCTTCTTGCGCCAGGTTCCCAAGACTCGATGGCTTGCGACCATGGCAGCGAGCACACCGGTCTGAAAGATTGAATCGCGATAACAGCCGTGCATCACACCGCGCCACGGCACATGCCCCACGCAATCTTCGCACGGAACACCGTTGCGAAGCATCAGTGCTTGTGGACAGATCAGGCGAAAGTTGTGCAAGGTTTGCACCACCGGTACCCTTGCACGGGCTGCAGCCCAGTAGACAGCTGGCGAGATCAGCGGAAATGTGTTGTGGCAGTGAACAAGGTCAATACTCTCAATGGCGATCAGCTCGGCCACTTTATGGGCCGTGACAGGCGACCAAAAAGTTTGCAGCGCCGCTGTGGAACGGCTCATTCGGTTCAATTCGTCATTGCTGCGTCGATATTCGGTGACTTTGTGACCGTACGAACGTAGTAGTTGGATTTCGGCGTCGACCACCGAGTCTTCTCCGCCGCGTTGCTGGTAGGCGTTATGAACCATAAGTATTGATGTCATCGCACTAGCCGCCGCAGTTGGGATTGCCAGGTCTGCCGGCGGCCCAATTCAACCTCCAAAGCAAACACTGCACTGGCTGGGGCAGGTCTGTCGATACCTAGCGTTAACATCCACTGTTGGATATCGCCATAAAGCAATTTCTCCTCCGGCGGCTGCACTAGCCAGGGCGCGAAAGCCACAACAGGAATGTCTGTCGGTAGTATGCGGCGCAAGTTTAGCAGCGCGGTGCTGCGGTAGCTGTAGACGGCTATCGGTGGCCTGGCGCAAAGCAGTTCCTCTACGCAACCGTGGCCCTCTTCCACTTTGAAACCGGTGCTACGAATCAATTCACTAACAGATGCGGCTTCAAAGTGATGCGTTCTGTAGATGAAGTCCCGTGCCTCCGGATGGTCCCTCCGCAAGGCCGCCAGCAATTGCATCAGCAGGTCAACCAATTTCTTGCCCCTGAGGGTATGGGGTTGACCTAAGAACCAGACATCTAATCTTGCCAGTTCGCGCTGGCTTGCATCCAGCGGCTCGAACACTGATGGGAGCAAATTGACCGGCTTCCTGTGTGCTGAAAGTAGCGCCGGCATCTCGGCATACAGGTCATGCACGAAGTCTGAATCCAAGCCTTGAGGATGTTTGAATATCCAACTGGTCTTGATGCCAATAAACAAACCGACGTAGAGTTTGCGCAAACCATCTGCCAGTTCGCGCACAACTGGCTTTCGTAAAGGCAAATAGCCGCTGAGTCCATCGATCAATATGCTCGTGCGCAATCGCCCGACGAAATGTGTTATCAGCCAGTTCGTCAGTGGGTAGGCTATCGAACAGACAAATAGATCCGGTACCGACTGCCGGTCGGCATGAGCTATCAAGTGCTCAAATCGTTGACGCAGAATTTGAAAGGTCTGTCGATTGGAGTCACTTCTAATACCCGTGCCAGCTTGGAATGATAGGAGTTCATCAAATTCTTTCAATTCGTCGCGACTAGGCACAATGGACTGGTGATGAACCAACAGTGCGCCACCCGTACCTGGGTAAGTCCGACGGTGGACCAGCGCTACTTTGAATTGGTAGCTCGTAAATACGATGTAGATCCGCGTGATATTGGAGTCTCTAGGCATTGTCTGAACCTCCCTTGGTGGATTGCGACAATTTCAATAGACCCCAGCTACCTGCAAGTAACAGCACTAACTCGTATGTGACTTTGGAGCAGAAAATAGTCCAGGCAGTCGGGTATTGCCTGGTTAAAATGAACAGAACAATTAAAGTGAAAACGATCCCTAGTCCAGTTCCAATCAGCAAGGGCTTGCCCACTCCGGTCACAGTCATGTGCCAACGCACGGGAGCGTTCATCGCAATCAGACCTGATAGTCCAAGCACCCAAGTCATTAACCAGAACGAACCCCGGTACTCTGGCGAAATCGTGAGTTGAATCAAAGTCGCTGCTGGTGGCAACAACCAGGCTAACAGACAAACCAAGCCAAGAGGCGAGAAAATGACTAGAGCTGGCCATGCAAGAGTAGCCAGCGATGATGAACGTTTCCCTGACGCACCACCCGAAACTGTCTTGAGCTTGCGCATATAGATAGGGTCCAAAATTTGTGCCATGAAAAACACCGGGAAAAGCCAAAGTTCATAGGCCCGGAGTGTGGCGTATTCAGTAGATCCGATCAGTATCGGGGCGAGCAAAGATGCCGATTGACTGAACACCACGTTGGCAGCACCTGATCCAACTGCAAGCCAGTCACCCTTTCGCAGTGCGGAAAGAGGGCTGAGGACGTGGAGAAGCTTTGCACGCAAAGGCAAGCGAAGGCTCGCAACGTCGCGCTGCCAGGACATTACCGGCAGTACAGCAATCACATGGGCTGACAAAAAAATAACGAGAAACCGATCAAAGTCAAACACGCCTTGAGTCCAAACAGTGGCTGCCCCAGCCCCAACAATCAATATCGCGCGAATGGTGTCGGCCAGTGTGGCCATGGCAAAGCGTCCATTCAGCAACAGTTGTCTTCTGCGCGCAAAATATTGCAAGTAGGACGCCGCAGCCAATCCGACGCTCACAACTTCTGAAAGCGGTGCTGCACCAAAGGCCCAACTTCGGTAGCCCCACCAGAAAAAACCGAAGAATAGAGCCGAAGTACCGCTCAACCACAATGAAAACTTCTCCAGTCGAGCGGCCGCATCATCGCCCATCAACCTCAACCAGGCTGAGCTCAACAAATAAACGTTCAATGAACTGCAAAGCGTAGCCAGCATGAAAAAGGCTGCTGCCAAGGCAAATGCATGACTGGGAGCAAGTCGTGCCATTCCAGCCATCAGGAAGAAACTGGTCGAACTATGCATTGTCTGGGACGGCAGGGACGTGCGCTGCAGCAGCCAGAATAGTTTCGCGTCCTGAAGTGCAGTGTTCATTGCAATACCTGGTGCATGCACTGGATCATGACCGTGGGGTGCCCGGTTCCTGTAATGCATCGAGCAACACGAAGTCAAGCAAATTCTTCGCAACTATTGCTTGGTCAAAATTGGCTTTGAATCGAGCCCGGGCTGCTTGCCCCAACTTTTTGAAATGATCTTGGGATTTGAATGCATTGATGAGTATCTGAGCAGCTGCCTGTGCATCATCAAGAGGCAAGAAGTGGCCTTCCTTCCCGTCAGTGAACACCTCTGGAATGCCACCCACTGGGCAGGCAAATATCGGAAGACCTGCAGCCATTGCCTCAATAATGGAAATGGGCAAATTTTCGATCTGGGCAACATGGACGTAGCCATCGAACTGCGGTAGCAAATCGGCTGCACCCATGACCTTTCCTTTGAAGTTGACACTGCCTTCCAAACCTTGCTCTTGAACTTGTTGCTCAAGTACTTGACGATCAGAACCATCACCAATTAGCGTCATCGTGAGGTCTGGTATTTCGCGACGTGCAATCGCCACGATATCTAATAGATAGCGCTGGTTCTTGCGTGGTTCCAATGTACCTATCGACACCAGCGCAAACTCACTATTGGCGCGATGCGGAGAACGGCTGGGTGATGGTGGTGCACGAACAAAATTCGGAATCACTTGACTCGTAACCTTGTTAATGGAGGGAATGCGGCGTGAGACCAAATCTCGCATGAAAGCAGATACAAACACAATTGCATCCAGCTTGGGTAAAACAGCAGCTTCTTGGGCTCGGATCGCGCGCCATGTGCAGTCGTCGGGTTGAAGGTACCCTTGACCGACCCATTCGTCTGCCTGTGAGACGTTGAAATGCGCGACCATTACCACCCGCTGAGATTGCACATGCCGGGCACGCAGGCAAGCGTCTGCGGACACCGGGCATTGCGCATACAGCACAGCAGATGGTTCATCACGCAGCAATTTTCTTAAGCGAAATTTGAGAGCGCGCAACCGCACATATCGGTACCAACGTACGCTGATCGGGCGGTGACACCACTGAATGACATAGCGCAGCGCATATAGCGGATAAAAAATCCACATGCCTCGGTCATAAGGTGTGACTCGTTCGACCCGAACATTATTCGCTACAAGAAAACTGAAGAAGTTGTTTACATGCGCCTGCACGCCAGTGTCGCCGTTGGTGCGCATCAACGAGACAATAAAGATCTGCTTGCTCACCGGTCTCTACCTGGAATCGATGCAATACACGAGGAATTCATGGGGGTTTCGGTTGGGACCAAAGTCGCATGTTGTGGTCGATTTAAATTTATTTGTGAAGTGTAGACGTGCAGGCCAATCACCGTGCCGTAAATGAAGTAGCTCGGTACCGCAAAATGCGCAACCTCGAAATGCGGTTCACCCCAAGAATTCAACAAACAGTAGAGCTCATAAAACATCACTCCCAGAAAATAGGCTGCATGAGGGCGTTGGGTCAAATAATGCCGCCGATAGCCGGACAGACAAAGCCGAAGCACGTATGTATGAAGACTCAACATCACTATCAGGCCCACTATGCCAGATCGGCTCAACGTGGTGACATAACTGTTGTGCGGCTCACGCACAATCATGGTTTGCCCTTCAGTGCCCGCAGTCGTGAGGTCTGTCAAAACCTGACCAAAACCGATGCCCAGAATTCGCGTTGAAATGTCTCGCGACCACAGTTTCAGCGAAAAGTCGCGCCATTGCCGACGTTGATTTACACCCGCAGCAGCTCCACTGAATTCGCTGCGTGAATCGTTGGATTGGCCTGTCAGTGTCAGTACATGGTCGACGATACCTGACGCGCTTAGACGACCGACTCGGCCTTTGAATTCCAGTCCAGACATTTCGATGGTCAGCAGTACTGACAGGCCAACCAACAGCGCAAGCACGATTCGCCTTGCTTGTTTGGCTTGCCCGCCAATTGTCCAAAATACAAACAGGCTAACTATGACAAAAAGGTAGGCAATGCGTGCCTGTACCATGAAGAAGACCAAAAATCCGGCAACGAAGGTGGCAACACCCAAGACTGAACCCCACAACCGGGTAGGCTCACTGGATTGCCAGCTCCACAAAGCCCAACCAATCATGGCCATTAGACCAACGGCTGGAAAAGATGTGAAGTGCCCAAAAATTGGCACACTTTGCTGTAGGCTGGTCACCCTTGGGGAGATCGCTTGAATACTACTACTGAAGGGATAAAGAAGTCCATAAATTGCCAGTAGACATCCCAGGATCAACAGTACGCTGCGTATCCAGATTGACCCATGCGCGCCTTCTTGCAGACAGATTGTCGTTATCACGAAACCCGGAATGATGAATAGTATTTCGACGGTTGGCATGGCATCGCGTGCTGCACCAACGCCGTCGCGAATGAGGCCTGACGGTAAGTGCCATGCTAGATTGAATGCAATCCAGAGCACCAAAAACCATAACGGCAAAGGCAATGACAAACGCTCTTTTGCCAGCCAGACACGGTATGCGCATGCACATAAGGCAACAAACAGCACACATTCGGTCAGAGGCAGTGGCAATCCGCCAACAAAAAATATGATGTTTGAGAAGCCGTAACTGAACACCAATTGGCCAATCACGACCAAGAAACTGGCTTTAATCCACAAGGGTGCCCTCGGTGCCACGCGCCTAGCCAACCATATCAGCGAACCGAGACCGATGAGTACGATCACCAGTAAAAGCGCAAGAAAGGGCTGCACCGCAGTGATCAGACCGAGCATCATTGCGGTTAGTACAACAGCAAGCGCCATCAAAATGGACCCACGTGCTGCAGCAATCTTATCCCGCGCGGTCACGACGAGCCTAGGCACCCGCCGCTGCCACAAGTCTGAGAACGACTGAATTGTTTGTGAGGCGTTCATTCAATCAGAGTGGTCTTCGTAGTCGACGCAAGTCTTGTCTAATTTGATCGGCCGAAGTATCTTGGAACAAGAACTGGAGACATGTTCATTGCCAGATCGTTTAAGAACTGGTTTTGCAATTCGTAGCTTTGCCCACTATTGGCCGCAAGCGTTGAAACCCTAAACAAAAGTCCATCGGGTATCTCGCCGCGTAAACCATAGCGCATCTGAGCCAACTTTCGGCCAAGACCGGGTAATGTGGCAGTCTCATCCATCGTTATCCAGTAAGTGATGGTTTCACGGCGTTGCCCCAACTCGCCGAGAAGGCGTTGAACATTCAGTTGATGACTACCAATATTGAGCGCAGCTTGACCCAGATTGCTTACCTTGAAGCCTTGTGCGCTGTAACAAAACTCTGGTCGGTGGACAGACGTGGCCTCGGAGCTCTGGTCGCTACCATAGGCTATCGATAACATTACCCGCTGTCCGGCGCTATTGCGATATGTGCGGGCCAGTGTAGAGGAATACAGCACATCCAACTTAGCTTGAACCTCGGGGTTGGGTAGTATGGGAATTAATAGAGTGTCTTCAGTCCAATCGCCAAATGCTGTTGGAATTTCAGTCGCCAAATTAATTTTTGATCTTTGGTCAGCCAAACGTTGTGTTGGTTTGAAAGTATGGGCTGCCAATGCAGTTGCAATAAATAAGACGGCAATCATGAGAGATTGCACGGTGGATGGGGTTGGGACGGTTCTATGCCGCACGGGGCGTTTCTTCTTTAAATAGTTTGCCCAAGACAGAATCCACACCAAGAATAAGTAACAACGCACTTAAAAATAGTGTCATACCGGCAAAACCATGCAAAAAGCCTTGCCCTGCAGCATCACCCAAGTGGTAAGTGATAAGCACCAAAATAATGACCCTGATGACATTGGAGGTGAAGGAAATAGGAACTATCAGCAGGGCAAGTGTCAAATTTCGCTTGACAGAAACATGCTCAACCAGATTCATGTAAAGCAAACCTAAAGCCTCCAAGGAGAATAAAGTGTGCAGGCCGGCGCAAGCATCCGCCACCAGCAATTGATATTGACCAACTTGCAAGATAACACCAGTTCGTGCAATGGGATAGTCAAGCGAAAAAAGAAGGCGCTCAGCGACAATGGAAACAGCTGTTTTAAGCGGTATTGTGATCGCCTGCACAAACACACCTGGCAGCGGCACCATAAACAGCATGAAGAAAAGTGGAAACCACATCTTTTTTAAACCGGTTGGACCACGTATTAGCAGCAATAGACCGATCAGTAATGGGATGACAGAGCCAACTTCCATTTGAACCACTGCTTGTGATCGACCAAGGGCGTAACACAATAGCCCTATAACAAGCAGTGCCCACCCAGCCCAATAATTGGGTTTTGAATCATTATCTGCAGACACCATCGGCCATCTTCGGTAAATCAGCCAACAAGAAATTGTCAGGATTAGCGGGCCGTGCGCTTGTTCATCGTCACTCCATACACCTTTGAACAAGTCATAAAGACTGGGCACATACAGCACCGTCAAGCCGACGATGATGGGCAACCAGGTCAGAAGTTTGGTGCGCCAAGGTTTTGGTGCATTGGATGCTCGCTCGGACACGGCATAGTAGGCTTCAGTGCGAGGGGTCATGCGGTAGCCTCAAGTTCTTGCACGGCACGGTGCAGGCATGCGGCAATATCGTGGTTGAGAGGCAATTCTATTTGGTGGCGCTAGGCTAATACCCTGTTGGTCATTTCGACCATGGCGTCTTCGACTGGTTCGTGGTTCTTGGGGGCACGAAGAAGGATGCCGATGGGAGTCTGATCGCCATAGTGCCGTTGGATCGCTTTCTCGTAGCTGACGCAAGTGTTGAATTGGCCCAGGTCCTCGCGCTTTACAGCATCGGTTTTTCAGAACAGCAGATGGAAGGGGTCGCAGACATGTGTCTGCGCGACCGTGTCTGACGACCTCATATGTTTTCAGCACCACCTCGAACAATGCGGGGAGCTTTAGCGCGGCCGCCAAAGCCTGAACCTCAGGTGCCGACATGGACTTACGGGCGCGGTCGGGGTCTCTGTGATAGTCCGAAGGAGAGTTGATGGGCTTGATATGCACCTCGGCAACGGATGCAAGTGTTTCAATTGATTCCCTTCGAAACCTGCTTTTGAATCCCATACGGGCAACTTCGCATTGCACGATAAGTGCAAGTAGTGGGACGGCTTTCATGAGTCATTAAGCACGGAGCCCACTAGTGTTACGCCACCTTCCTGCAGGCGGCCCGCCAGCCGAGTCACGTCGGGTAACAGGCTCTTGTTCTTGCGCGCAAGCATTACCCCAGCACCAGCGCGCGCAGCGATGATTTCGGCGTCCGCATAGTCGCCGCCAGCGGGGGTATCGATGATGATTACATCAAACCGTTGAGCGACGCTGCCCAACAGTTGGCCAAATTCCGGCCGGCCCAACAATTCTTGCGGATTCGGTGGCACAGCACCCGTGGGCAGCACGGTCAGGCCAGGCAGGCTGGGCACGGGCGAGGCGGCCACTTCCAAGGCGGCGCGGCCAGCCAATATGCCCGACAAACCCGCGCTCTTGCCCAACTTGAATAAGACCTTCTGACCAGTGCCGGGTGCGGTACGCAAGTCGGCATCGAGCAACAGTGTTCGCTGCCCTTGCTGTGCAAAAACGATGGCCAGGTTGGCGGAAATGAAACTGCGCCCATCCCCTTTTGCGGGGCTTACGATGGCGAGCACTTTGCGCAACGGGTCGGTGTTGAACCAGCGCAGCATGAGTTGGCTGCGCACGGCGCGCAGGTTCTCGCAAATCGCACCAAATGGCTTGTAAGCAGCTACCAGGTCTGGGCTCAGACTGGTGTCTTCCTGCCCCAGGTAGGTGTAGTCAAATTGCCTGGCGAGTGCAAAGTCTATGTCGTCTTTGGTGAGTAGTTTCAAAGCCAGGGCGGCGTCACCAAATTGAATCTGGTGTTGGCGTTGGTACTCCATGATGACGCTTGAGTCGGCGCTGCTGAGGCGGCCAGTCGCTACCAGAATGTCACCAATGGAGCGTCTTATGTTGGACGTAACGACGGAATTCATACGTCTGCCCTGCGCGGCCAGCGCTGCTGCCAAGACCTGAACCACAATCTATTTGGAGCTATCGCGGAACCAATGCCGCCCAGCACTGGCAGTTCCAGCGCATCGGCAAGGTCTTGCGACGAGCGCACATAGCGCTGGCTTAGCTCAAGCATCAGTGCCAAGCCGATTCCCAAAAGTGAGCCCAAAAAGATGGAAACCAATACGCTTAGAAACACACGCGGCTTAGAAGGTTCCGTAGGCGCAGATGCCGGGTTGAGTACCAGAATATTGGTCTGGTTGGTCTGACTCTCGATATTGGTTTGTGAGGCGCGCTGGCTTACCATCTCGAAGGCACGTTGTGCTGACTCGATGTCACGGCGAAGCACATTGAGTTCGTCACGCTGCTTGTTGATCTGCAGTACACGGCTTTTTTGCGACGCAAGGGCACTCTTGAGTTGCTTTTCGCGCTGCTTTCCAACTTGGTAAGTGGTCTCAATCGAACTGGTTATCTTGCGGGTTTCGGATTCCAGCTGGTACTTCAGGGTGGCCAATTCGGACTCGGTACGCTGCGTCTGTGGGTGGTTCTTACCCAGGTTGACATTGCTCTCGGTGAGCTTGGCTTCGAGACGGGCTATGTCGACTTTCAGTCCATTGATCAGCGGGCTTTGCATCACCTCCGCCACAGTGTCGGACTTGACATTTTGTCGCTTGCTTTGGCTGTCGGTGGTAAGTCCCTCAATGCCGGTAAGTTGGCTCGAAGTTTCGTTCAGCTTGGCCGTTTCAAAGTCCAGCCGCTCATCGATAGATGTAATGCCGTTCTTTTGCTGGTACGCCGAAAGCGCTTTCTGGGCGACTTCCAGTTTGTCCCGGGCAGCCCTTGTCTGGGCGTCAAAAAAGGCCGCGTACTGACGGGCAGGTGCCAACCGCAACTCCAGGTTGACGTCCATGTAGGCTTGAGAGTAAGCATTGGCTACTGCCGCGCTGAAGTCCGGGTCGGTGCCGGTGTAATTGATGTTGATAACATTGCTCTCGCGTGATGGCTTGACGTCGAGATTCTTTTGCAACAATCCAGCCAGCCAGTCAATCAACTGCCCTTTGCCCTTGGTGGCTTCCTGCCATTGTTGTTTGATGACGGTACTTTCATCCATGCGCAATAACTTGACCACATTCTTGGCCACACGGTCGCTGTTGATGATGTCGATCTGGGTTGCCATATAGCCCGGCGCCAACATGCTTTGTAGCAACATGCCGCTGACAGCGTCAGGCGATTTAACGTCCACTACCATGGCGGCGCTGGCGGTGTATTGCTTGGGCAGCAGCAGACTGACTACAAGGGTTGTGAGGACGGTGATCGCGAACGCCAGCAGCGCTACCCGATAGCGCGCCCGCAGAATGAGCAGGAATTGCTGAAGCGTCATGGCTTAGGCGTGGTACTCAAAACAGACTTTCCTTGACGTAAATAACGTCGTTGGGCAGTACCGGGTCGGTCAGTTGTGGCTCTGTGGGTTGCACCGTGCCATCGGCTGCCTTGCGATGCAGACGCAGGCGCTTCTCGCTACCCCGCACGGTGGGGCCGCCTCCTTGCGCCAGGGCCTGCATCACCGTCATGTCGCGCTCCACGCGGAATGCGCCCGGGCGCTGCACTTCGCCGTAAATGTAAAAGACCGGAACCCGGTGCACATAGATGCTGTCACCACCCTGCAGAACGATGTTGTCCTGCAACTTGTCGTCCAGAAAAATGGAAGGGATGTCGATCTGCTTGCGAAACTGTTTGCCGTTGCGAACACCCACCACAATGGCAATATCGTCACCCACACCCGTGGCTCCGCCTGCATTGGCCAGCATGTCGCTAAGCCGCGTGTTGGCGGTTTCCAGCGGAAAGCGTCCGGGCCGGTTGACCTGGCCCAGCACCGACACCTGATTGCCGCGGATCTGGATCAGTACGATGTTGACCTGGGGGTTCTGTATGAAGCCACCGCTCAACAGGGCTTCAGCAATCTTCTTCTCTGCTGCGGCAATCGACAGGCCACCCAGGTCCACCGCGCCAATCAGCGGATAGGTGATGGAGCCGTTCTCCGAAACACGTGTCTCAATGGTCAGATCCGGGTTTTGAAACACCTGGATCTTGATGGCATCGCCCGCTCCCAACGGGTAGTCTGTGTTTTGGGCCTGTACGCCAAAGCACAAGAACATGATTGCGAACAGGACAAGGCGAGGCAATGTGATCAGGCGCTGCATCATGTGGCGTGAATTCGTGGTGGGTTCGGTGGTGTCGTCTTATGTTCGATTGGCTGGGTTACTTGAGCCCGGCCACGCCTTTTTCGATAGCGGTCTTGGCATCCGTGGCAGGGGCAACCGGAGCAGGCGACGCTACCGCCGGTGCAGGCGTTGCAGCAGTGCCAGCATCGTTCCTGGCAAATTCACCCATGTAACTGATCTTTGCCGCAGCACGCAGTTGTTTGATGTGGGCTGCTACCGCTTCAGCGGCGCGCTGGTTGGTCAAAAACTGTTCAATCCGGGGCAGGGCCGCAGCTTCGGCCACCGGGGATGATTGCGAAGACGCCAACCGTATCAGGGTGATGGCCTGCGGCGACTCCATCACCAGACTCTGCCCGTCCTTCATGGCATGGATCTGCGCCAGGCGCTCTAGCGGAATCTGTTCTGCCGCGCGGGTGGCGCTGCCGCCGTCAAACTTGATGCCCTTGCTCTTGAGCCAGTTGGCTACGTCAACAATGGGTTTTCCCGATGCGGCGAAGGCGCGCAGCTGGTCGGCCAGACCTGGCGCAGCGGGAACGACAATTTCCTGCACGCTGAAGATGCGCCGCTCGGAAAATAGCTGAGGATGCTCAGCGTAATATTTCTTTATTTCCTCAGCGCTGGGCTTGGGCAGGGCGCCGGCAACCTTCTGCATGTAAGCACGCGCCAGTATGTCGCGCCGGGACGCTTCAATTTGTGCTACCACTTCGGGTGAGCGGTGCAGTTTGTCCTCGGTGGCCTGATCAACGGCAAGTTGTTGATCGATGAGTTTTTCAAGCACCTCGCGGCTCATTGCCTGTACGGCAGCGGGGGAGGCACCGCCACTGTTGCTGCGGCTCAAAACCTGGTTGATCTGGTGCACCGAGATTTCTTCAGAACCCACTTTGGCGGCGACTTGCGTTGCAGCTTTCTTGTCGTCCTTGTTGCCGCAGGCAGACAGGCCTAAGGCAAGTGCGGCCGTCAACATGGCAGATGCCACAAGTGTTTGGGAATTGCGAATGTGCGAAAGGGTCATGGTGCTGGAAGCTCAGTAACTGAATTGTGCCGAAACGGTTGCCATTTTGCTCTCATAGTCCAAGCCTGCCAAGTTTGACTTGCGAGTGGCGTTCTCTATTGAAGTGCTGATCGTAAAGTACGGGTGGGGCTGCCAGTCCAAAGACAGGCTGGCCGCGTTGCTGGTGTCGCTGCGCTGCACCGAAATCAGGCCAAAGGGTGAACCAAGATAATCGCTCTGTGTGACCTCATAGCGGGCTCGCAGTATGGTCTTGGGGCCGAGCTGCCAGACCGGGGTAAAGGCAAGGCGATTGGAAAGCGTGTAATTGGAATAGAAGGTCTGGTAGCTTGAGAGTTCGCGCGCCCAACTGGCCACGAGGGTCGATTTGCCGCTTAGGGCCCAGTTGAAATTGATGCCGGCGTTGCGTCCGTTGTAGTCGCGCTGGGCGTAGTTGGGATGGCTGCGGCTGATCTGACTGGTGTAAAGGTCGACTACGCTCTTGCCGCTCAGAATCCAGTGCAGTCGCAGTTCGGTGTCGGTCTGCCTGAAGCCGTCATCGAACAGGCCCGAAGGCGACAAAACGCGATTGAGGTAGTTGCCGGTATTGTTCCTGAGCGTGTAGCTGATCGTGCTGCCCGTGCCCGATGCGTAGCGCAGGCCCAGGTCGGCAGATCTGGCGCTGTAGTCTCCCTCGGCGGTAGAGACTTGCTGGTTGGTCTGGGCAGACTGCGATACACCGGTGACCACGCTCCAGCTGCCATCCACTTCGTAGGCTGCGTCCAACCGGCTGCTGGTGTTTCTGCGCAGGTTTTGCGTGGTGGTGCCCTGGTTGTCAGCAAAGTCGTTGATGGTTTCCTGACGTTGGCTGCCAAGGTTGCCCTGTAGACTTGGCGTCAAGGCCCAGTGCCAGGCGGCGTTGTAGCTGTGCGCCACGTAGCTAAGGTAGCTGAAATTCTGGTAGCCGTACTTCGCAACGCTGGCAGACAGCTCAAACTTTTGCATGCTCAAGCTGGTGCTGAAAACAAGACTGAGGGAGTTGATGTCCACTTTCTCGGCCGCACTGGGCTTTCCAATAAGCGCTTCGGCGTTGGCACTGGCGGGGAGCCGGAACAGGTTGTTGTCAAAGCGCAGTGCTGATTCCAGTTTTAGCTTAAGCGTGTCGGCGCTCTGCGCGACGGCGTTGCTGCAGGGCAAGGACGCCATTGTGGCCAGAGTCAGCCACAAGCCGTGCAGTCGCATGGTCAGTAGGCCTTCTGGTCTTTGATGACCAGGCCGATGGTCTTGTAAATGATGTACAGGTCCAGTCGTACCGACCAGTTGCGCAGGTAGTCCAGGTCAAAGTCGATGCGACTCTGCATTTTGTCCAGGGTCTTTGTCTCACCCCGGAAGCCATTGACTTGCGCCCAGCCGGTGATGCCGGGTTTGACCTTGTGTCGCACCATATACCCCTTGATGAGCTTGCGGTACAACTCGTTGTGCGCTACTGCGTGCGGGCGTGGCCCCACGATGCTCATGCGACCCTGGAGCACGTTGATGAACTGCGGCAACTCGTCACATGACGTTCTGCGCAGCAGGGCACCCAGGGGGGTGATGCGGGCGTCGTCTTTGGTGGCTTGCGTGATCTTGCTACCGTCTTCAGTGACGCTCATTGAGCGAAACTTGTAGATGATGATTTCTTTGCCGTCCAGCCCGCAGCGGCGTTGCTTGAAGATGATGGGGCCAGGTGAGCCGATCTTGACCGCCACCGCAATGACCAGTAGCAAGGGCGAGATCAGAATCAGAATCAGCGTTGCCAGAACAATGTCGGTCAGGCGCTTGAGAACGCCATCGGTGCCCTTGAAAGGCGTCTCGCACACCGAAATCACAGGCATGCCGCAGACCGAATCAGGATGCGCCTGAATCAAGTCGGTGACAAACATGTCCGGCACAAAGTAAATTGACGCTGTCGTGTCCTTGAGCTCGTCGAGGATATGCAGGATGCGCGGCTGTGACGCCATCGGCAGCGAAAGGTAGATGACCTGTATGCTCTCGGACTTCACGAAGCTGAGAAGTTGTTCCTGCGTACCCAGAAGCTTGTAGTCCCCGGTGTAATTGAGGCGCTGTGTCTGTCGGTCATCGACAAAGCCCACAAGTTCCGTTCGGGCGTAGTGGGCTTCGCTGATCCGGGCAGCCAGAGCCAAGCCCTGATCATTCATTCCGACAATGATCGCGCGCCGCAGGGGGCCTTGCATTCTGAGCAGCATTGGCGCTGCTGCCCGCAACACCAGGCAGACACCAAATTCGGCCAGCGGCGCTACCCAAAGCCACGTGTACAGAACCGACCTTGAATACTCGTGGATAAAACCAGAAGCGATGCCGATAAACATCAGCAGGCCGGCAATCCAACTCCAGGTGAGCAGGACGCTTGCCAGCCCCGAAAATACTGACGATTGCAACCTTGCATGCCCGGGAAACGTGAGTGCAAAAACCAGGATGGAAAGAACAATGTAGGAGGCATGAACCTGCCCTTCAAAGTAATAAGCCAGTCCCCACAAAGAAAAAACCAGCGCGGAGGGACCGACCGTCAGTTCAAATACGCTGAGCAGGTTGTCTTTGCCCAGCGTGGCCGGCCTGGAGGAACTGCTGAACGAGGCGGCCAAATGACTTTGGGGCGTCTTAGTCATTGTTTACCAGAGTCTTGAACAGTCCGACCGCCTGCGCCCGATTGCTGACATCCATCTTCTTGAAGATGCGCTGCATGTGGTTCTTTACGGTGAATTCGCTGATTTTGAGAATTCGACCGATTTCAGGGTTGGTCTTGCCCAGAGCCACCCACTGCAGGATTTCGACCTCCCGTGTCGACAGGCCCCGGTTTTGCAGCAAATCGTAGACCAGCGGGGAAGAGATGACCAGCGATGAATGGGTCTGGTGCGGCAATAGTTCCACTTGGCGCAAGGCCATGTCAATGTAGGGTAGCACCACCGCCATGGTCTCGCACTCGCGTTCGCCAAAGCACTCGCTGGCTCGGAAACTGGCATAAAGGCAGTCGTAGTTACCACGCTCGTCTTTGATGCCGTGAACCAGAGCGCATCGCATTTTTTGCAATGCGTCGACCAGTGCGCATGACGGACTACGGGCTTCAGCCGCAAAGCCCTTGTCGCCGACAGTCATGGCCAGCGGCTTGCCGCCCAAGTCCGTCCAACGCCTGAATAGACCAAGCAGCAGAGGTGTAACAGCTTCCTGGTTGGAACTGTGCGAGCGCACCCCCGTCAGTGCTGAGATCACGTCATGTTGAACGGTGCCCTTGTCAAAGTCACCCCAGGCTGCAATCATGATGTCGTGTGCCAAGTACTGCTGCATGTCGCCCTGCAGCCAGTTGAATACATCAAAATGGCTGCGCACTTCGGCCGACTGTGCAACAACGCTGTGGTAGCGATAAAGTTCTTCCGTTGACAGCGAGTGCAAGAAAGCCATTGGAACAAGGTTGAATCGATGGACCAGCGCCAGTCAGCGCAAACAATCAATGCATTCTAGGGGCAAAGCCCGCACACCCAAAAAAAAGGGATCGCTACGCAATCCCTTTTAACAAAAAACGAAACCCTTCAGTCGTTCAGGCAACACTGGTCTTGTTGCGGCGGCGAGTGATCGCGCCAATCAGACCCAAACCCGCCAGCAACATGGCGAAAGTCTCGGGTTCCGGAACTGGTGCTGCCGTGACGAAATTGTTGAAACTGTTGCCGGCTGAACCGGTTCCAACGACATGCAACGAGAATAACTGCCCAGCGATGCCTTGCGCGTAGCCTTGGTAGTAGCCGCCATCCCCGGCATTCCAGTCCAACGTCATCGACGACAAACCGCTTGACAATGTGACCAACGTAGGTGCGACGCCCCAGTACGGGTCGACCTTCACCACAATTCCGGTAGCCTCTGGAAGAGAGAAAGTGTAAGTCGCATCAAATGAGGTACCTGAAAGGGCATAACTCCAGTTGTACTGACCGGACAGCAGATTCGTCAATACTCCTTCATTGAAGGTCACGGGGGCGTCAGCATAGCTGTTTGCCGCCCCAAGCGTAGCAAGTGCTGCTACGGCGAGTAGTTTTTTGATCTTCATACGGGTCCCCTAACAGATGGTTTAATGACTTGCAGGCGGTAATAGTAGATGTGTACTAGCTGACTGTCTATAGCCCATTCGGACTAATGTCACAGCCAAACAACGCCCTACTGGACCAACTTCACTTCCTTCAGCCACAGGGCTTCCTTGTCCAGCTGCATTTGCAGAAAGCGCTCGGGGACCTCCCAGACCAGCACTTTGGGTTTGGACTGGCTGAAGGAGTCGTCCAGCAGGTATTTGGTAGTGGCTTGCAGGAAGCCGCCGCCGTCCTGCGCTGCATTGAGCACCTTGGCCGCAGTGAACTGTTGCAGAAAACCATGAAAATTGGCACGCAGCGAGTAGGACGTGCCGGTCAGGACCAGCGGCACAGTGCTGTCACCAAACAGCCCTGTGCTCTCAACCGTGCTTTGCCGGGTCTGGACCGGAGCTTCGGTATCCGGCAGCAAACCGAGCACTTTGGCGGTGTCACCCAGCCCCATCAGCCGAATCAGATCACCCGGTCGCTCGACTGCGGGGCCGCTCTGGCTGATGAATCCGGTCTTCTCGATGTCCAGTCCCAACTGTTGAATGGCAAACGCCAGTGCCTTTGCGGCCACTTTGGCGCCGTTCTGGTTCCAGTGCGTGTCGGTGCGGTAATAGACCTCGCCTCGGACAGCGGCGTCGCGCAGGGGCTCCAGAAGATTGACGACAGTGACACCCTGCTGTTGCAACGCGTTAAGGGCATCATCGTAACGGGCGGCGTTGTAATCCGGATAGCGAGCGCTCGCCAACTTGTTTGCATATAAGCGGGCCTTGTCAGGAACCAGGGCCACCACCAGTTTGACCCCCTGGCGCTCCAGACTGCGCCCGGCGGTACCCAACAACTGCGCACGTGTTTTCAGGTGAGTGCTTCCGTTGGCATCAAATCGCAGTTCCTCCGTCAGAAACAGCCAGCCATCGCGACCGGTCCGGACCTGTTCGCCCCCACTGCCGGTCAGCAGGTAGCGCACGCTGTTGGCGGCATTGATCAGCGCCGGGCGAGCCGGCAGTTTCTGGTCAAGCTGCTTTTCAAGTGCACCCGTGCTGCGCCCTTCACGGAAGTCGAGCCAGTTGCGTGGAAACTCCAATGTGGCCGCGCCGGTAGCGGCGGCAATGATTTGCCAGGCGCCGGCGAGCATGACGCAAGAAAACGTGAGTGCTGCCAGGGCGCCATAGCGCGACGGTGCGGTGGCATGCCTGTCTGTCAAATCGGGGTCAGCCATGTCAGACTCAGAACTGAAAGTAGAGGAAGGGCGTAAACGACTGTGCCGACAGCGTTGCCACGGCCCAGAGGAATAGGGGCAGAAGCAGGTAACGCAGGTGGGCGCCACCCTGGCGCTTGAGCCATGGCATGGCGTACACCAGCAGCACGCCGATCAACAGCACCATGAGCCGGTCGGGTGTGACCTGCCAGGCCACCGATGGACTGAACGCCATGCCGTGGGCGCCCACCATCCCGGCGAACATCCGCCCGGCTCCAGCCAGATCGGCCGCCCGGAACAGCACCCAGCCGAAAATGACCAGAAGCATGGTTTTGATGACGCGCAGCCATTCGGGCAGTATCGGGGCGCCCCAGCGTTGCTGCCAGTAGCGCTCCAGTATCAGAACGCCGCCGTGCCACGCACCCCACAGCACAAAGGTCCAGTTGGCGCCATGCCACAGACCGCCCAGCAGCATGGTGAGGAACAGATTGACGTAGGTGCGCAACAAACCCTTGCGGTTGCCGCCCAGCGAGACATACAGGTATTCGCGCAGCCAGTTGGACAGCGACATGTGCCAGCGCTTCCAGAACTCGGTGATGGAGCGGGACACATAGGGATCGTTGAAGTTCTCAGGGAAGACAAACCCGATCATCAGGGCCAGGCCGATGGCCATGTCGGTGTAGCCGCTGAAATCAAAGAAAAGCTGGATCGTGTAAGCGGCTGCGCCGAGCCAGGCGTCTGCCAGGGTTGGCACGGGCGCAGAGAAGGCGGCGTCCACCAGCGGTGCCACGCTGTCTGCGATCAGGACCTTCTTGCAGAAGCCGACCATGAAGACAACACAGCCACGCGAAAAGTTTCCGAACGAGTGGACGCGGCTTCGGAACTGTTCTGCCAGCAGGTGGTAGCGCAACACGGGTCCCGCTACCAGGTGGGGAAACAGCGCAATAAAAGCAGCAAAGTCAACAAAATTGCGCGCCGGAGGGGCTTCGCGGCGGTAGATGTCAACCAGGTAACTGATGGCGTGAAAGATGTAGAACGACAGGCCGATCGGAAGCAGCACGTGGGTGAACGCGACGGCGTTGAAACCAAGCGCAAGCAGTGCGGCATTCAGGGTCTCGACACCGAAATTGGCGTACTTGAAATAAGCCAGGGCCAGCAGGTTCAGGGTGACTCCGGCGCTGAGCAGGCGATAGCGCTGCGCTTGCTCGCTGCTGGCGCCAATGGCCAGGGCAAAACCGTAGCTGACGGCAGTAACGCCCACCAGCAGGGCCAGAAAGTCGGGCCGCCACCAGGCGTAAAACGCCCAGCTAAAGGTCAGAATCAGCGCCGATCTGGCACGCCAGGGGGTCAGGTAATAGCAGGCAAGAAAGAGCGGCAGAAAGGCGAAAAGGAAGATGTTTGAGCTAAAGACCATACTTCGAGCACCACAGGGTCATTGCTCCATGCTGTCAAGCAGCCAGTCCGCCACGCTCTGAATGTCCAGGCTGGCTTTGCAGCCGGGCTCGTATTGCAGCACAGGGCGCTCAAAGCCCAGCGCCTGCGATACGCGCGGGTCTTTGTGGATTGCGACCGGCACCAACTGGTCCGCGTAGTTGGTGTACAGGGCGGTGCGCACCTGATGCCCCAACTTGTTGTGGATCGGCATCTGGTTGATCAGCAGATTGATTCCGGCGAAATCGGTGCGCTCAGCCGTGTACTGGCTGACCAGTGACGTGATCTTGGGCAGGGTGGCGTACGAGGCGGCATCCGCCAGCACCACAACCAGAGCCCGGTTCGCTGCCTCCAGGGCCTGTTGCAGGTAGACCGTGGGCCCAGGTGGCGTGTCCAGAATAACAAAATCAAAAGAGTCAGTGGTGAGCGAGTTGATGCCATCCGCAACCCAGCTGGGGTGCTTCTTGAGTTCGGCTTCAAACTCCTCCAGTTCAGCCTCGCTGATGCGTCCGAAAGGAATGAACTGAATTCCGAAGGGGCTGTCAAAAATGGAACTGTGCGAGATGCCCTCTCGGGTCAGACCCGCAATTTCATCGGGGTTCATTCCCAGATGCAGGCGCTGCGCGTTCTGTGGGTCAAGATCGATCAGCAGGACGCGCTGCTTTCGCTGAGCCAGAGCGACGGCGACGTTGACCGCGAGTGTGGTCTTGCCAACTCCACCTTTTCCGGAAATGAATGCGAGAACTTGCATAAGCGTTTTTCGGTGGACTCAGGGCTGTGGTTTCACGCGCAGTGGGTCCAGTGAGGTGGAGAAATTCATTGTCGGATCGGTTGTAGTTGTGCCGGGCTCGATGGCGCGGGCCGCAGGTTTTGCGGATGCCGGCAGTTTAGCTGGTCCCGGGCGTGTTTGTCGTGGGGGAACCACTGTGGCAGTGCTGACGGGCTCTCCTTTGGCGGTGCTCAGGGTGGCGGCCAACTGAGTTACGCCACCAGGCGGTGGAGCTAAAGCCCTGGCCCGCGTCAACAGCGCCTCGGCCTCTGCCAGGTGGCCGGCTCGGGCTTCAATGAGTCCCAGCTGGACCAGGGCCTCGGCGTGCTTCGGGTCGAGCAGTAGCAATCTGCGCCAGACCTCGGAAGCCAGGTCGTCCCGGCGCTTTTGCTGCCAGTGGCGCGCCTGATCGACCAGTTGACTGGTCGCAAGATCGTCGGCCGAGTGGCCCGGTCCTGCTGCGGTGGCCAGAGCCAGCGTCAGAGTGGCCAAGGTCAGGGCGTGTCGCATGACCGGATCAAACGATCTTCTTCAGGCGCTTGGCGTTGACGGGTCCAAGCTTGCGGTAAACGATGGCGGACACCACAAGGCAGATCAACCCGCAGAGAAGTGCGAGCAGAAGCGGCTGATCCGAAAAGAACCAGCGCACCTTGCTGAGCCAGGGCAGCGAGCCCAAGTAGTAGGTCCGGCTGACTTTGGTGTGGTTCACGGTCTTGTCATCGACCACTGCAAAATCACCGCGAATCAGGGGAACACGGTCTGGGTCGGTCAGTACATCAGAGATCTTGCGCAGGTCACCCGCTTTGTCCGCGTAAAAGAAGACCACGCTACGAGCCGGTTCCAGAGGTGACTCAAAGGCCATCATGGTGGCCAGATTGCCAATTCCGGTGAGGGTGAGTCCGCCCTTTGGCTGCAGCGGTTCCTGCACATCCTGTTGTTCCCATCGATACACCGGGCGCCAGACGGCATCGGCTTCGCGCACGAAGCGGTCACCACTGTTTTGAACCATGGGAAGTCTATCCGCCCATTTGCTCATCAGGTTCTGGCTCCTGGCGGAGCCAATCACGAGCAGGTCACGGCTCGCCATTTTGTCCACATCGGAGGTGCCAATCAGTGCGTGCCTCAGAGCTGGATAGGCAGTGGCTTCACCCATGCGGCCCATCAGCGTCAGGTACAGAGCCACTTCATCGGCATTCGGACTGTCAGGCAAGACAACAGCGGTCTCTGCGAGGTCGGCTATGCGTGTAAAAGGAAAACCAATGTTGGAGAAGTACGCGAGGTTGGGCATGGCCACATAGTGCGGAAATTCGCTGAAATCCAGCGTGGACTCCGGATCAATGGCCCCCTGGAGGTTCTCCGGCGGCATGTTCCGGCAGTGCCCTTCCTTCAGGAAGTCAAAGTAGTAACTGAACTGAAGCTGATCCCGCCCGGTGACGCCGTAAGGAGGAAGGGACACCAGTTCCTCGCGCAGTGAGGTCTTGTCCTTGATGTACTCCCCCTCGCCTCCCGACTTGTAGGGCTCGTTGATGGCCAGAGCGCGGATGAAGTTGGAGTTGATGCCAATGTTGAGGCTCGAACTCTTCTGAAACGGCAGGCGTATGGCACGGTACTTGAGCTTGACCGGTACGCCCGGCGTGCGCCAGGTGAAGAGGTCGGGTGACACGCGGTAGTTGAGTCGGATGACTTCCGGAAAGTAGCCTTGTGTGCGCAGTTCCTCAAGGCGTGCGAGTTCGCCAAAGCGCACCGGGCGGTCCACCGGGACCCACGCCGGCGCATCGTAGGGTTTTCGGGCCGCGGTCGGGGTTTCCTTGCTCACCGTGACTGACGGTCCCGCCAGTGTGGACGTGAACAGGGCGATGGCGCGCGCTGCGCGAGCCAGATCCTCATCGTTGCCACCGCTGATCAGAAGCAGTTTGGCCTGCGGATTGACAGGATGCGGCTGTATTGAAATGGTGGAGGTCGACGCGCCCCGGAAACCTTCCAGGGTCTTTCCGCCTTGAAGGAAAACGACCGCATTGCCTTCGGGCAGGCTGTTGATCAGCACCGGGAACTGGGCGCCACGAACACCGGCTTGCATGCCGAACCAGGACGCTACGACGCCGGCTGCCTTGAGCGCACCAAAGGATGGATTGCTGGCAAAGACGAATGGCAGAGACAGGGGAACGTTGTCTCGTCGGTCAAGAAAAGGCGCGGGCAAGGTCTTCAGGTCGTTCACGCCTGACAGGGGTGCCAGCGTCAGTTCCAGACGGCCCAGGTCACTGAGGGTCAACCAGAGCGAGGAATGAAAGGGGTCTTCACACTCGCGGGTGTAGTGCCCGATGAGTTTGAAGCGAAGAAAGTTCATATCGAAGAACCAGCGTGGATCAATATCGATCTCGCGCGTGTTGCCAACGCCCTTGTCTTTGGGCAGCGGCAAGACCGTTGCAAAGCGCTCGTTCAGAGTGACCTTGAGATGGCTCAGTTCGGGGATCAGGGCGGGCGAGTAGTCGTAGGCAATCCGGAGCTTGGCGGCGACGACGACCTCATCGGCACGAATCGGGAAAGACAGGGTCTGGGTACCGTCGACGCCACGCAGTTTGATTGCGGACCAGGCACCCATCTGTTTGAAAGTGAAGGACACGACGCGTTGTTTGGGTGGTGCCTTGCGGACGTCAGTCTCGTCAATGACTTCCTGTGCTGCCTTGATTCTGTCTGCCTTTGAACTGCGCGACTTGGAATCTGCCGGCGTTGCGGCGAACAGCATGGACAGGCCTAGCAGAAGTACGCTCGCCAGCGACACCCAATTGGGTTGGCATGACAAATTTCCTGGTTTGGTCATTTCATCTTCCCTTTTTCATCCCGCCACTGCCGGGCTTCATGTTCAGTAATCTGCCAAGACCCAGTACAAAATTAAGCGGCGTGCGACGCGCAGCGCCGGGCGACTTCTGCAACCACCTGGGTAGCGGGTGGTCAACGTCGCGTCCGGGTAACCATTTTGGCCAATCCTGCCCACGCGAGTATGCCGCAACCGCCAGGGAGCGGTAGACCGTTTGCGCGGGCCCATCAATCCGGGCCCGCAGGACCAGATCGGGTTCCAGAACCACGGGTGCAGGAAACGAAAACTCGTGATTGCCGCGGAAGATGGAAATGTTGACCGTCATCTGGTCTTCGATGGTGACGGGCATGGGAAGTTTCAGGGCCAGTTCCATTTCAGGAAAATTTTCGGTTGTGCAGGACACGGTGCGCCCTGAGGGCAGCCGGATCATGGCCGGCAGGCGTGCCTGCCCCTGGGTATGCAACTGAATGGCCCGTGCCTCCTCGGCCACCGCAAGCATGGCCGCGAGGAGCATGACGTTATACGAGGCGAAAACGGTAAACAGGATGTACATTTCGACTGCTTTGGGCTCGGATATCAGCAGTTGCGTGACCGCGCTGACTGTTGCCGACAGGTTCAATCCCAGGATTGCCAGGAAGGCCAGAGCGGCCTTCCAGTCGAACGGGACAACTCGCCGTTTCTTTTTTTCCCGCCAGTTCTTGCGGCGTTCGGTGATCTCGGTCCACAGCAGCGAGATTGCCGTGAGAAACAGGATGTACCCGGACAACAGCGATTCGCGCAGATCTGTCACCGCGCCAAAATGGTGCTGGGCATGCCGTCTCTCGGCGGTGATGTGAGTGAGCACCAGGTGCGGTAGCGCGCAGGCCAGCAGAAGTGCCGCCGAAGACTGGATCAGGCGGATGTCAAACAGCAGGTAGGCCGCTGGCGCAACAACAAGCACCAGCCGTGGCAATGGACGAAAGAACCTGAGCATGGAGTGAAAGGCGTGGAGCCGCAATTTCCAAAGCAGTGAATAGTCACCAAATGGGCGATAGGCCATGAAGGCCTCCTGCAGTGAGCCTTGGCCATCGCCGGCAAATCCGAGATACCCGGTGGTGTAACCGGCTGCTTGCAACTTCAGCGCCGTGTGTCTTTGCCGGGTGGCAGGCCCGGACTCGATGCCGTCGACCGCAGCCAGCATGGACCGCCGCACGCAGGCACACGACGTGGTGGTCTGCGGATCCTCGAAAATTTCCATCACGCTCGCTGAAGGTGCTGGTGCCAGGAAATGCCCGGGTGTTTGCAGCATGGCCAGGTTTGTATCCCGCTGGAACCAGCCTACGATGGTCTTCAGGAGGTCTGTGGCAGGACTTGAATGGCACTCAAGAATGGTGATCAGATTGCCTTCGGTTCTGGTCAATGCCTGGTTGATCCGGCTGGTCCGGTCGTCGAAAGGATTTTCGGGCACCAAGTAAGCGATGGACAATGAGTCCGCCAGCGCCTTGATTTCCTCCCGAAGGCCACTGTCGAGCAGGTGGACCTTCAAAATTCTCTTGGGCCAACTCAGTGCCTGTGCTGCCTCGGCGCTTGCTCTGGTGGCCGCCACGGTTTGATCGTCGCAGAGGATGAAAACATCAACGGGAGGCCAGCCAGCGGACTCGGCCGGCAAGGCAATCGGCACTTTCCTGACGGGCCACAGGTCCTTCATGGTGCCGGTCATGGTCAGCAACCACAAGTGAAGTTCGGCAAGACAAAGGCAGAATCCCAGAACGAAGTCGGCGTCCACCTGTGGAGCCAGGGTCGCGATGAGGCGCCAGTAGAGGTAACGGGCGGAAACGACGACGCCCAGGCCCATCAATAAAAGCGTTACAAAATGACCGGCATACCGGCGAGCGTAAAGCGCCAGACAAATGATGGAAGCGGAAAAAATGATCTGGTCATCCAGGGAAAACTGAACCACCAGCAACAGGCCAGCCAGCCAGATACAGCAGAGAGCGGCCAGGACGGTGAGGCCGGGCACAGACCAGGCTGAAAGGTAAGTCAACCAGTTGCCTATCTGATTGAGGTGTCCATCGACAAAAGGGGATGCAGATTTTGGGAGCACCGATTTGCCCCAGCGTTCCCGCCAGAGCCTCAGCAGCACCCGCGGGCTCATTGGTTCAGCGTGGTGATCATCCATGCCGCGAGTCGAGCAAGATCATGGCTGGCCTGCCCGTAAGGGTCGTAGGCCAGCACCGGTTGCTGAAAGGCAAGCGCTTCGCTGACCGCCTCATCGCTGTGGATGCCGATGGGAGCCAGCCGTTCTCCGAGATGTCGTTGCAGCAGGTCTGCCACATCGCGATTGAAGGAATCGCTTCGATCAACCTGATTGAGTACGTAAATAGTCCGAAGGTGAGGGTAGACCGAAGACATTTCATCGAGCCAGGATTCCATCGCCGGAATCGTTGCGTAGGATCCCGCGTCCGCGAGCAGCACGATCAACACCAGATCGGCACAAGCGAAAACCTGCCTCAAATAAACTGTGGATCCCGGTGGTGTGTCTATCAGAACGACACGGTCTTCGTCAAGTCCAGCCTGCTTGATGTGGTCGCCAACCCAACTAGGCTGGGCACCGAGCAGCGCTTCAAATGCTTCCCGATCGGGTTCGCTGGCAGCCCCATAGGGCAGACATTCCACAGCAAAGTCGCTGGCCAGTGTCACGCCACTCCAGTCTTCGCCGCGCACGGATTGCCGGCAAACGCCCTCAGTCTCCGGGTCCTGAATTCCGAAGTGCCAGTGCAATGCATTTTGTGGGTCCAGATCGACCACCGAGACACGGCCGGAACCGAGTTTGGCTGACAGGGCCGAAGCAAGATTGGCTGTAAGGGACGTTTTCCCGACGCCGCCCTTCATTGAAACAACGCCGACAACGCTCATCGCCTGCCTAGTCGACCCAGAAATGAGGCCCGCTTGCTGTCTGGCTTTTCAAGGACCTTTTCCTTGCCTTCAAGACGGCTGAACAGTTTGGCAAGAGAGTCGTCAGATCGAGTTGGGGGCTGCACCTGCGGCTCCTCGATCAGATCGATGGGCACTGCCTTCGAAAACAGCAGGCTACGGCCCTCCGGCGACTGCTCTTGCGCAGGGTTTTCGCGCTCAGCGCGCACCGGTGATCTGGCAAGGGCGGGCGCCGTGCTGCGACCTCCCATTTTGTTCAGGTTCATGGCCATCTTGTTGCTCACGCCAGGAACTGACAGTGCCGGCTTGCGCTCGGGCTTGCTGGGCTTTTCCTGATTGCTCCAGATGGTCCGCTCCTGCGCCGACAGCACCGGCGTGGGGGCCAGCTTTTTTGGCGAAACTGCTTTGAATAGAGGCCACCTCTGCTCGGCCTCGCGCGCCGCCGCAGAGGCACTGGCCTGAAAATTCTCATCGTCCGGTCTGAGGGACCGGAACAATGTCGAGGAATACTCTCCCACCTTCGCCATGCCCTTGCTCCTTTAGTCTTGTAATCAATCTGGCAAGCCAAAACTCAGGCGGATGTCCATCCCGTTGGACGATTCACCAATGCCCTGCACTACCATTGCTTCGCTGGCGCCAAGGACTTTGAACACGCTCTGGTAGAAACCCTCGAGCAGGCCGATGCTCCAGTTCAGTGCCTCGTCCCCAAATGCCTCTGCCAGTGGCGCTGCGTGGTGCGTTATCTCGATACACCCCTTGGCTTCCCGCAGTTCGACCCAACCCCAGTTGATCTGAGACCAGAATTCGTTCAGTGCGTCTTCAAGTTGGGTCAAGGTTTGCACATCCTGAAACCTTTCCTCCGTATCATTGGCGAAATGCTCGCCAATTCTGAAAAAAAGCTGGCGCAGTTCCTTGGTTTCGGCACTTGCCGACATCTCGAACGCCAGGGCCCGCAATACGGGCAGCCATTGGAGGGATACTTGTTGTCCCCTGAAATAGTCTTGTAAATTATCGGTCTTCATCGCCAATACTCGTGTAAAAGTTGATCATACCCAATGAAACGCGAGCCTCCCCGAAATCTTCAAGGGGTCAGGCAATTGTGGATATTGTCCAACAATAATAGGGTGCAGGAATTTCGACCGTTTTATGCACTCATTCAATGCTTCCGTCCTGATCGCGCTGCCCTGGCTTAATCCGCTTTCGCCGGGACCCTCGCCCAGTGTCATCCCCTGGTTGTTGACGCTGGGGAGTCTGGCCTTGCTGATGCTGTGGGTTGCGCCTGCGCGGCTGGAGTGTGCGGCTGCGTCGGCGTGGCTTTCAGCCGCCATGATCAGCGCGGTTCTGGGCCTGTTGCAGTACTTTGGAGGTGCGTCACTGTTTGACCCGTGGGTCAACGGCGCTGAAGTCGGGGAGGCGTTTGCCAACCTGCGGCAGCGAAATCAATTCGCGACCCTGACCAATATCGGCATGGCGGCCCTGCTTTGGTGGAACGCGCGTCTTGCCGGCGGGTCGAACCCTGCCTGTGCTGCAGCAAGTGCCGGTGCGAACCATTGGCGTGGTGCAGCCATGCTGGCGGCTGTGGTGCTGGTTTTCGGAAATGCGGCGTCGGCATCCCGTACCGGCACGGTGCAATTGCTGTTGTTGCTGTTCCTGGACAGGGTATGGGCGTGGTCGGCCGGGACCACGCGCAATTCAGCCGGACTGCCGATCTTGCTGATCGCGGTGCTGGCCTACGCTGTTGCGGCGTTTGCTTTGCCTGCCTTGGGTGGTTTGGATGCACAGTCCAGTGGCATTCTGGGGCGTCTGCATGAGGGCGCGGCACCCTGCACCAGTCGACTGACCCTGTGGTCCAACGTGCTTGCTCTGATAGGTCAAAGGCCATGGCTGGGTTGGGGCTGGGGTGAACTGGATTTCGCCCACTTCGTGACGCTTTACCCGGGGCCGAGGTTTTGCGACATCCTGGACAATGCGCACAATCTGCCCTTGCACCTCGCTGTCGAACTGGGTGTGCCTCTGGCCCTCGCGGTCTGCATTGCCGGTGGCTGGCTGGCATGGCGCGCCAAACCCTGGCGCGAGACCGATGCGACACGCCAGATGGCCTGGGCGGTGCTGGCGCTCATCCTGCTGCACAGCATGCTGGAGTACCCACTTTGGTATGGCCCATTCCAGATGGCTTTTGGTCTGAGCGTCTGTTTGTTGTGGCGTGGGAGCGCCAGAACGACTATGGTCGCGCCAGCCTGGCCGGGTCTCAGGTCGGGCGTGCTTGCCGGCGCGCTGCTCGTGATCGTGGCCTATGCCGCATGGGACTATCAGCGCATCAGTCAGATCTACCTGGCACCGAGCCTCAGGGCGGCGGCATACCGCGATCACACGCTCGCCAAAATCAGCGGCTCCTGGCTGTTTTCAAACCAGGTGCGCTTTGCCGAACTCACGACGTCAGAGGTAACACCTGAAAATGCGGCTTACCTGCATGACATGGCACTTGACTTGCTGCATTTCTCACCGGAAGCGCGTGTCGTAGAAAAACTGATCGACAGTGCCCTGTTGCTGGGGCGCGAGAGTGAGGCTTCCTTTTACCTGGCACGGTACCAGGCCGCCTTTCCCGAGAGCCACGCACTCTGGCTGCGCCAGCGTGCCGACAGGCAGGCGCAAACGCCTTAGCGCTCCGCCACAAAGCTGCCCGACTTGCCGCCGTGCTTCTCCAGCAGCCGCACACCGGTGATGGTCATGCTGCGGTCCACCGCCTTGCACATATCGTAGATGGTCAGCAGGGCCACTTGCACCGCGGTCAGCGCCTCCATCTCGACGCCAGTGGGGCCAACAGTTTCCGCAGTGGCTTTGCAGGCAACAGCGGCTGCAGTGTTCACGTTGGCGGCAAGCACTTCAAATTCAACCGTGACGCGGGTCAGCGCCAGAGGGTGACAAAGGGGGATCAATTCGCTGGTCTTCTTGGCTGCCATGATGCCAGCGATTCGGGCGATTCCTAGGACATCGCCTTTCTTGGCACTGCCACTTTCAATAATGCTCAGTGTGGCGGGCTGCATTTCGATCCGCCCAGTGGCAACACCAATGCGGTGGGTGTTGCTCTTCGTTGCCACGTCCACCATGTGGGCCTGACCCTGTGCGTCAAAATGGGTAAGTGAGCTCATGAAAAATTTCGTTACAGTTGGCAGGTCGTGCCGGTGTGCCAGATTTACACGGCGTTCATACGGGTCCAGCATCATACGATCATGGCAGGCTTCACGGACACAACTCATTGTCACCCCACAAATGACCGCAAATAGCGTTCTGGCCAGCGCCGCCCGGGCAGCGCGCTCCACGGTGTTGCTGCTGGTGGCCAGCGCCGCGCCCCTGTGGGCGCAACCGACTGACACCGCCAGGATGGGCAGGTCCGACAGCAGCCTTCAGTTGCCGACGCTGGGTGACGGGAGCGACATGAGCAGCAACGCTGAGCGGCGACTGGGAGACCGGATCGCACGCGAACTCTACCGCGACCCCGACTACATCGACGACCCGGTGCTGGCGCAATACGTGCAGGGCGTGTGGCGACCACTGCTGGCAGCTGCCAAGGCGCGCGGCGATCTCTCGGCTGAACTTGCTGACCGTTTTGCCTGGGAGGTCCTGCTTGGACGCGATCGCACCGTCAATGCGTTTGCCCTGCCAGGTGGCTACTTTGGCGTTCATCTGGGTCTGCTGGCCGTGGTTGGCAGCCGTGACGAACTGGCTTCGGTTCTGGGGCATGAACTCAGTCATGTGACACAGCGCCACATTTCCCGGCTGATGTCCAAACAGAGTCAGCAAGCGCCCTGGATGATTGGCGCCATGATTCTGGGCGCACTGGCCGCTGGCAAGAGCGCGGATGCCGGCAGCGCACTGATCGTTGGCGGTCAGGCCGTCGCAGCCCAGACTCAGCTCAATTTCTCCCGTGACATGGAACGCGAGGCCGACCGCGTTGGTTTTGGCGTGATGACGCAGGCCGGATTCGACGCACAGGGATTTGTCTCGATGTTTGACAAGCTGCTGCAGGCTTCCAGGCTCAACGACAGTGGAGCCTATCCCTACCTGCGCAGCCACCCGCTGACGACGGAGCGGATTGCTGACATGCAAGGGCGCCAGCCCATGGGCACGGTCGGCTCCGGTACTGGCTCGGTGCCGGTCGAGCACGCCATGATGATGGCGCGGGCGCGGGTCTTGTCCAACCCAGGGGTTGATGGCCTGCGCTCCATCGCGTCGGAAGCGCTTGGCACCTCATTGAAGTCGGCCGCGCCTGCACGTCAGGCTGAGGTGCTGTACGGTGCTGTGCTGGCGGCCAGTCGACTGCGTGATTTCGCCAGCGCGTCGGAGCATCTCGAACGCTTGTCCGGTGTGACGCGATCTGATGCGCAGGCTCTGCGTCTGTCTCAGCTCCTCGCGGTTGAAGTGGCGCTGGCTGCGGGCGAGCCGCGGCGCGCTGCGGCCCTGCTCCAGAGCGGCGCGACGGCGCCGGGACTGGCATCGCAGCGGCCGGAACTGTTCCTGTCGGCGCAGATTGCGATCCAGAGCGCAGAAGCCGGCGCTGCCAATGAAGCCGCTCAGCGCCTGCAGCTCTGGGTGCTGGCGCATCCGCATGATGCCCAAGCCTGGCAATTGCTGTCGAGTGCCTACGCGATTCAGGGCCAGACCCTGCGCGCCATTCGTGCTGACGCAGAGACGCAGGTGGCGCGACTCGATTACGCCGCCGCCGTCGACCGTTTCAGAGCCGCGCAGGACTTGATGCGCCAAAGTGAGGGCGCCGGCACCGGTCGGGCGGAGCAGGACCACATTGAGTCGTCCATCGTCAACACCCGCAGGCGTCAGGTGGAGCTATTGCTGAAGGAACAGTCGCTCGATCGCTGAGTCGATCAGCACGCCAAAGGCGGAGTAAATGAGCGAGCCCAGCAGCGCCGCACCAAAACCGTTGACATGGAAGCCGTCAAGCACCCCGGCGGCGGCCCAGAACATCAGGGCGTTGATCACGAACAGGAACAGGCCAAGCGAAATGATGGTGACGGGCAGTGTCAAAACCACCAGTACCGGTCGCAGAATCATGTTGAACAGCCCGATCACGAGGGCGGCAATCAGTGCCGAGCTGAAGCTGCTGATCTGAACGCCGCCGTAGAGATAGGCAACCGCGAGCAACGCAGCGGCGCTTAGAAACCATTTGACGAGTGTTTTCATGGTGCAAGGATAGCACCTGCACCTATTTCCAGCGTGCAGGCTCCAGGTCGACCTGGACACTGCCGTCTCCAAGCATCAACACGCCTTCCTGAATCGTGGCCTGCAACTGCATGCTGCGTTGGGCCATGGGGATCAGAGCCTGCGTAGCGCCGGTCGGCAGCCGGTACACGCTCAGGTTTTTCGGTCGGGACAGTTTGGCCTCCATGCTGCGCCACCAGATTTCAGCTGCATGGTTAAAACAGTAGAGCACCAGCTCGTCGGCTTTGCCGCAGGCCTTGAGCAGTGGCTTGTCGTCGGGTTGACCCACTTCAATCCAGAGCCGGGTGAGGCCGGTGAAATCGCGCAACACGACATCAGGCTCGTCGGGATCGGACAGGCCGGCGCCAAAAGCCAGTGTGCCATCGCCGCCGCACAGGGTCTGCAGCTTGTGCGCTTGCAGGGCCAGGGCGCACAGGCGCACCATCATGCGCTCGTCGGTCTCGCTCGGATGACGGGCCAGCGTCAGTGCGTGGTCGGCGTAGTAGGCGTTGTCAATGTCGGCAATCTGCAGACTGGCTTTGAAGATGGTCGATTTGGTGGCCATCAGATCCGTTTGGCCAGTTTCCCTGCCATGCCGGTGTAGCTCGCTGGCGTCAATTCCAGCAGGCGCTGCTTTTCTGCCGGCGGGATTTCCAGCCGTGAGATAAAGCCCTGCATCAGCTCACGCGTCATGGGTGCGCCACGCGTGAAATCCTTCAACTGTTCGTAGGGCTTGGGCAGGCCAAAGCGGCGCATGACGGTTTGCACCGGTTCCGCCAGAACTTCCCATGAGGTCTCCAGATCGGCTGCCAGGGCTGCCTGGTTGAGCTCAAGTTTGCCAAGACCCGTGCCAAGCGACTGATAGGCCAGCACCGCATAACCCAGTGCAACTCCCATATTGCGCAGCACCGTGCTGTCCGACAGGTCACGCTGCCAGCGGCTGATGGGCAATTTTTCGCTCAAGTGCCTGAGCAGGGCGTTGGCCAGACCGAGATTGCCTTCGGCATTCTCAAAATCGATCGGATTGACCTTGTGCGGCATGGTCGATGAGCCAACTTCGCCTTCACGCAGTTTCTGCTTGAAATAGCCCAGTGACACATAACCCCAGACATCGCGCGACCAGTCGATCAGGATGGTGTTGGTGCGGGCCACCGCGTCAAAGAGCTCGGCCATGTAGTCATGCGGCTCGATCTGGATGCTGTAGGGCTGGAAAGTGAGGCCCAAACCCAGTGGTTCGGGGGTTTCAACGACCTTGCGACTGAAAGCCTCCCAGTCGAAATCGGGCCAGGCCGACAGGTGCGCGTTGTAATTGCCCACAGCGCCATTCATCTTGGCCAACAACCTGATCGCAGCAATCTTCTCCCGCGCGGACTGCAGACGCACCACCACGTTGGCAATCTCCTTTCCGACCGTGGTCGGACTGGCGGTTTGACCGTGCGTGCGGCTGAGCATGGGGACGTCGGCGTGGGCGTGCGCCATATCCCGCAACCTGGAGATGATGCCGTCCAGAGCGGGGAGCAGAACGTGATCGCGCGCGGCCTTGAGCTGCAAAGCATGGCTGGTGTTGTTGATGTCCTCGCTGGTGCAGGCGAAGTGCACAAATTCGCCGGCTGCCAGCAACTCCGGCCGCCCTTCAAACTTGGACTTGATCCAGTACTCGACCGCCTTCACGTCATGGTTTGTGACCTTTTCGATGGCCTTGATCGCCTCCCCATCGGTCTCGCTGAAGTGCTTCACCAAGCCCAACAGGTAGGTGCGGGCACCGGGCGAGAGCGGCTTGAACTCTGCAAGCCCACAGTCGCTGAGTGCAATCAGCCAGGCAACCTCAACCTGAACCCGGCGCTGCATATAACCCTGCTCGCTCATGGCAGGACGGAGCTTGGCAAGTTTCGTGGCGTATCGGCCATCAAGCGGGCTCAAGGCCGAGATTGCGGAGAAATTCATGACCGGATTGTAGGATGCGCACCGCGCCGGTCGGCCCGATCAGGACTTCTGCAACCCGTGTATAGAATGAAAGCTCCTGCATTACCCTATTCCCCATGAAATTACTCGGATCAATAACCAGCCCGTATGTGCGAAAAGTTCGCATCGTCATGCTCGAAAAAAAGCTTGAGTACGCTTTTATCCCCGAGGATGTGTGGGCGGCACAGACAACGATTACCGAAACCAATCCCCTGGGCAAGGTACCGTGTCTGATCATGGAGGCAGGAGAAGCGCTTTTTGATTCGCGTGTGATTGTCGAGTACCTTGACACCCTCTCACCCGTGGGCAAACTGATCCCTACCGTGGGGCGTGAGCGCGCTGAGGTCAAGACCTGGGAGGCCCTTTCCGATGGCGTTCTGGATGCCGCCATTCTGGCGCGGCTGGAGGCCACATGGCCTGGTCGTACCCAGGCCGAGCGCAGCCAGGCGTGGATTGACCGGCAGTTGGGCAAGATTCACGACTCACTCAAGTCCATGAGCAAGGGCTTGAGCGAAAAGCCCTTTTGCGCTGGCATCCACTTCAGTCTGGCCGACATTGCGGTGGGTTGCGCTCTGGGGTATCTGGACTTCCGGTTGCCTCAGATCGACTGGCGCACTGACTACCCGAACCTGCAGAAACTGCACGACAAGCTGATGCTGCGGGCCAGTTTCGCTGAAACGCAGCCGGACTGATTGTCAGGAGCAACATGCTGGGGGAGCGGTCTACTGGCATGGAAACCATGAATGTCACGAGCGTGGCGGACGAGTTTTCCGACAAGATCTGTCCGCGCTCGTCGCTTGCGGACCGACTTGGCCTGCTGCCCCGGCCACTTGTTTTTACGAACGGTGTGTTCGATGTGCTGCATCGCGGGCATGTCGTCTATCTGGCGCAGGCGCGGGCGCTGGGCGCCAGTCTGCTGGTGGCTCTGAACACCGATGCTTCCGCCCGCCGGCTCGGCAAAGGACCTGATCGACCCCTGAACAACGAGGTTGATCGTGCCACCGTCATTGCTGCGCTGGCCAGCACCAGCCTGGTGACGTGGTTCGAGGAGGACACACCGCTGCAACTCATTTCCGAAATCCGGCCCGACATCCTGGTCAAGGGTGGCGACTACGACATGCGTACACTGGCCGAGACGCATGTTGTTAAGTCCTGGGGCGGGCGTGCCTTGGCGCTGCCGTTTGTAAGCGGTTACTCCACCACGGCTCTGGTCAAGAAAGTACGGCAGGAAGGCTGACTGAAAAGTGCACGAGGACATGGCCGGATGAAATCTTTTTCGGTGGTTCTTGCTCAGACGGCTGACAACGCGACCAACAAGGTCAAGGTCACGCCCGGGACCAAAATCATCCACAAAGCTAAGCCAAAGAGCAGGGGGAAAAGCCAAAGCCCTGGCCAAGGTGAAGGCAGACCCCAGCGTCAATGCCGACAGCAATGCCAGGACGGGCGCGAGTCCGCGGGATGAGTTCAAGCGCAACAACCCCTGGCCTGCGGTGGGGTTGACGCGCAGTGGCTGTGGCAAGAACATGGATCAGTCCAATCGACCTTGACCCAGACTCCTAGGCGCCAAGTGCGGCCAGTTCGTCCTCATCAAATCCCGCAGCGCGTCTGGCTTCAAGGTTGAACGGGCCGCGCGGCCTGGGTGCTGAGTACTGGTCTGCCAGCCTTTTGTAGGTGGCCATCGGTTCCAGGCCGCGCTGGCGGCAAAGCCATTTGTACCAGCGATTTCCCGTGGCCACATGGCCAATCTCATCCTGCAGGATGATGGACAGGATCTGTGCGCCAGGTTGGTCGCCAGCCGAAAGCAACTTGTCGCGTACCGGGGGCGACGCATCGAGTCCACGGGCTTCCAGCGTTCGTGGAACAAGCGCCAGACGCGCCAACAGGTCGCCCTGCGTTCTCTGTGCCATGTCCCACAGACCGGTGTGCGCCGGAAAATCACCGTACTGGTGGCCGAGGGTGGACAGATGATTGTTCAACAGCTTGAAGTGCCTGGCCTCATCCTGAGCCACCAGCGCCCAGTCCAGATAGAACTGTTGGGGCATGTCAGGGAAGCGCCAGATGATGTCCAGCGCCAGATCGATGGCGTTGAACTCAATGTGCGCCAGCGAATGAAGCAATGCGGCTCGGCCCTCCACGGTGTGGGTCGACCGCTTCTGGACTTTCAGAACCGGAACCAGAGTCGGCCGGTCGGGCCTGCACGGCAGGTGATCCGGCTGCGGGAACACTTCTGTCGGGTTGACCGTCGCGATCTCGCACGCAAGGGCCATGGTGGCAGCGCACTTGCCATCCGGATCCGGAATCTTCAGTGCGGCAAGTGAGTTGGCTCTGAGTGACATGGGGGGTGGCCAAAGGGTACAACAAACAAAAAAAGCCCGCTATCAATTAAGTGGCAGGCTTTCTATTCCCCATGCGGGTTCTGGCTGGTGGCGCTTCACGGAGGTAATGCCCCAAAAAAACACCAATCAAATCAATCGTTCCCCGGCTGCATTGGCGAGCAAATTGGATGATGTAAGCCTGCCAACTTTGTGCCAATCTTCACCTCATGAGTGCCGTGCTGTCCCCCATCGTTTCCGAGTTCGAGACCGAAGAACAGGAAGCCAGCTACGACCAATGGTTTCGCGCCAAGGTTGAGGAAGCCTTGCAGAGCGAAAAGCCAGGCCTGCCGCACGATGCCGCCATGGCCAAGGTTCAGTCCATGCTCGAAGAACGCCGCAAAGCCCGTGCAAACAGTTCGCTGGTCTGACGAGGCAACCACCGACTTGGTGGAAATCATCGACTACATCGAGCAGCGCAACGCAACAGCGGCGCAAAGCCTTTACGCTGACCTGCTGCGCGTGCATCATGAGCGCATAGGGGCGTGGATTCTGGAGCAGGCCGGGATTGTCTTTGACGCCAAGGCAGAGCCGGGCAAACTGCAACTGGTGGCCGGTTGACCTTGTAATTTGCTGCCAATACAATAAATACACCAATGCGATTCACATTCGACCCTGCCAAGGACGCCGCCAACATTGCAAAGCACGGGCTTTCACTGGCTGACGCGCCGCTGGTGTTCAACGCACCAGAGAAGCTGACACTGGAGTCACCAAGGGCTGACGAATCGCGGTTGGTTGACATTGCTCTGGTGGCCGTGGCTGGCGTCGTGCTGGTGCTGGTCTACGTGCTGCGCGAGCCGGGCGAGGTACGGGCTATTTCATTGCGCCGGGCATCAAAACAGGAAAGGACCCTCTATGCAAACTGGCAAGAAACCCACGGAACGCAAGCCAACAGGCACCGACTGGGAACGCGTCAAGCGTGAAGCCGCTCAGGGTGCGCCTGTCGCGTTCGACCCGACCAGCGAGCCCTATGACCCGAACGATGCCGCTGCTGTGGCTGCATACTGGAGTGGGTCAAGCATCAAGCGTGGCCGGGGCCGTCCGGCTGTTGCCGTGAAGCGCCCGACGCTGAATATGCGGGTTGACGCCGAAGTTCTGGACGCATTCAAGGCCACGGGTCCGGGCTGGCAAACCCGCATCAATGCACTGCTGAGAGCGGCTGTAAAACATGGCGTGGTGAAGGTATGAGCGAAGCTCTCACGCTGAACGGAAAACAGGTCATTGGCCTGTCCCTGGTGCTGAGGGACGCTGAGTGTCCCAAATCTGCTTTTTGTGAGCGGGCGCAGGTACATCAAGATCACCACCAGCGAACAACCCCTCCCCCCCCTGTGTCTGAGTGAGTCGGCAAAAATTGTTCTTGAATGCAACAAGGCAAGCCAGGATGCTGATGTGATTCGAAGCGGTGGATTCGAAAAATCGTCTTAAATCCGCCGTTACATCGTAAAAAAGCAACACAAAGAAAAAGGCCTCATGCTATTTTTTATGTAGCAATGAGGCCAATAGACATAAGGCTTGTGAGTGGTGGCGCTTCACGGTGGTAATGCCCCCAAAAAAACACCAATCAAATCAATCGTTCCCCGGCTTGGTTGGACCACATGGTCAATGGAGTGAATGGACTAATCATTGTGCCAGATGCTGGATCACTGCGAAGCGCCCGCAGCGCGAGGTCGAAAAATTCGGAACCAAGTCGCTACTGCCTGCGCTTAACGATAGCCTCATTGAACAATAGCTCAGTCTCGATCACAGACTTTTCAGCCATGAGTTGCTTTCGCCGCGACTCGTCGTTGTTCCAGCGAGTCAAGGCATCATTGTAATCCCTCCAGAGATTTCTGGCTTCCCATTCATTCATGTCGGCAATCATGCCCTTGCCCAAAGCGGCGGTTGACCGTCCAATCCACGCATCATGGAATGCCTTCGACACTCCTTTTCTTTCAGGGGGTGGACGCGGCAGGTTCGGTGGCATGGGGCAATAGCCGATTTCCATTTCGACTTTAGCCAATTTCTTCGTGAGTCTGATCAGAGCTAGCTCAGCAGCGGTGCGGTCTGTTCCTTGCTGGACTTTTTCAATCGCTTCCGCAACCAAATTGAGCGTCACGATGCCCCCACTGCGATCCACAATTTGCCCGGCACCGCAATACGCGCAGACAAACTGTGTTGTGTCTGGCCTTATCTGAAGTGGTGCAGCGCAGCCTGCACATTTCATGGTCAATATTCGCATACAGATTGGTCTCAAGCCGAAGTCGTAAACTCGCTCCTCTTCCGTCTAGCATACCACCTCAGCTTCCCATTGCCGACCCCACAGGGGCCCGACAGGGGTCAACTACTTCACAATAGTTGGCGACGGCGCGGGTGGCCTTGTAAGAGTGCGTGGAGAGGCCGCTTGTCTGGCGTGTGAGCTTGGTTAGGTTCTGGTCGACGGCGACGCGCCAGCGGTGCCAAAGCACTGCGAGCTTTCATTTGTTCCCATGCCACCGAATCCTGCTGCCGCAATTCCTTGCAAGTCTCCCGCCATCGTCGCATCGCCTCCGCGTGAGCCTTCAAGACCAGCTGGTGCGAGGTCTCAATACCGAACGCGGAGCCAAGGGCATCAGCGGCCTCCGCAGCCATTCCGCTGGGCGGCGCTGGGGGTTTGGGTGCCGGTGGCAGTCTGGCCCGCTCAGGTAAGGTTTTGGCCGCATTGACCGCGCCATAGAATTGGCGCACCTCAGAATGAGCCGCTTGACTGCCCGGCTCACCACGCCGGATGCCGAGCGGTGTCAACGCATCCCCATATCCGGTTTGCAGCTCTCGCAACCGCTCACGGTCGAACAGGGCTTTGCTGTTGAGCTTCCATGCACCTGTGGCCGACTTCACACGCGGGACGATCAGCAAATGCAAATGCGGGGTCTGTTCATCAAGGTGAAGAACCACAGAGGCCAGTTGATCAGGCCATTGCCGCTTCGCCCATGCCAGCGATGCAGTCGCCCACGCTTTCACCTTGTCCAACTCAAACACGCCGCCCATGCTCTCACGCCCGGGCCGAAAATAGCTCGGGCTGGCAGACAGCACGATCTCGCGACATAGCACCGTCTCACGATTGCGCCGCTCTGCACTATCGAGCAGATGCTTCGCGGCTTGATATGGTGTCTTGCCATCCGCCAGGTAAACCACCATCGGTGCCGCTCCATCGGGGTCCGCGTTCGGTGTGTGCTTCTCCCGCATGGTATGTGCGGAAGAGGCAGCAATCGCCGCCATCGCTTTCGCTTTTCGGCGATTCACACGCAACACGGCGTAGGGGGCGGCAGCAGGGTGCGAGGTGCTCATGCTTCATGCATATCGCGCCCCCCTACAGATTGCACGCCCGCCCATCAGATGGTCGGTCTACTCACTACACCGAGCAAGCTCGGTTTTGTTCGACCCACCCCCGGCCCCGCCCTGCAAGAGAGGGCGGGGAGCAAGTCAGAGCGTGCCATGCCAAGACCATCCCCCGGCCTGCGGCTCGGGGGTTCGTCTCGGCATTGGTGGCACGCTGGTGCGCCGGGCCACAGAATCGAGGGCGATACTGTTGAGCCCCGGCTATACTGCGGTCTCGCGCGCACGCGCGTGCGCGCATAGGTGCACAAAGTTTCAGAGTCCGAAGGGTCGCAGACCCTGCGCCAGATTCGCGGCGCCGGACGATTGCGCCGACGCAATCACCGCAACCGCTGCCGTGTGGGCATTGATCAGGTCCCGCACGCGGGCCATGTGCAGCACCAGCTTGCGGACGAGCCACATCGCGTTGCGCAAGGCGTTGGAGCTTTTGGGGCCGGGGCTGTTGATGTAGCTATTCAATGCCCCGATGGTGTCCAGCACTTGCGCGGCGTGGGATTGAAGGGCATCAAGCGGCAACGCCTCGATGTTGACCCGCATCAGGTCGATGGCGCCCACCATGGGGCTGAGTTGCGTTGGTTGGTTCATCACGTCTCCCGTTTGCCATCGCTTCACGATGACAAGCACAGTCGCTTGCGTCAAGCGGCGCGATGGCGGCGACAGCGGCCATTGGTCTTAAAGACTGATTCGGGTTGGGATTTGAACGATGCCAGTTGCATCGTTCTCTCAATACACATAAGGGAAGAGCTTTTCTCATTGGAGAGATTGACTTCATGGTCATCGTTTGAGATGTCTATGTCATCCATGTGGATGTCCAAGCAAACGGAGGACTTATGGAAGCGGAGCAGCAGACGGAAAAAACGAACTCGAAGAAGCCAATCGCAAACGCGCGGGTGGGCATTATTGACAAAGAAACCGGAGAGGTTATAGATGAGGGGAGTCTGATCTACGTGCCACAGAGAGTGCGGATAAAGGGGTTCTTCATGGGAATGCAAGATGGCTTTGAGTATCTGGCCAAATCCAATTTGAAAAGCGAAGCGTTGAACGTGTTGCTGCTGCTGATCGCCCGCATGGACTACGAGAACGTCATCCGGGTTTCACAGAAGGAAATCGGCGATGTGCTGGGCATGAAAAAGCAAAATGTATCGAGGGCCATGAAGACGCTGCGCGAGGCCGGTGTCATTGACCCCGGCGAGTTTCATGCAGTCCACCTCAGCCCCGATATTGGGTGGAGAGGCAAAGTAACGAACATGCGCAAGCATCAAGCCAAGCTGACCAAGGAAACCACGGAGAGGACTTCCCAGAGCGTTGTCTAAAACTTCATTGGCAATACGACATCAAAATGATCAATGATGTCTTTCAGGGCTGCAATTTTCTTGATGCCCTGATAGTTTTTGAAATGCGGCGAGCTGAGGTCTAACTTGTCTTGCTCGAAGTGGCCCACAAGCGCCATCAGCATGGCGGTGTTCACATTCAACTCGCTCATGCGCGTGATGAAGGTGGCGCGAAAACTGTAAAGCCGTTTGGTGGGGTCGTTGAAGTCCAGCGACGCAAGGTAGTTTTCATTGAAACGACGAGAGACATTTTTGGCATAGCCATTCTTGCTGGGTTTGAGCTGTGGGAACAACAGCCCGCCCGGGTCCGCCTTGCGTCGAGTGTTCACGTAGTCAAGAAACGTGGAGTTGATCACGGCCCTGTGAAACGGAATCTTGCGGATGCTGTTGGAGTTCTTGCCGGATTTGAGAGCGATGAAGTCGATACCGTGCTCCTTGCGAATCTGCGAGAGCTTGACGCTGGCTAGCTCCTCAGGCCGGGCGCCGGTGTAGAGCAACAAGAACGGTAGCCAGTGAAAATGCGGCTTGTTCGCCAAGGTGTAAGTCGCATAGTTCCCGGCGTTGAAAATGCAATCGAGGTCTTCCGATGTGAACGGCTCATAGTGCTCGGTGGTCTCGGCGATCTTGGATTTCTTCGAGATACGTGTGCCGGCAAACGGATTGATATCCGCTTCACCGTTGCCGATGGCCCATGCAAAGAAATCGCTCATGTGGCCGATCTTGGTGTTGATCCGCACCGTGGAAATCTTCGTGGCGATCAATGTCTTCTTGAAGTCGGTGGCCTTGGCCTTGTCAATTTGCCCGATGGGCAGATCGCCGAAGTTTTCTATAAAAAAGCGGTAGGTCGATTCCTTGTCATCAATGGTCTTGGTCCGGTTCTGATCGTCCACTTTCTTTTCTTCAATGTAGGCCGGGGTAACCTTGGAGAATCGTTTGCCGGGCTTGAAGTGGGCCGCCGCTGTCTGCGCCACCTGTTGGGGTTGCTGCGGTCTGTATTGCGGCTCAATGGGCCCTATGGCGTCTATGCGGGCCAGCATCAAATCTTTGGCGCGTCGCAAGTCGTCATCGGTATTGATGCCGGTGAATGTGGAGCCATCCGAAAAAGTGGCATCAAACTTTGGCGCCTTTTTCGCCTTCAAGGCTTTGACGATATCGGCGACGTTGGGCTCATTGGGTTGTTTCATGGTGCTCCATTGCCAGTTGAGTGCGGCGACCCTCATGGTAGCAAGCTCGGGCAGCTTGGTTTTGAGCGAACGCTTGACGGTCTTGCCGTCGATGGTGATGCGGAAATAGAAGGTCCCAAAGCGGTTGCGATGCAGGTGCGAAAGTGGCGTTTTCATGGACAAAGTTGGACCACTTCTTGGACCACCAGCCTTGAAAGCAAAAAACCCGCAAAAGCCAATGCTGATGCGGGTTTCAAGAGTTTTGGTGGCGCTTCACGGATTCGAACCGCGGACCTGTGGATTATGATTCCATCGCTCTAACCGACTGAGCTAAAGCGCCGAGGCTGCGGATTATAACCAGAGTCCTACTGGTGTTTGAAGTTGGGCTTGCGTTTGTTGACGAAGGCGTCCATGCCTTCCTTCTGGTCGGCAGTGGCAAACATCGAGTGAAACAGGCGCCGTTCAAACATGACGCCATCGCTCAGGCCGCTCTCGAAGGCGCGGTTCACGGATTCCTTGACAGCCATGGTGGCAATTTGCGAAAACTCGCTGATGAGCAGTGCGGTAGCCAGTGCCTCGTCCATCAGCTTGTCCAGGGCAACGACACGGCTCACCAAGCCTGCGCGGTCGGCTTCAGCTGCGTCCATCATGCGACCGGTCAGCGCCATCTCCATGGCCTTGGACTTGCCCACGGCGCGCGGCAGCCGCTGGGTGCCGCCCGCACCGGGAATGATGCCGAGCTTGATTTCGGGCTGCCCGAAGCGGGCATTGTCAGCAGCAATGATGAAGTCGCACATCATGGCAAGCTCGCAGCCGCCGCCCAGGCAATAGCCGCTGACGGCGGCAATCACCGGTTTGCGCACGCTGCGGATCGCCTCCCAATTGCGGGTGATGAAGTCCCCCGCGTACACGTCGGCAAAGCTGTAACTGCCCATGGCACCAATATCGGCACCGGCGGCAAAGGCCTTCTCGCTGCCGGTGACGATCATGCAGCCTATGGCTGGGTCGGCATCGAAAGCCTTGAGCGCGATGCCCAGTTCAGTCATGAGCTGGTCATTCAGGGCGTTGAGCTGCTTCGGGCGGTTCAGGGTGATGATGCCTACTTTGCCGGCTTCGGTGCGAATGGTGATGGTTTCAAAAGTCATGAGGTTCTCCGGATCTTCAGTTAAGCCAATTTTCAACAAGTTTGCTGTCACCCACTGCAAGGCACCAGCTCAATGCGGGCGCAGGCAGTTTCACTGACAGTCTGAGCATGCGTTTGTCGCGTGACACCAAGGCTGTGACCCGGGTTGCGGCGCCTGCGTAGAGCAGCAGGTCATCGAGCTTTGAAAGGCGCCAGCCAGCCGCGCCCGGGCCGGCCCCGGTTTCCAGCGCCAGCCATTCATCGCCAGCGGCAAAGCCCGCCTTTTCAGCAGCACCGCCGCGCAGCACCGACTTGATTTGAATTCCGGCGTTCTCGCTGACGCGCAGGCCCAGGCGCTGCGCCACGCCAGCGGGCTCTTCTTTCACGACAACGCCCTGGCCATCCAGCAGCCCTTTCAGGGGCAGGTCGGCAGTGCCGTGAATCCAGCGCCCCAGTTCCTTGCTGAAAGACCGGCCGGACAACTGCACAAGTACCGCCGACAGATCTGCTTCTGTCATCGGCCCGCCCTGGCAACGCTGCCACAGGGCTCGCATCACGGCGTCGAGCGAGGTCCTGCCTTCGCGGCGCAGCGTCAGATCAAGGCACAGCGCAATCAACGAACCCTTGGTGTAATAGCTGATGGTGGCGTTGGCGGTGTTTTCGTCTTGCCGGTAGTACTTGACCCAGGCGTCGAAGCTTGACTGCGCCACGGTTTGAACCTGGCGCCCGGGCGTTTGCAGAACCTGGTTGATGGTCTTTCCCAGCAGTTCCAGATACACCTTGCTGTCTATCAGTCCGCTGCGACGCAGCAACAGGTCGTCGTAATAGCTGGTGAAGCCTTCAAAAAACCACAACAGTTCGGTGTAGTTTTCGTTCGCGTAGTCATACCGTGCAAACTCTGCCGGACGCAGGCGCTTGACGTTCCAGGTATGGAAGTACTCATGGCTGATGAGGCCCAACAGGGTGGTGTAGCCCTCCGATTTCCTGCCCTGCGCGGCCTTTGTATCCGTATTCAGCACAGGCAGATCCTTGCGCTTGCAGATCAGGGCGGTCGAGTTGCGATGCTCCAGACCGCCATAGCCCTCATCCACTGCATTGAGCATGAACAGGTAGTTCTGGTGCGGCGCCTGGGTGCTGCTGTGGCTGCCCGCTTTGGTGCCGTGCCAGAAGCGGATCTCGGCTTCGCAGATCTTCTGCGTGTCCGAAAGCAGGCGTTTGCCGTCAAATCCGGGCGGGGCACCAGCCACGACAAAGCGGTGAGCAACGCCACAGGCTGTAAATGAGCCGCTCCAGAACGCGCCCAGTTCCACCGGCGAGTCCACCAGTTCGTCGTAATTGGCAGCCAGGTAGTTGCCAAACCCGTTCTTTGCCACCTTGCCCGGTTTCAGGCCGGTCGCCGCCTGCCAGCCATGCGGGGTGTTGGCGGCGAGCAGCGTCAGGGCGTGGGGCGCGTCTTCCTGGCCCTCTGCCCTGAGAAACAGGCTGGTGCCATTGAAGAATCCGCGCGTCAGGTCGAGCCAGGCGGTACGCACCGAGCTGTCAAAGGCGTAGACCTGGTAGGTCAGCAGCAGTGGCTTGTTCTCGGCGCATTGCACCTGCCAGCTGCATTTGTCGAGTTGCGACAGCGTCAGTACCTTGTTGCCCTGGCGCGCCTGCAACTTCTGCAGGTTCTTGGAGAACTCACGCATCAGGTAGCTGCCAGGGATCCAGACCGGCAAGCTCAGTTTTTGCAGGGCGGCAGGCTGCTTTATTGTGAGGCTGACGGCGAACAGGTGCGCGTGCAGGTCGTCAACCTGCACTGTGTAGGCAATGGCTGCGTCCGGCATCAGTTCTTAGCGTCCGTCAGGTATTTCTCCACCTGGGCTGCCGTGATGGCGCCCGGCACGCGGGTGCCGTCGGCAAAGATCAGTGTGGGTGTACCGCTGATCTTGTGCTTGCGCCCTATTTCCACATTGCGGTCGATGGCGGTCACGTCGCAGCTTGCAGTGGGTGCGGCCTTGTCGCGCACCATCCAGTCCTGCCAGGCTTTGGCGCGGTCTTTGGCGCACCAGATGTTCTTTGACTTTTCATTCGAGTCGGCACTCAGGATAGGGTAAAGAAACATGTGGATCGTGACGTTGTCCACTTTCTGCAGGTCGCGCTCAAAGCGTTTGCAGTAGCCGCAGTTGGGGTCTTCAAAGACGGCCAGTTTGCGCTTGCCTGTGCCACGCACGATGGTGAACGCGTCCTTCAGTGGCAGCGCATCAAAGCCGATGGCGGTGAGCTTTTCAACCCGCTCCTCGGTCAGGTTGCGGCGCTGCTTGGTGTCAATCAGGATGCCCTGGAACAGGAAGTTGGCTTCGGCATCGGTGTAGTAGATTTCGGCGCCGTTGACGCGTACCTCGTACAGACCGGGCATGGCGCTCTTGCTGACTTCGTCAATCTTTGGCAATTGCGGGATGCGCTCCGCCAGATTCTTGCGTATTGCCGCCTCTTGCGCCATCGCGCCAGACACAGCGAAAAAGATGGCCAGAGCCAGGGCAGCTTTAAGAAATTTCATTGTCATCCGTCCAGTTTCAATAACCCATGGCCTGTCGGGCCACCCAGAGCTTCAGCGCGCCGCTGCGCTCAAAGCCGTTCATACCCCAGTTTCGCGCTGCCTGCCAACTGGCGCCGTGGCGCGAAAACAGGCGCTGCAGTCCATCCATCGTGGCGTCCATCACCATCACCTCGGCCTTGCGCGAACGTTCGTAGCGGCGCAGAAGTTTGTGGTCATCGACGCTGCGCCAGTACTCGCGCTCGCCCAGTGTGGTGGCCAGCGCGGCCACGTCTGACAGGCCCAGGTTCAGGCCCTGGCCTGCCAGTGGATGCACATTGTTCGCCGCATCGCCGGCCAGAGCCCAGGCGCGCGCACCATGCCTTCCAATCCAGCGAGCAGCGTGTGCGCTTTGCAGGGGCCAGGCGCCACGTTCGCTGATCAGGCTCATCTTTCCCAGACGTCCCTCACTGGCAGCCTCAATCTGCTGGCAAAAGGCCTGCGCGTCTTGTGCCATCAGGGCAGGTACACGCTCCCGCAAGGCCGACCAGACCAGGGCGACTGCGCTGCCCTGTGCGCCGTCGAGTGGTAACAAGGCCAGAATCTCGTCCTGGCTGAACCACTGAAACGCGGTCTGGGCGTGCGGCTTTTCGCACTGCAGGCGCGCAGCAATCGCTGTCTGGGGATAGGGGCTGACTTCAAAATCGACGCCGAATTCGGCTCGCGTGCTACTCGTTTTGCCTTCGCAAATGACCGTCAGCGGGGCGTCCTGCGGCGCGCCGAGCAGTTCGATCAATGGCTGAAAGCGCACCGCCTCTGCCAGCCGCGCTTCCAGCGCCGGTACGTCCACAATCCAGGTCAGACCCGGCACTTTGAGCTCGGCTGCGGAGAAGTTGACTTCGCCTCCATCGTCGCCTTTGACCTGCATGGCCAGCACCTCGGTGGCATGCCGGTCATCGGGCCAGCAGCGCAGCGATTCCAGAAGCGCGCGTGATTTGGCATTCAGGGCATAGGCCCGCACATCATCACCCGTGCCGGAATCAGCTGTGGGCAACTTTGGCGCTTGTTCCACCAGCCCGACTCGCAGGCGTTCGCGCGCCAGCAACAGGGCCAGCGTGCGCCCCACAATGCCGCCGCCGCGGATACAGATGTCATAGGCTTGAGTCATGACGGGATTGTAGAAGGCGTTGCCAGCGGGAGCGAATGGCTGGTCATTACAATTCGGGCATCTAAGGATATTTTCATGAGTTTGAAATGTGGCATCGTGGGTTTGCCCAACGTGGGGAAATCCACGCTGTTCAACGCCCTGACCAAGGCCGGCATCCCGGCCGAGAATTACCCCTTCTGCACCATCGAGCCCAATGTGGGTATCGTGGAGGTGCCTGACGTGCGGCTTGATGCGCTGGCGGAGATCGTTCGTCCGCAGAAGATTCAGCGTGCCATTGTCGAGTTTGTCGACATCGCGGGTCTGGTCGCCGGTGCCAGTACGGGTGAGGGCCTGGGCAACAAGTTCCTGGCGCACATTCGTGAAACCGACGCCACCATCAATGTGGTGCGCTGCTTCGAGGACGCCAATGTGATTCACGTCGCTGGCAAGGTCGATCCGATTTCCGACATTGAAGTGATCCAGACCGAACTCTGCCTGGCCGATCTGGCCGCGGTCGAGAAGGCCTTGCACCGGGTCATCAAGGTTGCCCGTTCGGGTGACAAGGAGTCGATCAAACTGGTCGCCATTCTGGAAAAGTGCCAGGCCGCTCTGAACGAGGCCCGACCCGTGCGCACGCTGGAGTTCAGCAAGGAGGAGTTGCCTCTGCTGAAACAGTTTTTCCTGATCACGGCCAAGCCTGCCATGTTTGTGGCCAATGTGTCGGAAGACGGCTTTGAGAACAATCCCTTCCTGGATCGCCTGAAAGAGTATGCGGCCGTCCAGAACGCGCCTGTGGTGGCGATCTGCGCCAAGATGGAAGCGGAAATGGCCGATATGTCGGACGAAGACAAGAAGATGTTCCTGGCCGAGATTGGTCAGGATGAGCCGGGGCTCAATCGCCTGATTGTTGCTGCCTTCAAACTGCTCGGCCTGCAGACCTATTTCACCGCTGGTGTCAAGGAAGTGCGAGCCTGGACCATTCATGTGGGCGACACCGGCCCGCAGGCCGCCGGGGTTATCCATACCGATTTCGAAAAGGGCTACATCCGCGCCCAGACCATCGCCTATGACGACTTCATTGCCTTCAAGGGCGAGCAGGGCGCCAAAGATGCCGGCAAGATGCGAAGCGAAGGCAAGGAATACGTCGTCAAGGACGGCGACGTCATGAATTTCCTGTTCAGCCCGTAAGCCGATTCCCCATGCTCAGCGCAGGCATTGCTCCCCCCGGCACAAGGGGGGCGATGTGGTTCATCATCAGGGCGCTGCTGGTCGTCAGCGCGGCAGCGTGCGTGCTTGGTGGCTGCACGACCACCCGCAAGTACCGCATGGTGGACGAGCCGTCGACATGCGCTCTCGAACTCAATGTTGTGGCTGCCAACCCGGAACTCGAAATCAGGCTGGCCTCGGTCACGGTGTATCAGGGACCGGGCTCATGGAAGCAGGACGCTTTGTGGGACGAATACAGCATCAGTCTGCGCAGTCGCGGCTCCCGTGTCATCACTGTCGAAAGTCTGGCACTGGTCGATATTCTGGGCGAGAGCAAACTGCCGGGAACCGATCCGTGGGAGCTTGAGAGGCTCAGTGAGGCGAACTGGGAGCGTTATGCCCGAGTTGGTCGCTTTGTTTTGGGTGTCGGTGCTGCAGGGGCCATGCAGGCGGCAGCTTTGGGCATGGGTCTTGCCGGAGGAGCGGCCACAGGGATTCTCTATGTCATGCCGGTCTTGCTTCTGACCAATGTCACGGCAGTAGCAGTGATGAACTACCAGAACAAGGACAGGGTGCAGATTGAGTTCGAGCGCCGGCGGCTGAAACTGCCTATACAACTGGCGCCGAACGCCGCTTTGCGGGGCAGCCTGTTTTTCCCCATGGTGCCGACGCCGCAGCGGCTGATTCTGCGGGGCATGGCATCAGATGGGCCATTCGAGTTGGCGATGGACCTGCAGCGCCTGGCCGGACTCCATGTGGATTCGAGCCCCCGATAGACAGTGATCGCGCGCCCGCTCAGATCCGTGTTCCGAACATGCCCACCAGTGCTGCCGTCATCGTCAGGTAGCGAGCAAATTTTCCAATCGCCATGTAGGCCAGGCAGGGCCAGAATGGCAACTTGAGCCAGCCCGCCACTGCGCAAAGCGGGTCGCCCACAATGGGCAGCCACGACAGCAGGCAAGCCTTGGGACCAATGCGCTCGAGCCAGTCCAGGGCCCTCAGGTGGTGTCTGGAGTGCTGGTAGCGGTCTACCACCTGGTGCGAAGCCAGTCCCATGGCCCAGGTCAGCGCACCACCCAGGGTGTTGCCAGCTGTGGCCACCAGAATGGCCGACCAGAACAGAGCCGGGTTGAGCGTGACCAGGCCGAAGACGGCGGGTTCCGATCCCAGGGGAAGCAGGGTGGCGGAAACAAAGGAGACGACAAAGACGGTGCTCAAGCCGAATTTGGGCAGGGCAAGCATCACCAGCAATTGTTCGAGCCAGGCTTCCATGGGTGCGCCAGTATAGGTTTGCCTTTTGATTGCTGAAATATTGAGCAGCTAGAATCAGCGCCTCGCATGAAGCTCGGGCCCTTTGCACTTCCCAATCGACTATTTGTAGCCCCCATGGCGGGCGTGACGGATCGGCCGTTCCGGCAGCTTTGCCGCAGACTGGGTGCGGGCTACGCAGTGAGCGAGATGATCAGCAGTCGTCCTGACCTGTGGCATACCGCCAAGACCACCCGACGTGCCGATCACGAGGGCGAGCCCGGACCGATCGCTGTGCAGATTGCCGGTACCGAGCCGACGCTGATGGCAGATGCCGCGCGTCACAACATGGATCTTGGTGCCCAGATCATCGACATCAATATGGGGTGTCCGGCGAAGAAGGTCTGCAACAAGTGGGCTGGCTCCGCGCTGATGCAGGACCCGGTTCTGGCGCTGCGCATTGTGGATGCGGTTGTGCAGGCCTGCGCCCCGCACGGCGTTCCGGTCACGCTGAAGATGCGCACCGGATGGTCGCAAGAGCACCGCAATGCCGTCGAACTGGCTCGGCAGGCTCAGAGTGCGGGCGTGCAGATGATCACGGTGCACGGACGCTCCCGTGAGCAGGGTTACAGCGGTGAGGCCGAGTACGACACCATTGCAGAGGTCAAGGCGGCTGTGGTCGTGCCGGTGGTAGCCAATGGGGATATCGACTCGCCCGAGAAAGCACGCGCTGTGCTGGCAGCCACCGGGGCTGATGCACTGATGGTTGGCCGCGCTGCGCAGGGCCGACCCTGGATTTTTCGCGAGATCGACTATTTTCTGGAAACAGGCAAGCATTTGGCGCCGCCGCGGGTGGCTGAAGTGAAACAATGGACGCTCGACCATTTGCAGGATCATTACCAGTTGTACGGCGAGTTTCTGGGGGTGCGCAGCGCACGCAAGCACATCGGCTGGTATGTCAGGTATCTGCCAGGCGGTGAGGAATTTCGCCGGAAAATGAATTTGATCGAGAATTGCGCCAGTCAGGTGGCTGCAGTGGCCGGTTACTTTGACCGTCTGAATGGGCTGATGGACCGAATTGGGGAAGGCTGGGGCTGCCCTCTGACTGGCCATGAAGAAGAACGCAGGGAGATGACAGTATGAGCAAGAAGCACATTGAAGAATGCGTGCGGGCGAGTTTGGAGACCTACCTGCGTGATTTGCGTGGCACCGAGCCTGATGGCATGTACGACATGCTGGTGCGCGTGGTGGAAAAGCCCTTGCTTGAAGTCGTGATGCGTCATGCTGACGACAACCAGTCCCGAGCCGCGCAGTGGCTGGGCCTTAATCGCAACACCTTGCGCAAGAAGTTGCTTGAACACAAACTGATCTAAATCCATGAACGCACTCATCTCTGTCTCCGACAAAACCGGCATCGTCGAACTGGCGCAGGCCCTGCATGCGCTGGGCATCAAACTCATCTCCACCGGCGGCACCGCCAGTCTGCTTGCGGCCAAGGGCCTGCCAGTGACCGAAGTGGCTGAACTCACCGGTTTTCCGGAGATGCTGGACGGCCGCGTCAAGACCCTGCACCCCAAAGTGCACGGTGGCTTGCTGGCACGGCGCGACCTGCCCGAGCACATGGCGGCATTGCAGGCGCACCGCATCGACACCATTGACCTGCTGGTGGTCAACCTGTATCCGTTCGAGGCGACTGTCGCCAAGGTCGGCTGCACTCTGGAAGATGCGATCGAGAACATTGACATTGGCGGCCCGGCCATGGTGCGCAGCGCCGCCAAGAACTGGAAGGACGTGGCGGTGCTGACCGACGCTTCACAGTACGCTGGTGTGCTGGCTGAACTCAAGGCCGGCGGCATCAGCCTGAAGACGAAGTTTGCCCTGTCGGTGGCGGCCTTCAACCGCATCAGCCAGTACGACGGTGCCATCAGTGACTACCTGTCAGCGCTCAACTTTGAGGAAGGCAACAGCACACCATCCAGGCAACTGTTCCCGGCGCAATCGAACGCGCGCTTTGTCAAGCTGCAAGACCTGCGCTACGGTGAAAATCCGCACCAGCAGGCCGCGTTCTATCGCGACCTCTACCCGGCACCGGGTGCGCTGGTGACGGCACAGCAACTGCAGGGCAAGGAACTCAGTTACAACAACATCGCCGATGCGGACGCGGCCTGGGAGTGTGTGAAGAGTTTTTCTTGTGAAGCGGGCGCAGCCTGCGTCATCGTCAAGCACGCCAATCCCTGCGGCGTGGCGCTTGGGGCCAACGCGCTGCAGGCTTACAGCAAGGCTTTCAAGACCGATCCCACATCCGCCTTTGGCGGCATCATTGCGCTGAACCGGACACTGGACGAAGCCGCAGCGCTGGAGATTTCAAAGCAGTTTGTCGAAGTGCTGATGGCCCCCGACTACACGCCCGGGGCACTGGCCGTGTTCAAGAGCAAGGTCAACGTGCGCATTCTCAAGATTGCGCTGCCCGCCGGCGGCGCCAGCGATTGGGACAACGGGCGCAATTCGGTGGACTTCAAGCGCGTTGGATCGGGTCTGTTGATGCAGACCGCGGACAACCACCAGCTCACGCTCGCTGATCTCAAGGTGGTGACCAGGATCGAGCCCACGGCTGAACAACTGCAGGACCTGCTGTTTGCCTGGAATGTGGCCAAGTTCGTCAAGAGCAACGCCATTGTCTTCTGCAAGGCTGGCATGACCATGGGCGTAGGAGCGGGTCAGATGAGTCGGCTCGATTCGGCCCGCATTGCCAGCATCAAGGCGCAGCACGCCGGCCTGTCGCTCGCAGACACGGCAGCGGCCAGCGATGCTTTTTTTCCGTTCCGTGATGGTCTGGACGTGATCGTTGATGCGGGGGCCACCTGCGTCATCCAGCCCGGTGGCTCGATGCGTGATCAGGAAGTCATCGACGCGGCCAACGAGCGCGGCGTGGCCATGGTGTTCTCAGGCGTGCGCCATTTCAGGCACTGATCAGCTGCGGCAATTGGGAGGGGTGTACTTGCCGGCCAAGGTGCCGCAAGTGCCGTGGTTGCTTACCGGATTCTGATCTGCGGAATTGCAGTTCCAGACAATCTGCCCATCCGGCGGTGTGGAACTCTGCTACGAGTGTTTCGGTGAACTGCCTGACTACCCGCCTGGATTTTCCAGAACCTTCCTCAGGAAGTCACTCGTCGATGGAACGCTTAGAGCGATTTGAATACTTCGCTTGCCGCTGCCACCGTGGCGGCGATGTCGGCGTCAGTGTGAGCTGCGCTCACAAAGCCAGCTTCGTAGAGCGCCGGTGCGATGTAGACGCCACGGTCCAGCAAGCCGTGGAAGAGTTTGTTGAAGCGAGCGCTGTCTGTCTTCATGACCTGAGGGTAGTTCTGCGGCAGTTCCGGCAGCAGGAAGAAGCCAAACATGCCGCCTTCGCTGTCGGCGCTAAAAGGCACGCCCTGCGCTGCTGCAGCGGCGGCCAGACCGGTCACGAGCGAGCGGGTCTTGCGAGTGAGGTCCTCAAAGAAGCCGGGCTTGCTGATCTCATGCAGGGTGGCAAGACCGCAGGCGGTTGCGATCGGGTTGCCCGAGAGCGTGCCGGCCTGGTACACCGCGCCCAGCGGGGCCAGCAGTTCCATCACGGCGCGCCTGGCACCAAAGGCCGCCAGCGGCATGCCACCACCAATGACCTTGCCCATCACCGTCATGTCGGGTTCGAACCCGGGAATCTGGCGTGCATAGACGCTTTGCGCACTACCCAGGGCAACCCGAAAACCGTTCATGACTTCGTCAAACACGAGCAGGGCGCCGTATTCGGTGCACAGTTCACGACAGCGCTTCACAAAGGGAACCGAGGCGCGCACAAAGTTCATATTGCCGGCGATGGGCTCGATCATCAGGCAGGCAAGCTCCTTGCCATAAAGGTGGAAGGCCTCTTCCAGCTGGGCCACGTTGTTGTATTCGAGCACCAGGGTGTGCTGCACCACTTCAGGCGGGACGCCAGCGCTGGTGGCGTTGCCGAAGGTGGCCAGACCGGAGCCGGCTTTGACCAGAAGGGCATCGGCATGGCCGTGATAACAGCCCTCGAACTTGATCAGTTTGCTGCGTCCGGTGGCCCCGCGGGCAAGGCGGATGGCACTCATGGCCGCTTCCGTGCCGGAGCTGACCAGACGCACCATGTCCATGGAGGGCATGAGCTTGAGAATTTCTTCGGCGAGATGCACTTCGCGCTCGGTTGGAGCTCCAAACGAAAAGCCCTCCAGGGCTGCTTCCTGAACCGCCTTCAGCACGGCCGGGTGACCGTGACCCAGAATCATCGGACCCCATGAGCCAATGTAGTCGATGTAGCGCTGGTCGTTCGCATCCCAGAAATAGGCGCCCTGGGCACGTTTGACAAAACGTGGCGTACCGCCGACCGCCTTGAAAGCCCTGACGGGAGAGTTGACGCCGCCTGGAATCACCCGTTTGGCGCGGTCGAACAGGGCTTGATTGTGGTCGGTGGAGTGTGTCATGGGTGGGGGTGGGCGCGTCTGTTGGCCTGGTTCTACAATGAAGCCATTCTATTAGAAGGCGTTTCTCTGTGAGCTCGACCAATAACTGGATGTGTCGGATTTGTGGCTGGCTTTATGACGAAGCGGTTGGTGCTCCGGAGCATGGGCTGGCGCCAGGAACGCCCTGGAGTGCTGTGCCTTTGAACTGGACCTGTCCGGAGTGCGGAGCGCGCAAGGAAGATTTCGAAATGGTGCAAATTTGAGACCTTGAGTGCAGATCACCACAAGCTCATGCAAGCCCCACTAACCCCGGCAGACCCGTGGCCCGTCGCCTGGCGATGGCTTGACTTTGAGCTGCCTGTGCACCGGGATGCCCTGGCGTACGACGCCGAACTTCAGTCAGGCCTCGATGAGCACATTCTGCAACTGATCAGATCTGCGGACCCGGCCCGAGCTCGAGCCATGCGCGATATCAGTCTGGGTCTGGCACAGGCGCAGACCGAATTGAAGCCGCGCGTCTTCTGGCAAATTTGTGCCAGCTACTTTGAGGCCCTGTCGCTGAACCTGTGCCCTGCCGATGCGCGGTGCAAGCGCATGCTGTCCCGGATCCTTCTGCAGTACCGGGCACTGGCTCGGGGACAGACCGATGTTTCCCGGCAACTGCCCTGCGAGTTGCTGATGCTGATGGCGCAGGCAGGAGCCGAGGCCGCTGCGCAGTCAGCTCTGGTCGGTGCAGTGAGCAGGGCCTACGACCTGGCCGGGATTCAGGCTCGCAGCGCAGCGGAATTGCGGCAGGAAACTTCGCAAGATCGGGCCAAGGTGATAGGAAATCTGCGCATCGGCATCGCGGAATTCAATGCCTATCTGAATGAGGCTGACGAGTGGTCGCGCTGTCTGCATGTCGAGCTCAGCGAATGGGCGCTTGAGTTGCACCGGCCGGTTTCGCAGGGTACGCTGGGCTGGGCCGCTTCTCTTGCGCAAAGTTCTGCCGGGGTTGGCCTGGCCGGAATTGCCAGCTTGGCACAGGCGCTGGAAAAGGCGCTGCGCCACGTGCAGCCGCATGTGCCGGGTTTGCCAGAACACGCCAGCCTCTTTCTTGAGGCAGCCGAGGATGTCCGGCGTCTGCTGCATCAATTTGCTGCCGGGTTTCTCAAGGAACCGGCACCCAGGCTGTTGCAGGCGCTGGCGGAAGTCGCACAGTTTGAGATGGGCGACTCGGCGGCGGCGCTTGCGGAGTTCGAGAATATCGATGCTGCAGAGCAGTTCACTGAAGAAGCGCTGCCCTTGCTGCAGCAATTGGGCGGGGCTCTGAGGCAATGGCGGGCTCGGCCCGACAACGTGAGTGCCCGCAACGAGGCGCTGCGGATTCTTCATGCGTTGCAGGACAGTTCACAGCAAGCTGGCGTGAGCAGCTTGCACCGGACCAGTCGCTTGCTGGAGTCGGCGATTGAAAGGCTCGGAAAGCAGCCCTTGCAGGCCGATCAGCTGGACCCCCTGTTTTCCCGGTTTGACACGCTGAAGGTCGAGTTCGAGCACTTCAAGGCCAGCTGAGGCCATCCTCAACCGGCTCACCCGGCCGCAGATTGCGGCGTTATGCGTACTCGGTGAGTGTCTTCTTCATTTTCTTCATCGCCGCCACTTCGATCTGTCGAATGCGCTCGGCGCTGACACCGTATTCAGCCGCCAACTCATGCAGCGTCATGCCGCCTGAATTGTCGTCGTTGACCTTGAGCCAGCGTTCCTCAACAATGCGCCGGCTGCGCTCATCGAGCGCCTGCAGCGCGGTGGCGATGCCGTCGCTGGCCAGAATGTCACGCTCGTGCGCCTCAATCATGGCAGTCGGTTCGTGCCGGGTATCGGTCAAATACGCAATCGGGCCGAAGGCAACCTCGCCCTCGTCTGACGGGCTCGGATCGAGCAGAACATCTCCGCCCGCAAGGCGGGTTTCCATCTCGATGACTTCTTCGCGTTTGACGTTGAGCTCGGCCGCCATGGCCTCAATCTGCTCATCGCTCAAAGTTTCGCGGTGGGTGCCGTTGTCGGCTGCCGCATCATCGGATTTGTAGCGCTGCTTCATAGAGCGCAGGTTGAAAAACAGCTTGCGCTGGGCCTTGGTCGTAGCGACCTTGACCATGCGCCAGTTCTTCAGAATGTACTCGTGAATCTCGGCCTTGATCCAGTGCATGGCGTAACTCACCAACCGGACACCCTGGTCCGGGTCAAAGCGCTTGACGGCCTTCATCAGGCCCACGTTGCCTTCCTGAATCAGGTCGCCGTGGGGCAGTCCGTAGCCAAGGTACTGGCGCGAAATCGACACCACCAGGCGCAAGTGGGACAGCACCAGCTTCCCGGCTGCGTCCAGATCGTTGTCCTGCCGGTACTTGCGTGAGAACTCCTGCTCCTGCTCGAGCGTCAGCATGGGCAGACGGTTCGCTGTCGAGATGTAAGCATCAAGGTTGCCCAGCGCGGGCACCACGGCCCACGGGTTGGCCAGTGTCAATGCGGAACCTGAAACTCCAGTGGGATGAGCCATACCTGACCTCCTTTTTTTCATAGCCTCCATATTAGCACTCTCTTCGATCGAGTGCTAATTGAAGGGTTCAATCGAAGCGATAGTCCTCAAAATGGAGTGCCGGCAGGGTATTTCAAGGGAAAATAGCCGGACCATGACCTCTTCAAACCCAAACTCCCCTGGCGCGGCAGTTCCAGAGCCGCGCCTGACCAGTCTGTCCCACGGCGGTGGCTGTGGCTGCAAGATTGCCCCCGGCGTGCTGTCAGACATCCTGAAGAACGTCAGCGCAATGCCGCTGCCCAGGGAATTGCTGGTCGGCATCGAGACCTCGGACGATGCGGCTGTGTACCAACTCAACGACGAGCAGGCGCTGATTGCGACCACGGACTTCTTCATGCCCATCGTGGACGACCCCTTCGATTTCGGTCGAATTGCCGCCACCAACGCGATTTCGGACGTTTACGCCATGGGCGGCAAGCCGATCCTGGCGTTGGCGTTGGTTGGCATGCCTATCAATGTACTGTCAACCCGGACCATAGGCCTGATCCTGGAAGGCGGCGCCAGCGTCTGTCGCGCCGCCGGAATTCCGATTGCCGGCGGCCACACGATTGACTCGGTGGAGCCGATTTATGGGCTGGTGGCTCTGGGCCTGGTGCACCCCAGTCTGGTCAAGCGCAATGCCGATGCCAGGCCAGGTGACAAGCTGATTCTGGGCAAGCCTCTGGGCGTTGGCATTCTGTCAGCAGCGCTCAAGAAGGAAAAGCTCGATGCCGCGGGCTACGCCCGGATGATCAGCGTGACCACGCAGCTCAACACGCCAGGGCCGGAACTGGCGGCCTTGCCCGGCGTGCATGCGCTGACCGATGTGACGGGTTTCGGCCTGGCCGGCCATGCGCTGGAACTGGCGCGTGGGGCCACCTGCACGGTTGAGATTGACTGGCCCAGCGTACCGCTCCTGCCTGGTGTGCGGGAACTGGCCCTGCAGGGCATGGTGACGGGAGCCTCCGGGCGCAATTGGGCAGCTTACGGCAAGGACGTCGAATTGCCGGCGGGCTTTGCCAGGGTCGATCAGGACCTGTTGAGCGATCCGCAAACCAGCGGCGGCCTGCTCGTCTCCTGTGCGCCGGCGGCGGTCGGCGCCGTGCTGGAAATCTTCCAGCGCCACGGCTTCTGGGCGGCGAGCCAGATCGGTCGGGTTGAAGCAGGCCCTCTCGTGGGCAAGCTGAGGGTTCAGTCCCGGCTGTAGCGCTGGAGGTGGCGCCTTTCCAGCCAGTTGCGCAACCACCAGACCCAGTGTCCCGTGGCTGAGAGGCCGCGCCAGCTAACCCTTGCACGGCGATCACCGTAGGAGAGAAAGTGGAGCGTGTTGGGCTGGGATGTTGGCCGGGTCTGAGGCAATCCGGCCAGCGCTGCCAACAGATTGGCGGTCAGGGCGGGTTGTGCGCGTGAGGTGATCTCGCTACTGGCAAAGACATGGGCGTGGCTGGTGGAACGCCCGAATCCGTCGGTGGCTATCCTGCCCTGCGGGTTCAGCGCCAGCCCACTGTGGCCAAGCCAGGCGGGTGCCTGCTCACCGAGAGCAATGACCGGCGCGTCACAGGCGAGGCGGGCACCACTGGCGAGCAGCACCTGCTGTGCCTCCACCGTCGTCGCAGTGTCAGACAACAGCGTGATCTGATGTCGCCGCAAGGCACTGAGCACCCACGGCTGTGCTCCCGCCGGCAGGCCGCTGCCGAAAGTGTGCTGATCTGCAACAAGGGTTACCGAGGACTCGGCAAGCCGTTGCCGGATGGCGAGCGCCAACTCGATGGCGGTGACACCGCCGCCAAGCACAGCAATACGCAGGGGCCGGTTTGCTGCCATCTCGACCATCTTGGGCCACAAAGCGCAAAAGGCTTCCAGCGGACGCACAAAAAGGCCGTGCTCGCGCGCACCGGGCAGCGTGCTCTCGATGTGATGGCGGTCCTGCACGACCCCTGCGTCGATGGAAAGCCAGTCAAATTCGAAGGTGCTGCCATCGCCCAGGCGCACAGTCCCCGACTCCATGTCCAGAGCCACAGCCGAGCCCGTGTGCCAGCGAACACCCGACTGCTTAAGCAGGGGCTCCAGCCCGATCAGGCAGGCCTCCAGGGCATGCTGTCCGGCCACGAATCCCGGTACCATGCCAGAGTACAGGTGCAGGGGGTAGGGGGCAATCAGGGTCAGTTGCGTGTCGATCAGCGGTGTTGCGGCCAATGTCGAGAGCAAGTCGACATGCGACTGACCAGATCCCAACAGCAATACCTTCTTCATGATGGCACGGCGCGGTTCTTGTGGGGCATGGTCAATTGCGGGCTGGTTGATAATGGACCCTTGGTCGGGTCCGGGGCTGACTGATTATTTTGTGTTCTTTCAGGAAAGTTTGCAATGAAAAAATGGATGATGGTGTCGTTTCTGGTGCTGGCCGCTGGCGTGCAGGCGCAGACTGCGTCTACAAAAAAGGACCTCGTGGCCAAGGTCCTGCTTCTGCAACAACCCGCCATTGAGCAGGCAGCGCAGGCGCTGGCCGAGCGGCCCGCTTTGCAGATGTTGCAGCAGGCTGGCATGGCCTTGCAGTCGCAGGTCCCAGCTGACAAGCGCGAAGCCGTCGCCAAAGAGATTCAGGCGGAAGCGAAAAAGTATGCAGACGAGGCCGTGCCGATGGTGCGCGAGCGTGCGGTCAAACTCGCGCCATCGACGGTGGGGGCCCTGCTGGAAGAAAAGTTCAGTGAGGACGAACTCAAACAGCTGATTGCGATCATCGAGTCGCCGGTGAACCGCAAGTTCCTGCAACTCGGCGGCGAGATGCAAAACGCGCTGATCGACAAGTTGGTCGCTGAAACGCAGAGTGCGGTCGAGCCCAAGGTCAAGGCGCTTGAGCAGGCCATCGGCAAGCGCCTGGCCCAGGCAATACCTGCATCAGCATCACCCGCGCCAGCCGCGACTGCGCCCAAAGCCGCCAAGCCACCTGCCAAAGCCGCCAGCAAGTAAGGCGCTTCAGGACAGCAACGCCTGCGCAAACTCGCGGGCGTTGAAGGTCTCCAGGTCTTCGAGTTTCTCGCCAACGCCGATGAAGTAGACCGGTAGCGGTCGCTCCCGGGCGATCGCGGCCAGGACGCCGCCTTTGGCGGTGCCGTCGAGCTTGGTAATGATGAGACCACTGAGTTGCAGGGCATCGTCAAACGCCTTGACCTGGCTCAGCGCGTTTTGTCCGGTATTGCCGTCGATCACCAGCAGGATTTCGTGCGGCGCTGTCGCATCGGCTTTTTGTACCACCCGTTTGATTTTTCGCAGTTCTTCCATCAGATGCAGTTGGGTTGGCAAGCGCCCGGCGGTGTCAACCAGCACCACGTCCTTGCCTCTGGCTTTGCCGGCGCTGACCGCATCAAAACTGACTGCCGCCGGATCGCCACCCTGTTGGCTGATGATTTCCACGGTGCTGCGCTCGGCCCAGACGCCAAGTTGTTCCCGCGCTGCAGCCCGGAAGGTGTCGGCGGCTGCCAGCAACACACTGGCGCCGCGGTCACTCAGATGGCGGGTCAGCTTGCCTATGGATGTGGTCTTTCCGGCACCGTTGACACCGGTCACCATGATCACGGTCGGCTTGTACTGACCGATCACCAGCGGCTTTTCCAGCGCCTGCAACAGGCTGGTAATCGACTCTGCCAGAAGTCCCTTGACGGCAGCGGGGTCTGTGCTCTTGCTCTCCTTGACCCGCTTCTTCAGGTCTTCCAGCAGGTATTGCGTGGCTTTCACACCCGTGTCGGCCATCAGCAATGCGGCCTCCAGGTCTTCGTACAGTGCATCATCAATGCGGGTGCCAGTGAAGACGGTCGCGATGCTGGAACCGGTCTTGCGCAACCCCGCCTTCAGTTTGACCAGCCAGCCCGTTCTGGCGGGCTCGGCAGGGCGGTCGGCCTCGGGCGCTGGCGCGGGTGTGGGACTGGGGGAGGGCTTCTTTTTGAAAAAACTGAACATGACGCGACTTGTTGGAATCGCCCCATTCTATGAAACGCTCCGGGATCGGCCATTTCTGCAGCGGCGTAGACTGACAGACGCCATGAATTGTCGGCTCAGTGCGTGATGGCCACCAGCACACTGCAAGGTGAGTGTTCAATCAGGGTCTTGGAAATCGAACCGCGCCACCAGCGCGCCGCCCAACTGTCAAGGTGGCGGTGGCCGACCACCAGCAGGTCAGCCGAAATCTTGCGTGCATATTTGGTGATCTCGTCGACGGTTTCACCGACCAGCACTTCGCCGCTGGCGCTGTGGCCGGCTTCGCGCAACCTGCGCATGCCTTCGTCCAGCACGGCTTGCAACGCCTGTTTTTCGCGCTCCATCAGTTGCGGGTCGTACACGCCCACCCCCATGCCCATCACGTCCATGTTCAAGGGCATCACCGCCACCAGCGTCAGCTCGGAGTGTGACCACTGCGCCAGATCCTGGCAGTCGAGCAAGGCCTTTTGACCGCTTTCGGAGCCGTCGTAAGCGAGCAATATTCGTTTGTACATGGTGCACTCCTGATGGGATGGGCTGAACGCAGCGTGAGCATAGACCTTGCGCGTGTGCTGCGCAAGCCGTGCAGGGTAAGATCGATGCACCATGAAGCCCCAAAAGTCACCAGTCAGGCCAAGTCATGAACTGCGCATCATTGGTGGCCAGTGGAAACGCAGCAAGCTGGTGGTCGCGGACAGGCCCGGCTTGCGCCCAACGCCAGACCGGGTGCGTGAAACGCTGTTCAACTGGCTGGGTCAGGACTTGACGGGTTGGCGTTGTATTGACGCCTTTGCCGGCACGGGCGCGCTTGGGTTTGAGGCTGCATCCCGGGGTGCCCGGGACGTGTTGCTTGTGGAGCATGACTCAGCCCTGATCGAGCAATTGCGCCGCGTGCAGACAAAGTTGCAGGCCCAGGCTGTGCAGCTTGTCCGGGGCGACGGCGTGGCGGCGTTGCGCGGGCTGGCCGCTGCGAGCATGGACGCCGTGTTTCTGGACCCCCCCTTTGAGTCGGCGCTGTTTGAGGCGGCGCTGCGAGCCGCCGCGCCCGCTCTGAGGGCGGATGGTTTTGTCTACCTGGAAGCACCAACCCTGTGGACAGATGAATCACTGGAAGTCTTTGGGCTGAAGGTGTACCGGCACTTGAAGGCGGGTGCCGTGCACGCGCATCTGCTGCGTTCGCTGCTGCCGCACGGCGGCACACTGCATAATGCAATGCAGGAGAGTAGTCAGGGAAGAATTAGTGAATAAGGCTTCGCCCTTAACCGACCTACAGGAAGACGATGGTGGCCAACGTGATTGCAGTTTATCCAGGGACCTTTGACCCGATTACCCTAGGCCACGAGGATGTGGTGCGTCGGGCGACCCAGTTGTTTGACCGTGTGATCCTGGCGGTCGCCGCCGGACATCACAAGAAAGCCATGTTTTCCTTGCAGGAGCGCATCGACATGGCGCGCGAGGTGGTCAAGGCGTATCCGCAGGTGGAGGTGGAGAGTTTTTCAGGGCTGCTACGCGACTTCGTGGTGGCGCGCGGCGCCAAGGCGATGGTGCGTGGCCTGCGCGCCGTGACAGACTTTGACTACGAGTTCCAGTTGGCAGGCATGAACCGCAGTTTGATGCCGCACGTGGAAACAGTCTTTCTCACACCCAGCGACCGCTACCAGTTCATCTCCAGCACATTCGTCCGTGAAATTGCTTCGCTGGGCGGCGAAGTCAACAAGTTTGTCTCCGGTGTCGTCAACGAAAGGTTGATCGAAAAGGTGCACATGCTGTCACGCGAGTAGTCAGCCCCGGCACTGTTGCGACAGCCATTTCAGCAGGACAGAATTCACTTCGGCCGGCCTCTCCATGGTCAGCATGTGGCCGCAATCTGGCACGAGCGTGAACTCGGCCCCCTTGATCAATTGCGCAATTTCGAGCGAACATTCTGGCGGTGTGAGCTGGTCTGAATCGCCGCACATCACCAGGGTCGGGCAGGCAACCGTGCCCAGATGAAGCCGGGCGTCAGCTCGGGCCATCAGAGCCCGGTTTTGCCGTATCAGTTGCTGCGCTCCGGCGCGCAGCACGAAGTCAAGGTAGCGCTGTCGCAGGCTCAGGTCCTTCGAACGGCTCGGGTGAAAGGCAAACTGCAGATTGGCCTCCAGGACCTCGAGCGCACGACCCTGTGCAAACAGGGTGATGGCTGACTCGCGCAGTGCGCGCATGGCGTCGGTCTCTGGCCTGGCACTGGTGCCAAGCAGCGCCAGAGCCCGCACGCGCTGTGGAGCCTGACGCACGATCTCCATGGCAAGCATGCCGCCCATGGACGCGCCACAGAGAATCAGATCTTCTGCATGCTCCAGCAACAGGCAGGCTGCCATGTCATGCAGACTGGCGTGGCGCGCATGCACGTCGCTGACGACCGGACTGAACTGCTTTGGAGCTACCGCGAGCTGATGTTCCCACATCACGGCGTCGGCAGCCAGGCCGGGAAGAAAGACAAGTTGGGTCATGCAAAAAGTTCCTTTGGAAGACTGGCGTATATTGAGCCATCTCAAGACGCCATGCGAAGTAGTGGTCTAACCTTGAGCGGTTCAATGTGACGTGCCAGCCCGGGAGCAAGAAAATGAAGATATTACTGCCAGTTGATGGTTCCGCTGTTTCTCTGGAGGCTGTGCGTTTTGTCATCCGCATGGCGGATTCCGGTCTCGAGACCCGGGTCGTCCTGGCCAATGTCCAGGAACCGGCGAATCTCTATGAACTGGTGGTGGCCCACGATCCCAAGGTGCTCGAACGCGTCAGCGCCAGCGCGGGTGCCCACACGCTGGAGGTGGCGCAGGCGCTGCTGGCTGAGGCCGATCTTGACTGCGAAAGCGAAGTAGCCTCGGGTGATCCGGCGCACACGCTGGTGGACATTCTGGAACGCCATGCCTGTGATCTGGTGGTCATGGGCGCCAGCGGCACCAGCGCGCTGCGCAGTGCCTTGCTCGGATCGGTCTCCAACGAAGTGCTTCATGCAGCTGGTGTTCCGGTCATGATCGTCAAGTCAGGGCAGGAGTCGCCTCCGGATGGCGCGCAATGACAGAGCTGATTCTGATCCGCCACGGCGAAACCGACTGGAACCGCGAACTGCGCTTTCAGGGGCAGGTGGATGTGCCGTTGAATGCCACCGGGCATGAACAGGCGCGGCGTCTGGGCCTGCGTCTGGCAGGTGAATCCATCCATGAACTGGTCTGCAGCGACCTCACCCGCACGCAACAGACGGCACTGCCGATCAGCCAGAACCACCTGCAATTGCAACAGGGCATGACGAAGCTGGATGCGGGTCTGCGCGAGCAGAATTTCGGTGTGGTCGATGGCATGCGGGTCGATGACATCAAGGCGCAGCATCCGGATGCCTGGGCGAAGTGGATCAAGTTCGAGGCCGACCATGCCTTCGCCGGGGGCGAGAGCACGCAGCAGTTTCATGCCCGTGTGATCGCTGCGCTGCGCGCGCTGGCGCGCCAGCACGCGCTCAGGACGCTGGTGGTGGTGACGCATGGGGGGGTGCTGGACATGGTTTACCGCACGGCGCTGGCCCTGCCGCTGTCGGGTCCGCGTCAGAGCGATATTCCGAATGCCGCTGTGAACCGGGTGCGCGTCACAGGTGACGCCATCGAAATCCTCGACTGGGCTGACGCCAGGCACCTCGCCGACATGCCAGCGCAGCCGGTCTACGATCAAAAAAGTGTGGCGGCTTCGATCCCGAGCGCGGCGTAAATCCGTTGCGCCTGCAGCCTGACCCGGACCGATTCAGACTGTCCGTTCACGCGCTGCTGCGCCAGGTGCTGGGCTTTGACCCACTGATTCGAACGGACCAGCGCATCAAGATGGATCTGTTCAAACAAATCGCGTTGCGCGTGGCTTCCGCCAATCTCTGGAAGGCGCGGCAGCACGGTGCAGAGTTGCTGCGCAGCCAGCGCGTAGTCGCCCCTGGCGTGCGCCAGCAAACCTCGGCTTGCCGGCACGCAAACTTCTTGCCAGACGCGTCTTGAGTCGGCCTGAGCCGGGGCTGGTGAGGCGCTTGCGAAGGCTTCGATGTGCCCCATCAAAGCGTCTGCCTGGGGTCTGCCAGCCCGGGCCAGTCCATAGAGGTACTGCATGTCCAGAAAGGGCAGGACCTGGTCGTTCAGGCGCGCCAGCAGATGCTCTGCCACGTCCTGCCAGCGCTCACCCACATCGACGCCGGCCAGTTCCAGTCGGGACAGCAGCGAAACCGCACCAATCTGATCCTGCGAGTACTCCTTGACAACACCCCAGACCTGTTCGTCGTAAAGGCGCAGCACCTCGTCGTTGCGGCCCAGCTCCAGCGCAAAGACGGCCAGGTGCCACCAGTTGTGCGTGACCATGAAGGAGTTCAGCCCCGTCCAGTTGGGACTGACCTGCTGCATGAAGGCAAGGCCTTCTGTCAACCGACCCTGCGTCAGCATGACATGCGCCAGCGCATGCTGCGCCCAGGGCTCTTTCTCGCACATGGCGATGGCCCTGCGTGCGGCCAACTCGGCCTGGCGCAGCAGGTGACACTGCTCCCAGCCAAAGGCCGCCATGCCGTGCAGGTAGGGCACATCCTGCGCTGCAGGTAACGCTGCCAGCGCAAGCTTGAGCATGCCTGGCGCGTTGCCGATGTTGAACAGGTGGTATTGACCCAGTTTGAGCGAGGCCAGGTCGCGTGGATGCTCTTGCACCTGCTCCTGATGCAGGCGGATGGCTTGAGCCATATCGCCGTCAACCCAGGCCGCCACGGCCGCCACAAAGCGCTGTTCGCGCTGGGTGACACCGGGGGTCAATTTCAGGCTGCTGAGTGCGCGTTGGATATAGGGCCTGGCATTGCGCGGACACTGGGCCGACTCGGCAAACATGTGCAGCGCGGCGCAGCAGGCCTGCACCAGGGGGCTCTGGTCCGACTCGGAGACCTGCAGGATGTTGGCGACGCGCGCCTCGCAGGAAATAAAGCCTTCAACAAAGTCGTTGACGGCGCCCAGACTTGCCGCGTCGTGCAGACTTACCTGGTTACCCAGACTGTCATTGAGCATCGTTGGGGCCCTTCAGTTCAGGCCTTTTGGGGGCTCTGGCCAGGCACGTTGAGGCTCGCGCAACAGTTCAAAGGCACGCGACACCTGCAGCACGCCCAGATCATCGAAGCGCCGACCTGCAATCTGCAGACCAATCGGCAGGCCGCTGCGCGTGTAGCCGCAGTTGATGGAAGCCGCGGGCTGCTCCGACATGTTGTAGGGCACCGTGAAACCAATGTGCTCCAGCGGATGCAGCGGGTCGTTGGTGGGCGAGGGCAGTTCTGCGGCAAACGCCGGCACTGGAGATGTCGGTGAAATCACGAAATCAAAAGGCTGGCAGGCGCGAACGCTGGCCAGGCGCGTGGCGTGAAACTGGCTGAAGGCGACAAACGCTTGGGGGCCGCTGAGTCCGGCGGCGCTGTCGGCCCACTGCTGGATGTAGGGCAGCACGCTGGCGCGCTTGTCGGCCGGCAGTGCTGCCAGATCGATGTGCGAGCGAAGGCGCCAGGAATGATCCATGCCGTCAAGCATGGCCTGCGTCATGAAGGGTGTCATCTGCGTGACGCTGGCACCAGCGCGCTCAAACAGGCGCGCCGCCGCTTCGACCGCGGACTGAACTTCAGGTTCCACCGCCATGCCACAGCCGGCATCGAGCAAGAGACCGATCTTGAGGCCACGCAGGACGTTCACACCCTGATCAAACTTGTTCCAGGCCAGCGCCTGCCAGGGCAGGCTCATGCTGTCGCGTGCGTCGGGCAGCGACAGCACCTGCATCATCAGGGCGGCGTCGGCCACGCTGCGAGTCAT
>CAIQVX010000097.1 GCA_903875275.1 uncultured beta proteobacterium | reverse complement strand
GGAATCGCCATCAGGCCGTCCATGATGCGCATCACCGGGCCCTCGGCCCAGCGCACGAAGCCAGCCACCAGACCCAGCAGCACGCCGCCCAGTGTGGCCAGCAGCGCCACCGACAGGCCAACGATCATGGAGACGCGGCCGCCCCAGACGGCGCGGCTGAAGACGTCGCGCCCGAGCGCGTCGGTGCCGAAATAGTGCTCGGCTGAGGCACCCTGCATGCGCGTGAGTGGATCGATGTCCTGCGGGTCGTGCGTGGCGATCCAGGGCGCCGCCAGTGTGATCAGGGCCACCACCAGCAACAACAAGGCACCCAGAATCAGCGTCGGATTCTTGCGCAGCCAGCGCCAGCGCGAGACGACGAAGGGCAATTCGTCGGGTGCAGCAGCAAGGGTCAGTGGGCTGGACATGGTCAGTACTGGATGCGCGGGTCGAACAGGCGGTAGCTCAGATCGATCAGCAGGTTGATCAGCACATAGACGCCCGCTGACAGCAGCAGCACGCTCTGGATGACCGGGTAGTCGTGGTGCTGCACCGAGTCGATCACCAGTCGCCCGATGCCGGGGATGGCAAACACGGTCTCGGTGACCACCACACCGCCGATCAGCAGGGCGATGCCGACGCCCACGGTGGTGGCAATCGGAATCGCGGCGTTGCGCAGGGCGTGGCCCAGCACGGCGAACACACCCAGCCCCTTGGCGCGTGCCGTGCGGATGTAGTCTTCCTGCAGCACTTCCATCACGGTGGCGCGTGTCATGCGCGTGATCAGGGCGATATAGACCAGCGCCAGATTGATGCAGGGCAGGGCCAGGCTGTTCAGCCACGCGCCCACGCCCTCAGACAGGTGCACATAACCCTGCACCGGGAACAGCGGGATACGGATGGTAAAGGTGTAGATCAGCAGGTAGCCGATCAGGAACACCGGAACCGAGAACGCGAGTACCGCAAACAGCATCACCAGCCGGTCGGTCCAACTGCCGGCGCGGTGTGCGGCGAGTGTGCCCAGCGGCACTGCCACGCACACGGTGAGCGCCATCGTCAGAACTGCGATCGACAGTGTGGGTTCGAGTCGCTGCGCCAGCAGCTTGGTGACGGGCACCTGGGTGAAGATGGATATGCCAAGATCGCCTGAGAGCACGCGAGCCAGCCACAGCGCGAACTGGCGCCACAGCGGCTGGTCGAGCCCGAGGGCGGCGCGCAACTTCTCAATGTCTTCGGTGGTGGCCAGGTCACCGGCAATCAGCGCTGCCGGGTCACCGGGCGAGAGGTGGATCAGCAGAAACACCACCACCGCCACCACTGCCATCACGGGCAGGGTGGCGAGCAGGCGGCGCAGCAAATAGTTCATTTGTCCAGAACCCAGAGGTTGGATATGCCACCCCAGACCCGGTCGGCCCCCTTGAGTTCCTTGCGCGCTCCCGAGGCCGGAAAGTACTGGCCCAGGTTGATGTAAGGCACGGTCTCAAAGGCGCGACGCTGGAAGGCGCCGAGTGCTTCGCGCCGCTTGGCCGGCACCGTTGCCTGAATCCAGGCGGAGCGCAATTCGTCCAGTGTCTTGTCGCAGGGCCAGCCGGGCAGCGAGTTGCCGCAGGCAGCGCCCAGATAGGTGCTGACAATGGGGCTGTTGATGGAGAACTCGTTGGCCACCGTGGTGTAAGCGTTCCAGCCACCGGCCTCCGGTGCCTCACGCTTGGCGCGTCGGGCACCGATGGAAGCCCAGTCCATGCTGATGCCGTCGACGTTCATGCCGATGCTGCGTAGCGTTTGCAGCGCCATCAGCGACAGTGCGTTGAGGTAGGGCACATCGCTGGCCACCAGCAGCACCACTTTCTCGCCCTTGTAGCCTGACTCTGCCAGCATTTGCTTGGCCTTGGCAATGTCGGCAGTGCGGTAGGGCTCGGAGCCGGCCGGTGTGTCGTTGGCACTGCCGCAGATGAAGTAGGTGGCGCAGTAGGTCATGCGCATGTCCAGCGGATAACCCATGGCGGCATTGAAGCGTTCCTGGCTCACGGCCTTGAGCACGGCCTGGCGAACTTTAGGGTTGTTGAACGGCGGGTACAGGTGGTTCATGATCAACTGGCCCTGCTGCGCGCTTGATGGCAGCAGTTTCACGTTGCTGTCCGAGCGCAAAGGTGTCACGTAATCGGGTGGCACCATTTCGACAAAATCGACCTCACCCTTTTTCAATGCCGCCACACTGCTGTTGGCGTCGGGCAGGTACAGCCACTCAACCCGGTCAAAGGCCGGCTTCTTGCTGCCGGCCAGGCCGCTGGCGGGTTCGCTGCGCGGCACATACGCGGGGTTGCGCACGAAAACCACCTTGTTGCCGGGTACCCACTCGTCGCGTTTGAACAGGAAGGGGCCGGACCCGATCACTTCGCTGATCGGTGAACTGGTGGGCAATCTGGCGAGTCGCTCCGGCATCACCATGACCGGAAAGCCCGAAGGTTTGGCGAGCGCCTCCAGCACCATGCCAAAGGGCTCCTTCAACTGCAGCGTGAAGGTGCGTGCATCCACGACCTGCCACTCGGCACCGGCGGCGCGCAGCGGCGGACCAAAGGAGTCGCGCGTGCTCCAGCGCTGGATGGAGGCCACGGCGTCGGCAGCGGTGACGGTGTTGCCGTCCGAGAATTTGAGGCCGGGTCGCAGCGTGAAAGTCCATTGCCGGCCATCCTTGGAGGTCGTGTATTTTTCGACCATTTGAAGCTTGGGCTGGCCCTTGGCATCCTGCGCGAACAGCGTGTCGTACACCATGTAGCCGAAGTTGCGCGTGATGTAGGCCGTGGTGAAGCTGGGGTCCAGGATCTTGACGTCGGCATGGGCGACAAAGCGCAGCGTTTTGGTCTGGGCCAGTGCAGGCGCTGCGGCGCCAGTCAGCAGCAGGCCAATCGTCAATGCAAAGTGGGTCGGTAGCCGCAAGGCGGTGAAAAGGTTCATAGGGGGCTTAAATCAGGTTCGCCTGGGCGATGTCGTCGAGTGGCCAGATCGGGCGGCGGATCCGGGTGTAGGGCAGGGTTGCGGTGTGCGGTGTGGCGGCACCTGGGGCCCCGACGTAAATGACTTGTCTGGCGACCCTGGAGAAAGAGGCGTGAAAGTGCTGCGCCGACTTGACCAAGATGATCTTGCGGGATGCCAGATCACAACCGAGTTGCGTGAAGACATCGGTGTCCATGGCCTGGTTGCGCAGCGTGACGAGCACGATCTCGATGCCCTGCGCCTCGACCAGCGCGCAGTCACCCATCGGTGTCGGTGCGCCAGCCAGGCCGGTCATGATGAGGTCGTGCTGAAGTGCTTTGACCTGGCAGTCCAGGTCCAGCGGATCGCCTGACAGGGGGCCGATCTTGCCGCCGATGCGCAGCATGAGCCGCGCGCCAACGCCAGCGTCAAAGGCGATGCGCACGGCGACCGGGTCCCAGACCGGGCCGATGGCCGCGTTGACTATGCCGCGCTCGACCATACGACGCAGGATGAAGGTGGAGTCGCCGGTGGCGCCGCTGCCCGGGTTGTCCGCGCGGTCGGCCAGCACCACTGGGCCCGCCTCGCAGGCCAGCGCTTCGTCCAGCGCGGCGTCAATAGCCGGGTAGCGCACGGCCAACCGGTCCCGCATGGCGATGATTTCTCCTGCCAGTTGCAGTGCCAGCGCATCGGCCTGTGGCTGATTGCCGTCGGTGTAGACGAGGACTTTGGTGCCCATGTCTGGCACATCACCGTGCGCGAAACCGTGGGCGATGGAGATCGAGAGCACACCGTTGTGCCCTTCGAGCGCCTGAATGCGTTGCACCAGTGCCTTGGCCGGGTCGCGCGTGGTGTGGAAGGGCACGATCAGGTGACAGTCAGCCACCGCATGAACCGGGCGAATGTGTCCAGCAGCTTTGGCTTCGCACAAGGTGATCAGTTCCTGCGCCCGCTCCACGATATCGGTGTGCGGATATTCCTTGAAAGCGACCAGCACGTCGGCCATCTCGACCATGGTACGGCTCAGGTTGACGTGCGGATCGAGTTCGGCGCCGACCACCACATCGGCGCCGACGATGGCGCGCACGCGCTCCAGCAGGTCACCCTCGCAATCGGGGTAGCCGTCGGCCACCATGGCGCCGTGCAGTCCAAGCAGAACCATGTCCAGTGGCAGCGCTGCCCGCAGGTCTGCCAGCAACTCGTCGCGCAGCGTTTCATAGGCGTGGCGGGTGACGGTGCCGCTGGGCTGTGCGGCCGCCACCATGCCTTCGATCAGGGTCCAGCCGCGGGACTGACTGACCTGGCGTGCCACCCACAGGGGGGCGGCAATCAGGTTCAGTTGTGCCGGGTGCTGCCCAGCCGGGAAATAGCCTCTGTCCTTGAACGAGGACAGACCCGTGGGCATGGGGCCGAAGGTGTTGGTTTCGGTTGCCAGCGCTCCTGTAAATACACGCATCTCGAATTCGCTCTGGCTTACTTGTCAAGCATCCAGACGGTGGGCAGGCCGCTGTTAAGCCGTTCACCGCCCTTGATCGTCTTGCGAAAGGCAATCGCCGGTGTGTACTGCCCTACGTTGATATAGGGCAGTGCCTCGTAGGCGCGTTGCTGGAACTGATCCAGCAGGACGCGGCGTTTGGCGGGCACGGCCTCCTTGATCCAGGCCGTGCGCAGTTCATCGAGCTGTTTGTCGCAGGGCCAGCCCGGAAGGCTGGTGCCGCAGGCGGCGCTGAGGTAGGCATTGGTCACGGGTGAGTCAGCGTCGAAACCGCCAGCGACCGTGACGTACATGTTCCAGCCGCCGGCCTCGGGTGCGTCACGCTTGGCACGACGGGCTCCGATGGAGGCCCAGTCCATGTTCTGCGTGTCCACGTTCATGCCGATGCTGCGCATGGTCTGAGCTGCCATCAGACCGATGGCGTTAAGGTAGGTGACGTCGGTCGGTACCAACAGCACGATCTTCTCGCCCTTGTAGCCGGATTCCGCCAACAGTTGTTTGGCCTTGGCGACGTCCGCCGTGCGATACGGCTCGGCGCCAGCATCGGTCTGATTCGGGCCGCCGCAAAGGAACAGCGCAGCGCAGTAAGTGACGCGCATGTCCAGCGGGTAACCCATGGCGGAAGTGAAGCGCTCCTGGCTGACCGCTTTGAGCAGAGCCTGGCGCACTTTGGGGTTGTTGAAGGGTGCGTGCAACTGGTTCATGATCATCCAGCCCTGCCAGGCACCGGAGGCCGCCACTTTCACGTTGGGGTCGGCACGCAGCGGCGTGATGTAGTCGGGTGGCACCTGCTCCACATAATCGACTTCGCCTTTTTGCAGGGCGGCGATGGCACTGTTGGCGTCGGGCAGGTACAGCCACTCAACCCGGTCGAATGCGGTCTTCTTGCTGCCAGAGAGGTAGCTGGCCGGTTCGCTGCGCGCCAGGTAATGCGGATTGCGAATGAAGACCAGCTTGTTGCCTGGCACCCATTCATCACGCTTGAAAACAAAGGGGCCGGAGCCCAGCACCTCGGTCATCGGTGTGGTGGTCGGCAGCTTGGCCAGACGTTCGGGCATGATCACTGGCGGAAAACCGGAGGGTTTTGACAGGCCGTCCAGCACCAGGCCGAAGGGTTCTTTCAGCGTCAGGGTGAAGGTGGTGGCGTTGACCACTTTCCACTGCGGGCCCGAGGCCGCCATGGCGCGGCCAATGCTGTCCTTGCCGGCCCAACGCTGGATCGAGGCGACGGCATCGGTGGCGGTGACGGGGCTGCCATCCGAGAACTTCAGACCGCTGCGCAGCGTGAACGACCATTCCCTGCCGTCTTTGGAGGTGCTGTATTTCTCGACCATCTGCGGCTTTGGCACGCCCTTGTCATCGCGACCGAACAG
>CAIQVX010000096.1 GCA_903875275.1 uncultured beta proteobacterium | reverse complement strand
CTGCGCAAGCATCTGCAGCGTGATGAACGCGTGATCTCCAATGTGGTGATGATGGGTATGGGAGAGCCACTGCAAAACTATGCGGAACTGTTGCCAGCCCTGCGCACCATGCTCGATGATCACGGCTATGGCTTGTCACGGCGGCGCGTTACGGTGTCCACCTCGGGCATCGTGCCCAAGATGGACTTGCTGGCGCAGGAGTGCGCGGTTGCGCTTGCGGTTTCGCTGCACGCGCCTACCGACGCCATGCGCGACAAACTGGTGCCACTGAACAAAAAGTACCCGCTGTCCGAACTGATGGAGGCCTGCAGGTACTACCTGCGATTTGCCCCAAGGGATTTCATTACCTTTGAATACTGCATGCTCGATGGTGTCAATGACCAGGCCGAGCATGCGCGTGAGCTGGTCAGCCTGGTGCAGGCTCCGGGGGACCGAATCGGCTGGTGCAAATTCAACCTGATTCCGTTCAATCCATTTCCGCAGTCCGGACTGGCCCGTTCTTCAATGCAACAGATCCAGGCCTTTGCCAGGATTTTGAGCGACGCCGGGATTGTGACGACAATACGCAAGACACGCGGGGACGATATCGACGCGGCCTGCGGCCAACTTGCGGGTGACGTTATCGACAGAACCCGGGTCGGCCAGCGGATCGCGCGCCAGCGCACGGTGATGCTCAAGCCGGTGCCAACACAGATACCGACAGTCGAGGAGACCTGAAGCATGGACAGAATCGTGACGCGATGGTTGAATCTCTCGCCCTGGATGGCGCTTTCCGCACTCGCGTTCATTGTGCTGCCGGGCATCTCCGGCTGTGCTGCCCGGTTTGATGGTTTGTCTGCAAGTGGGAGCGGGGCCGAGATGGTGACCGAGTCCGATGAACCCGACGCACGCAAGCGTGCCCGTATCCGGCTCGAACTGGCCGTTGGGTATTTCGAGAACGGGCAGACTGCCATCGCGCTCGATGAGCTCAAGCAGTCGATTGCCGCGGATTCCGGCTATGCCGAGGCCTACAGCCTGCGCGGACTCATTTACATGCGCCTCAATGACTGGCGGCTTTCGGAGGAAAGTTTTCGCCGTGCCCTGGCCATCAACCCGCGGGATTCGAACTTCATGCACAACCTGGGGTGGCTGCTTTGTCAGCAAGCCAGGTACACGCAGGCCGAGCAACTTTTTTCGCAAGCACTGTCGAACCCCCAGTACGGTGAGCGTGCCAAGACCTGGCGTGCTCTGGGTTTATGTCAGGTCCGTGCCGGGCAACTGGCTGAAGGGGAGCAGAGTCTTTTCAAGTCCTATGAGTTTGACGCAGGCAACCCGATCACCTCGTACAACCTTGCAGTTTTGCTGTTTCAACGTGGCGACTTTGTTCGCGCCCAGTTCTACGCGCGGCGCTTGAACAACAGCGAGCTCGCTAACGCCGAGTCCCTGTGGCTGGGCGTCAGGGTGGAGCGCAAGCTCCAGAATCGCGACGCCATGATGCAGCTCGGAGCCCAACTGGCCAAGCGCTTTCCAAAATCGAACGAAGCCGAAGCCTATCAGCGGGGAGCTTTCGATGACTGAGTCTGCGGCCATCGACGTCGAAGCAACGGCACCCGCTCCGCTGGCGGCGCCAGCCTTGACCAGTGGCGCCTTGTTGCGCCACGCGCGTGAGGCGCAGGGGCTGCACATTGCGGCGCTGGCGGTTGCTTTGAAGGTTCCGGTGAAAAAGCTCGAAGCGCTGGAAGCGGACCGGTTTGACCTTTTACCCGACACGGTGTTTGTTCGCGGCCTTGCGTCAAGCGTTTGCCGATCCTTGAAAGTCGACCCGGAACCCATATTGCAAAAGCTGCCGCGCAGCACCGTGCCACGGCTGAAGGATGACGGGTCTGGCATCAATGTGCCCTTCCGTTCCTCGGGTGGCGGTGCATTGCGCACGCTCTGGGATCAGCATTCACTGCCTTTGGTGGCTGTGGCCACGGTCTTGCTTGCGGGTGCACTGTTGCTGGTCTTCGTTCCATTTGATCCGGCGCCCGACGCCGCTGTGGGCTCAAAACCGGCAGCGGTTGAGGCAGTGGCGACGCTGCCGCAGCCAGCGCCAGTGGCGATGGCAAGCAGCCCGCTGCCTGCGCCAGAACCGGCGACACCAAGCGCAACCACGGAGCCGGGCAGCGCTGGTGCGGTGGTGACGGGGTCAGGTGCGGTCAATGGCACTGTTGTATTCAAGGCGCAGGCTTTGTCCTGGGTCGAAGTGGTCGATGGCGCTGGCACGGTTCAGGTGCGTCGCAATATTGGCGTCGGCGAAACGATCGGCGCCTCGGGTGTGCTGCCGCTGAAGGTTGTGGTCGGGCGTGCCGACACAATGCAGGTTCTGGTGCGCGGTCAGCCCTTCGATCTGTCGTCGCTGGCCAGGGAAAATGTGGCACGGTTTGAGGTGAAGTAATGGCGTCCTTGTTACCCATCGAATCAGCGGCACCCAGGAACCGGCGCTCACAGCAGGCGCGCGTGTCCTGGGGCGCCAAGGTGGTCACGGTCGGGGGCGATGCACCGGTCCGGATTCAGTCGATGACCAACACCGACACGGTCGATGGCATTGGCACCGCCATTCAGGTCAAGGAACTGGCACTGGCTGGCTCCGAGATGGTCCGGATCACCGTTAACACGCCGGAGGCTGCAGCCGCCGTGCCCCGCATCCGGGAACAACTGGACCGCATGGGGATTGAGGTTCCGCTGATTGGCGACTTTCACTACAACGGGCATCGCCTGTTGACCGATTTTCCGGACTGCGCCCAGGCGCTGTCCAAGTACCGCATCAATCCCGGCAACGTGGGCAAGGGGGACAAGCACGACAAGCAGTTCGGCCTGATGATCGAGGCGGCGCTGCGCTGGGACAAGCCGGTTCGCATCGGGGTCAACTGGGGCAGTCTGGATCAGGAACTGCTGGCCTCCCTGATGGACGAAAACAGTCGCCGTACGCCACCTTGGGAACTCAAACCCATCATGTACGAGGCGCTGATCAGTTCGGCACTGGAGTCGGCGCGCCGCGCCACCGAAATCGGCATGAGCGCGAACCAGATCATTCTGTCCTGCAAGGTCAGTGGTGTGCAGGATCTGGTGTCTGTTTACCGCGAACTGGCGCGGCGTTGTGAGCACCCGCTGCACCTGGGTCTCACCGAAGCCGGTATGGGAAGCAAGGGAACCGTGGCGTCGACAGCGGCACTCGCGATCCTGCTGCAGGAGGGCATAGGCGACACGATTCGTGTTTCGCTGACCCCGCAACCCGGCGAGTCCAGAACCCAGGAAGTGACGATTGCCTGCGACATCCTGCAGGCGCTGGAACTTAGGTCCTTTGTTCCCAGCGTGACGGCATGCCCCGGTTGCGGGCGCACCACGAGCACCACGTTTCAGGAGCTGACCAAGAGCATCGAGGATTTCCTGCGCTCACAGATGCCAGTCTGGCGCGGGAAGTACCCCGGCGTCGAAAAACTCAAGGTGGCCGTCATGGGCTGCATCGTGAACGGGCCCGGTGAAAGCAAGCATGCCGATATCGGGATCAGTCTGCCAGGTACCGGGGAAGCGCCTGCAGCACCGGTTTTTATCGACGGTGAAAAGCGCATGACCCTGCGCGGCGATGCCATTGCCCAGGAGTTTCAGAAAATTGTCGAGAACTATGTTGAAAGCCGGTTTGGCCCCGTCGTTGCGGCTGCATCCTGAATCAAGTCATGAGTGAAAAAGAAATAGCACCCAAGCTGGAGAAGCTCAGCGCTGTCAAGGGCATGAACGATATTCTGCCGCCGGAGTCAGCGCGCTGGGAGTACCTGGAGGACAAGGTGCGCACGCTGATGAGCCTGTACGGCTACCGCAATATCCGCACGCCGATTGTCGAACCTACGGCGCTGTTTGTTCGTGGCACGGGTGAGACCACGGACATTGTGGAGAAGGAGATGTACTCCTTTGAAGACAAGCTCAATGGGGAGGCGCTGACGCTGCGGCCGGAAAACACCCCGGGCGTGGTGCGCGCGGCAATAGAGCACAACCTGACCTACGACGGTGGCAAGCGTCTGTACTACATGGGGCCCATGTTCCGGCACGAGCGGCCGCAGCGCGGACGTTACCGGCAGTTCTACCAGCTTGGCGCCGAGGCACTCGGATTTGCCGGCCCCGAAGTCGATGCCGAACTGATGCTGCTGGTGCACCAGCTGTTTCAGTCGCTGGGGCTGCGCAATGTGCGCGTGGAGTTGAACAGCCTGGGCGTTCCGTCTGAAAGGCAGGCCCACCGCGCCGCCCTGCTGGCCTACTTCAGTGAGCATCTGGACCAGCTCGATGCGGAGTCACAGCGACGATTGCAAAGCAACCCCCTGCGCATTCTGGACACCAAGAATCCGGCCCTGCAGAGCCTGGTGCAGGGCGCACCGCAACTGCTGCAATACCTGGGCGATGAATCGCTGAGGCATTTCGATACCGTCAAGACCCTGCTGTCGGGTTGCGGGGTTCAATGGTCTGTCAATCCGCGCCTGGTGCGCGGTCTGGACTATTACAGTCATACCGTCTTTGAATTTGTCACCGCCGAGTTGGGTGCTCAAGGTACGCTGTGCGGTGGCGGGCGCTACGACGGACTTTTCCGGCTGCTTGGCGGCAAACCGACGCCGGGCGTTGGCTGGGGCATGGGGCTCGAGCGTGTGCTGGAGCTCTTGAAAGAGCAGGGCCAGACGCCTGCCGCGCCGGTACCCGATGTCTATGCCGTGATTCCGGACGCCGCAGCCCTGGCCCTTGCCATGCAGACCATTCAGGCCTTGCGCGCGGCCGGTGTGGCGGTGCAGATGCACGCCGGCTCGGGCGAGGGCGCCAGCAGCATGAAGTCGCAATTCAAGAGGGCGGACGCCAGTGGAGCGCGCTATGCCCTTGTTTTTGGTGCCGATGAACTGGCGCAGAATGCGGTGACGGTGAAGGCGCTGCGTGACGGCACGGCGACGCAGCGACGTGAGTCCCTGGCCGACGTCGCTGCCTGGGCCGCGACCCTACAATCGGGCACCTGAACCTGTGCTGGACAGACTCTGGATCCCGCGCGCCCCTGACTCGGAAATTTAAAGAAGTTTTATGGCAAATCAACTCGATCTCGAAGAACAAGAGCAACTTGATCAGCTCAAGCATTTTTGGAAACAGTATGGCAACGCCATCACCTGGGCCCTGATCGCCATACTGGGGGCGTTTGCTTGCTGGAATGGCTACCAGTACTGGCAGCGCAGCCAGGCGGCGCAGGCCGCCGCCATGTTTGACGAGGTGGAACGCGTTGTCAAGTCGGGTGATCCGGCCAGGATGGACCGGGTGTTTACCGACATCCGCAGCCGCTTTGGCTCGACCACCTACGCGCAGCAAGCCGGGTTGCTGGTGGCCAAACAGTACTACAGTGCCGGTAACGCCCAGGCAGCCAAGAGTGTCTTGACCTGGGTTGTGGACAACGCGTCCGATCCGGGCTACCAGGCGCTGGCGAAATTGCGTCTGGCTGCAGTGCTGATGGATTCGAAGTCCTTTGACGAGGCCTTGCGTCAGTTAGCTGGCTCTTTCCCAGCCAATTTCGAGGCCCTCGTGGCGGATCGAAAAGGCGACATTCTGATACTGCAGGGCAAGAAGCCGGAGGCCCTGGTTGAATACCGCAAGGCCTACAAGGGATTTGATGAGAGCACCGAATATCGGCGTCTGGTGGAAGTGAAATTGAACTCGCTGGGTGTGGATCCCCACGGTGGTGACGCAACAGCGGCGGAAGGTAAAAAGTGAAGCTCCATTTTGGTTCGACTCTTGCCACCCGGGTGGCACCTGCCTTGCTTGTGCTGGGTCTGCTTGTGGCCTGTTCCAGCGGGCCCACCAGGCCCAAGCCGGCCGAACTTGCTGCCAACCCCGGCTTGTTGGGTGTGCGTCTGGCGTGGACCGCCAAAGTGGGTGCGATTGATTTTCCGCTGGACGTGAAAGTCAACGCGAAGACCGTGACCCTGGCCAGTTCCGAAGGTGTGTTGGCAGCGTTTGATGCGGCCAGCGGTGCCGAGTTGTGGCGCAGTTCCATCGGCGCACAGATTGCCGCCGGCGTGGGCAGTGATGGGCGGTTTTCGGCTGTTGTTACTCGCGCCAATGATCTGCTGGTGCTCGACGGTGGGCGCGAAGCATGGCGGCAAAAGCTGACTGCACCGAGTTTCACATCGCCGCTGGTCGCAGGGGGGCGGGTGTTCCTGCTTGCAGCGGATCGGTCGGTCAGTGCGTTTGATGCAGGCTCCGGGCGCAAGCTGTGGAGTCAGCAGCGACCGGGCGAGTCCCTGGTTCTGCGCCAGGCAGGCGTCCTGCTGGCAGTGGGTGACACGCTCGTCGCGGGCATGGGCGGGCGTCTGGTCGGACTGAACCCGGGCAATGGCTCAATCCGGTGGGAGGCACCCATTGCGACACCGCGGGGTACCAACGATATCGAGCGCATGGTGGACCTGGTGTCCCGTGTGGGCCGCGATGGGAGCATTGTTTGTGCACGGGCTTTTCAGGCCGCTGTGGGCTGCGTTGACACTGGGCGTGGCAACCTGCAGTGGAGCAAGCCGGCCATCGGATCGGTCGGCGTGCAAACCGATGAGAAATTTGTTTTCGGCGCTGAGTCCGACGGAAAAGTCATTGCCTGGCGCCGCGGCGACGGCGAGCGCGCCTGGGTCTCGGAACGGCTGCTTTACCGTAACCTGAGCGCGCCACTGGTGGTGGGGCGCTCGGTGGTGGTCGGGGACGAGGGCGGTCTGGTGCACTGGCTCTCGCGGGACGATGGTTCGCCGCTGACGCGGATGGCCACCGACGGCTCGGCGCTGGCTGCCGGCCCGGTGCTGGCCGATGGAACGCTGGTTGTGGTCACCCGCAACGGTGGCATTTTTGGTTTCAAGCCAGAGTAAGTCCTGGCCAGTTCCTGATGAAACCCGTACTGGCCCTCGTCGGCCGACCCAATGTTGGTAAATCGACGATCTTCAATCGCCTGACGAAATCCCGTGATGCGATCGTTGCCGATTTTGCCGGACTGACGCGTGATCGCCACTACGGTAATGGCAAGCAGGGCAAGCACGAGTTTATTGTCATCGATACGGGCGGTTTCGAGCCCGACGCGACCAGCGGCATCTTCAAGGAGATGGCAAAGCAGACGCGCCAGGCTGTGGCCGAGGCCGATGTCGTTATTTTTGTCGTCGATGCAAGAGACGGCATTTCGGCGCAGGACCATGAAATCGCCAAATACCTGCGCCGCCTTGGCAAGCCCTGCGTGCTGGTGGCCAACAAGGCCGAAGGCATGCTTGCCGGGGCTCAATTGGTCGAGTTCTTCGAGCTCGGTCTGGGCCCGGTGCACGCGGTTTCTGCCGCACATGGACAGGGCCTGCACGACATGGTGGAACTCGCTCTGGCGCCGCTGCAGTTGCAGGACCTGGACGAGGCGCAGGAGCAGCATGATCCGACCGTCATCAAGCTCGCGGTGGCGGGCCGCCCCAATGTCGGCAAGTCCACGCTGATCAACACCTGGCTGGGCGAGGAGCGTCTGGTCGCTTTCGATTTGCCGGGCACCACGCGCGATGCGATTTCGGTCCCATTTGAGCGCAACGGGCAGAAATTCGAGCTGGTCGATACGGCTGGATTGCGCCGGCGCGGCAAGGTGTTCGAGGCGATCGAGAAGTTCTCGGTGGTCAAGACACTGCAGGCGATCGAATCGGCCAATGTCGTCTTGCTGCTGATTGATGCAACCCAGGGCGTGACCGATCAGGATGCCCATATTGCGGGCTACATTCTGGAGAATGGCCGGGCGGTGGTGCTGGCAGTGAACAAGTGGGATGCCGTTGACGAGTACCAGCGAGAACTGGTCAAGCGTTCGATCGAGACCCGCCTGCCTTTCTTGAAGTTCGCCGCGACCCACCTCATATCTGCCACCAAGCGCCAGGGGCTGGGACCACTGTGGACCTCGATTGCGCAGGCATTCAGGGCCGCCAACTGCAAGATGCCGACCCCGGTCCTCACGCGTTTGCTGCTCGAAGCGGTCCAGTTTCAGAGTCCGAAACGCTCGGGCATGTACCGTCCCAAGCTGCGCTATGCGCACCAGGGTGGCATGAACCCGCCGGTGATCGTGATTCACGGCAATTCGCTGGAACACGTGACAGACGCGTACAAGCGCTTTCTGGAGGGCCGGTTTCGCAAGGAGTTTGATCTGGTGGGAACACCGATGCGGATCGAATTCAGGACTTCCAGCAACCCCTACGCCGACAAGGCTGCTTGACGCGCACTCGTCATGTCACGCGGCTGTGGTATCGTCAGCCCCTTATCAATTTTTTGAACACGGAGAATATCGTGAACAACAAAGGTCAGTTACTTCAGGACCCCTTTCTCAACGCACTGCGTCGGGAACATGTGCCGGTCTCCATTTATCTCGTCAACGGGATCAAACTGCAAGGTCAGATTGAGTCTTTTGACCAGTACGTCGTGTTGCTTCGCAATACTGTCACCCAAATGGTTTACAAGCATGCCATCTCGACCATTGTGCCGGGCCGTGCGGTGAATTTCGCCAGTAGCGAGGGTGACGAACCTGCCGCCTGACCGTCCGAGTGCCCCTACCCTGCTGGTCGGGGTTGATTTTGGATTGCCTCATTTCGACGCCGAACTTGAAGAGCTTGGTTTGCTGGCGCAAACCGCCGGTCTGAACCCGGTGGCTCGCCTTGCATGCAAGCGCAAGGCGCCGGATGCCGCCTTGTTTGTCGGTAGCGGCAAGGCTGACGAGATCAAGGCACTGGCAGCGCAGCACGGCGTGCAGGAGATCCTTTTCGATCAGAGTCTGAGTCCGGCGCAGCAGCGCAATCTGGAGCGGCATCTGGAACTGCCGGTCAATGACCGCACGCTGCTGATTCTGGAGATCTTCGGGCAGAGGGCGCGCAGCCACGAGGGCAAGTTGCAGGTGGAACTGGCCCGGATGCAATACCTCAGCACGCGCCTGGTGCGGCGCTGGTCGCATCTGGAGCGCCAGAGCGGCGGCATCGGCATGCGCGGCGGTCCGGGTGAAACCCAGATCGAACTTGACCGGCGCATGATTGGCGACAACATCAGGAAGATCAAGGAGCGTCTGCACAAGGTCAAACGACAAAGGCAGACGCAGCGGCGCCAGCGCGAGCGACGCGACGCCTTCAACATCTCGCTGGTGGGCTACACCAATGCCGGCAAGACCACCTTGTTCAATGCGCTGGTAAAGGCCAGGGCCTACGCCGCCGACCAGTTGTTTGCGACACTGGACACAACAACGCGGCAGCTCTATCTGGGCGAGGCGGCGCGCTCGGTTTCGCTTTCGGATACGGTGGGTTTCATTCGCGACCTGCCGCATGGTCTGATCGACGCCTTTCAGGCGACCTTGCAGGAAGCCGTCGATGCCGACTTGCTGTTGCATGTGGTGGATGCAGCCAGTCCCCATTTTTTGGAACAGATCTCGGAAGTTCAGCGCGTGCTGACTGAAATTGGCGCTGCCGAAATTCCTCAGGTGCTTGTCTTTAACAAGCTCGACGCACTTGAAATAGAGCGCCGGCCCCTGCAGATGCAGGACAGTTTCGATCTCGCCGGCGTGCAAACACCGCGGATATTCCTGAGCGCCAGGCAGGGTGAGGGCGTGGCGGCGCTGCGGCAGCAACTGGCAGGGATTGTGTGCGCCTGCGATTTAGGCACAATCCGGTAACGATACACGAGAGAAGATGAAATGAAACTTCGTTTACGCCGCCCGCACTGGGCGCAGCTACCGGACCGGATCAGGGGGATGTTCAACCTGAATGATTCACGCTGGGGCCGCAGCGATGACAAGCCGGCTGAAGGTGAGAAGCCCGACATACCGGCACCGAAAGCGGACGAGCCGGTACCACCGGCCAGGAATGGCGGCACCGGCCCGCGGCGCGGCCCCAATCAAGGGCCGCCCGATCTGGACGAACTGTGGCGAGATTTCAACCGCAAGTTGGGCGGACTGTTTGGCGGCCTGAAGAATGCGGGCCGGGGCACTGGCGGTGGCGGCGGTTCTGGGGGTGGTTTTCAGCCAGACATGAAGAGTACCGGCATCGGGATCGGGCTGATTGCCGGTGTGGTGCTGCTGATCTGGCTGGGAACAGGCTTTTTCATTGTCCAGGAAGGGCAGCAGGCGGTCATTACCCAGTTCGGCAAGTACCGCTCTTCCGTTGGGGCTGGTTTCAACTGGCGACTGCCTTATCCGATCCAGCGCCATGAACTGATTTTCGTGACGCAGATCCGCTCGGTGGATGTCGGGCGCGACACGGTCATGAAGGCCACCGGATTGCGTGAATCGGCGATGCTCACCGAAGACGAGAACATTGTCGAAATCAAGTTTGCTGTCCAGTACCGTCTCAGCGACGCCCGCGCGTTCCTGTTCGAGAGCAAGAACCCGGGCGAAGCCGTGGTGCAGGCGGCCGAAACCGCGGTGCGGGAAGTGGTGGGCAAGATGCGCATGGACAGTGCCCTGTCGGAAGAGCGCGATCAGATTGCGCCGCGGGTGCGTACCCTGATGCAAAAGATTCTGGACCATTACAAGGTCGGTATCGAAGTCGTCGGCATCAACCTGCAACAGGGGGGTGTTCGACCACCAGAGCAGGTGCAGGCGGCTTTCGACGACGTGCTCAAGGCGGGACAGGAGCGCGAGCGTGCCAAGAACGAGGCTCAGGCCTACGCCAACGATGTGGTGCCGCGAGCGGTCGGTTCGGCGTCCCGGCTGAAGGCCGAGGCCGACGGCTACAAATCGAAAATTGTGGCCCAGGCGCAGGGTGATGCACAGCGCTTCAAATCCGTGCTGACTGAGTACCAGAAGGCGCCTCAGGTGACTCGCGAACGGATGTACCTCGATGCCATGCAGCAGATTTACAGCAACGTCACCAAGGTCATGATTGATTCCAGACAGGGATCGAATCTGCTGTACCTTCCTCTGGACAAGATTATCCAGATGACCGGCAAGACCGCGGAAGGCGCGGCAGCAGCAACGGCGGCGCCAAGCGCCAGCGTCCTGCCACCCACCACGGTGGTTCCCGTCCCGACAACCGACAACCGGACGCGCGACGCCGGGCGTACCCGTGACCGCGATACACGCTAGGAGTTCAGCATGAACAGGTTAGGTTTTGTTTTTTCTTCGCTGCTGGTGCTGTTCGCTCTCGCCAGTTCCACGCTGTTTGTGGTTGATCAGAGGCAGTTCGGTGTTGTCTACGCGCTTGGGCAGATCAAGGAGGTGATTACCGAGCCCGGTCTGAACTTCAAGCTGCCACCCCCGTTTCAGAACGTGTCCTATATCGACAAGCGTTTGCTGACGCTTGAGACCAGCGATACCGAGCCGATGCTGACCGCAGAAAAGCAGCGTGTTGTCATCGACTGGTACGTGCGCTGGCGTATTTCCGAGCCATCTGAATACATCCGCAACGTGGGTCTGACCGAGACCGAGGGCGCCAACCAGCTCAACCGGGTTGTGCGCAATGCCTTCCAGGAGGAAATCAACAAGCGCACCGTGAAGGAGCTTCTCTCGACCAAGCGTGAAGCCATTACTGCCGATGTGAAGGCCGAGGTGCTGGACAAGGTCAAGGGTGCCAAGCCTTGGGGCGTGGATGTGGTGGATGTGCGGATCACGCGCGCCGACTATGTCGACACCATCACCGAATCGGTGTACCGGCGCATGGAAGCGGAGCGCAAGCGGGTTGCCAACGAATTGCGGTCAACCGGTGCCGCAGAAGGCGAGAAGATCCGTGCCGATGCCGATCGCCAGCGTGAGGTGGCGCTTGCCAATGCCTACCGCGACGCGCAGAAAACCATGGGTGAGGGCGATGCCGAGGCCGCGCGCACCTATGCCGAGGCGTTCGGTCGTGACCCCCAGTTTGCCCAGTTCTACCGCAGTCTGGATGCCTACAAGGCGAGCTTTGCCAAGAAGACGGACGTGATGGTGGTCGACCCAGCTTCGTCCGAGTTCTTCAAGGTCTTCCGTGGCAGTTCGATACCTGCCCCTGCGCCTGGGAAGAAATAGAGCTTGGACAGCGACACTTTCTGGCTGGCGCTGGCCCTGGTGCTGGTCATCGAGGGTATTTTTCCGCTGCTGTCGCCCTCGGGTTGGCGCAATATGTTCACGCAGGTCCTGCGTCTGCAGGACGGTCAGCTCCGGTTTTTCGGAGTGTGCAGCCTGTCGGCCGGTCTGTTGCTGATTTGGCTGCTGCTGTGATCGATTCCGGCGTTTTAGCCCGGTAAAATCAGGGTTTTAACAGCTGGTCTGAATTACATGTCTGCCTGGGTCCTGCCGGATCACATTGCCGATGTCCTGCCGTCTGAAGCGCGGCGCATCGAGGAACTTCGACGGGACTTGCTCGACATTGCACGTGGCTACGGCTATGAGCTGGTCATGCCCCCCCTGCTGGAACATCTGGAATCGCTCCTGACCGGCGCGGGCGAAGCGCTTGACCTGCAGACTTTCAAGCTGGTTGATCAGCTCTCCGGGCGCACTCTGGGGCTGCGTGCCGACAGCACTCCCCAAGTGGCGCGCATCGACGCCCATCTGCTCAATCGCCAGGGGGTGACGCGACTTTGCTATTGCGGTCCCGTGGTCCACACTCGTTCCGACGGTCCTCAGGCCACGCGCGAGCCGCTCCAGTTGGGTGCGGAGATCTATGGGCACGCTGGGCTGGAAGCGGACCTGGAGACGCTGCAACTGGCGCTGGACTGTCTGAAAGCGGCCAAGGTGCAGGCACCTCTGGTGGATATGGCCGACGCGCGCATCGTCAAAGCCCTGCTGCAGGGCGTCACGATCGACGCTGATCTGCTGGCCCGACTGCATGCGGCACTGGCGGCCAAGGACGCCAGCGAGTTGTCTGCGCTGACACGTTCCTTTCCGGCCGCCTCACGTCAGGGACTGCTGGCACTGGTCGAACTGTACGGGGATGAAAAGGTCCTGATCGAGGCGCAAAAGGTGCTGGCTCCGCTGCCGGCGGTGCGCGAGGCGCTTCAGAACCTGACCTGGCTGGCGGCGCACCTCGACGGGGCCGGCGTGAGTTTCGACCTGGCCGACCTGCGCGGTTATGCCTATTACACCGGTGCCCGGTTCTCGATGTATGCCCAGAATGCCAGCGATGCGCTGCTGCGCGGTGGACGCTACGACGAAGTCGGCGCCGTGTTTGGCAGAAACCGCCCGGCGGCTGGCTTCAGTCTGGACCTGAAGTCGCTGGCCGCGGTGGCGGCGGTGCGACCCTTGCGGGCTGCCATCCGCGCGCCCTGGCGCGAGATTGCTGACTTGCGCGGGGCCATCGCCTCGCTGCGGGCGCAGGGTGAAACTGTGGTCTGCATGCTGCCTGGGCATGAGGCACAAGTTGAAGAGTTCCATTGTGATCGCGAACTGATTCAGGTCGCGGGGCAGTGGGTCGTGCAAGCTGTTTGAGAATCAATGAAATGACTGCTACCAAAGGACGTAATGTGGTTGTCGTCGGTACCCAGTGGGGTGACGAGGGCAAAGGCAAACTGGTCGACTGGCTGACCGAAAGTGCTCAGGGTGTGGTGCGCTTCCAGGGTGGACACAACGCTGGGCACACGCTGGTGATCAATGGTGTCAAGACCGCCCTGCATCTGATTCCCAGCGGCATCATGCGCACCGGTGTCAAGTGCTACATCGGTAACGGCGTGGTGCTCTCGGTGGCCAAGCTCTTTGATGAAATGGCGGGTCTGGAGAAGGCTGGCGTTGAGGTGCGTTCGCGCCTGCGTGTGAGTGAACTCTGTCCGATGATCCTGCCTTTTCACGCTGCCATCGACGTGGCCCGTGAAGCGGCGCGGGAAAAGGGTGGCAATGCCAAGATCGGCACCACTGGCCGTGGCATCGGTCCGGCCTACGAAGACAAGATTGCACGGCGCGCCCTGCGCGTGCAGGACCTCAAGTTCCCGGAGCGCTTTGCTTCCAAATTGAGGGAACTCCTGGATTTACACAACCATGTGCTGACCAGCTACCTGGGCTCAGAGGCATTCGATTTCGGGCCGACCCTGGCACCGTACATGGCCGATGGCAAGGTTCTGTTCCAGCCGGTGTTCGACGAGGCAATGCGCCAGGCCGAACTGCTCAAGCCGATGATGGCTGACGTATCCCGCGAACTCAACGAAGCCCATTTGAAAGGTGCCAATCTCCTGTTCGAGGGCGCCCAGGGAACGCTGCTCGATGTCGATCATGGGACCTACCCCTACGTCACCTCCAGCAACTGCGTCGCTGGCAATGCGGCTGCCGGTGCCGGCATCGGTCCGGGATTGCTGCACTACATTCTGGGCATCACCAAAGCCTATTGCACGCGCGTCGGCGGCGGTCCTTTTCCGACCGAACTGCAGTGGGAAGTGCCAGGCACTCCGGGTTACCACATGAGCACCGTAGGTGCAGAAAAAGGTGTGACCACCGGTCGCAGCCGCCGCTGCGGCTGGTTCGACGCAGCTCTGCTCAAGCGCAGTGCCCAGGTCAACGGCCTGTCGGGCCTTTGCATCACCAAACTCGATGTGCTCGATGGTCTGTCTGAACTGCTGCTGTGTACCGGCTATGAACTCGATGGCGCCCAGGTGGACATCCTGCCCATGGGTGCCGATGACATCGAGCGTTGCACGCCGATCTATGAAACCATTGCCGGCTGGAGCGATAGCACGGTTGGCGTGACCCAGTTCGAAAAACTGCCGACCAATGCACGTCTTTACCTGCAGCGCATCGAGCAGGTGACCGGTGTGCCCATCCACATGGTCTCCACCGGTCCGGACCGGGAACAGACCATTCTGCTGCGCCATCCCTATCTGGTTGATTGATTCAGGAGCGAACCTATGTTGACGGAAGACGGCAAACACTTGTATGTCAGCTACGACGAGTACCACAACCTGATCGAGAAACTGGCGATCAAGATTCACCAGTCGGGTTGGCAGTTTGACACCATCCTGTGCCTGGCGCGGGGTGGCATGCGACCGGGCGACATCCTGTCGCGCGTCTTTGACAAGCCGCTGGCCATCATGTCCACCAGTTCATACAGGTCGGATGCTGGCACCGTGCAGGGCGTGCTCGACATCGCCCGCTTCATCACAACACCCAAGGGCGAGATCGCCGGCCGTGTTCTGCTGGTGGACGATCTGGCAGACTCCGGTCACACCCTGCGTGCCGTCATCAATCAGCTGAGGAACAACTACAAGCCGATCACCGAACTGCGCAGTGCGGTGCTGTGGACCAAAGCTCTGTCGACGTTTCAGGCCGATTACTCGGTCGAGTTTCTGCCGACCAACCCCTGGATTCATCAGCCTTTTGAGGGTTACGACGCACTGCGTCCCGAGCAACTGTTGCAAAAGTGGAGCGTTTGAGCGCACCCGGCACCATGACAGAGCTCACCACCGCACTGATCCACCATCCCTATTGCCCGCCGGAGGGATTTGTGGCGCCGCAGCCAGGCGTCTTCAAGGCGTCGACCGTCATCTTTCCCAACGTTGCCGCGATGCGCAACTTTGACTGGAAGGACAAGAGTGCCTACACCTACGGCTTGCACGGCACGCCTACCAGCTACACGCTGGAGGAGCGGCTGTGCACGCTGGAAGGCGGATTGCAGTGCCTGCTGTTGCCGAGCGGTCTGGCCGCCATAGCCAACGTGGCGCTGTCGCTTCTGCG
>CAIQVX010000095.1 GCA_903875275.1 uncultured beta proteobacterium | reverse complement strand
CTGATGATGCTGGAGAAGTTGCCGTTTCCGAAGAACTTGCGGCGCGTGCCTGAATACGCGGGAACCCACCATGAAACGCTGATCGGCACCGGCTACCCGCGCAAGCTCAACGAGGCCGATCTCAGCGTACCGATGCGCATCATGGCACTGGCCGACATTTTTGAGGCGCTCACCGCGTCCGACCGACCCTACAAGAAGGCCAAAACGCTATCGGAAGCGATCAAGATTCTTTCCTTCTTCAAGAAAGACCGGCACATCGACCCAACCCTGTTTGATTTGTTCCTGACTTCGGGTGTGTACCTGCGCTATGCCGAAAAATACCTATTGCCTGAGCAGATCGACCAGGTGGATGTTTCAGGGTTCTTGTCCTGACGGCGATCGCTGCGGCCTCAAGCCCGTCAGAACGGATGCTTCAGGAATGCGGCAAACGGGTTTACCATACGCCGATCAAGCACGCCATCCAGTCAAGAAGGCCAACCCACAGGATCATCCTATGAACTCGAGCCCTTACAAGCGAAGACTTCAACATGGCTTCACCTTGCTTGAGCTAATGATCGTCACTGCCATCGTGGGCATCCTGGCCTCGCTGGCATTGCCGTCGTACCAGGCCTATGTTTACCGTGCAAAGGCCGCAGAAGTCGTTGCTGTCATCGACAAAATTCACACCGTGCTCGCGATACTACAGGCGGAGACGGGGGCGACTTTGGGCCGGCCAATCAACATCGTACCCAACCTCGAGAGCTCCAAGAACCGGGCCACCTACCCGATGGTCTATTGCCTCCGTCCAGTTGGGAATACGCATTGTGGTGATCTGAAGCCGCTCACGGGGTTGACGCGGGCTGAATTGACTTTTGCGCACTTGGGGGTCGACCTGTCCGTGAACTCCGGGGCGGACCCTTTCACCCAAAAGGTCGGCCAGTACAAAGTGTCGGTCAATGAAGACTACACCCTGACCAGAAACAACCCGGCACTGCGCGTGACAGCCCAGCAGACCATTCTCGCAGTACACCACATCATGAAGCCCCATACGTACAAGGAGATTCTGCGTATCGACAAAAACATGTCGAGCGTCTATCTGTACATGACCATGAACGGAACCCGGCCATGAGCGATTCCAACAACAAGCTGAACCAGTTGATCGAATCAACACGGCAGGACGCGCAAGCGCAGCAGATCAGGGCGGACGCGCTGGCAAATCGGTCAACGCCGCAACCGCGTGGCAAACAGATCTTCACGATGGTGCTGGCGACTGCATTTGCGATGGTGCTGCTGTACCAGTTTCCCCGTTTCTCCGAGCCATACATGTGGCCGGACCCGGCCACCAATCCTGCCGCTGCAGAGGCGGACCTGATTGAACTGGTTGGCTTGATTGAGACCTACCGCATTTCGCAAGGCCAGTACCCGTCGGCAATCAGTCAGATTGGCTTACCCGAGGGCTTGGCGGCCACGATTGCCGCTTCGACGCTGACCTACCGCCCGACTGACAAGGCCTATACGCTCGCATGGACGCTACCGAACTGGCGGGCCAGTTACGACAGCCAGACGGAGAAGGCCAGCGTCGAGCCCTTGGACAAGCGTTGAATTCCTCGCTGCCCCTTAATGCCCTGGAGATGTTCCAGCGCGCAATCCGCCAGGCCTATGCCAACCGCACAGACCTGATTGCGCTCAAGCTGGATGGCACACTGGCACAAGCCTGGCAGACCGTGGCCCGAGTGCTGGCCATTAGCACGACCGAACTGGCCCATGCGTTGGCGCCGGTGATGGGTGTGCCAGTGGCGGCTGACCTGCAGCAAGTAGAGGCCGAGGCGCTGAACCTGATCCCTTTCAATTTCTGCCAGACGCATTCTGTCCTGCCGCTGCGCATCGAGGCGGGTATGCTGCTGCTAGCCACAGCCGACCCGATGGACCGTAATGTGATGGAGCGCGTTGGCTTTTTGTCGAACCGGCATGTGCGCCTCATGCTCGCTCCACCAGACCAGATCGAGGACATGATTGTGGTGGCGTTCAGTCGCGAGGCTTCCCGCGCTGCCAGTGTTGACGCGTCCAATGGAGCCCAGAATACGGCTATCGATGAGCACGCCGTCACCAAACTGGGGCGGGCGTTGCTATTGGACGCGATTGCGCAGCGGGCCTCGGACCTTCACATCCAGCCCTTCATGGGTGCATCCGTGGTGCGAATTCGTGTCGATGGGCTGATGCGTCGTCTGACCATGCTGCCCGAGATGGTGGCGGTGATGCTGATTCGACATATCAAGGCGCGCAGCGGCATGGAATCCACCAATATGCAGATTCCGCAAGACGGCCGCATGTCGATGGTCGCCGACGGGCGTGACTTTGATCTGCGCGTCTCCACTCTCCCAGCCAGCCGGGGGGAACGACTGGTGATCCGATTTCTCGATCAGGGCAGCGTCCACCATTTGAGCGGGGCCGGTTTTTCGCTCGCGGCCTTGCAAACATTGCGACGCGCCGTGGCTCGCCCAGCGGGAATGGTCATCATGACCGGGCCAACCGGTAGCGGAAAAACCTCCACCTTGTATGCCATGCTGGCTGAGATTAATCGCAGCACGGTCAACATCATCACGGTGGAAAACCCGGTGGAGTACCGCATCGCCGGCATTTCGCAAGTGGAGGTTAACGAAAAAGCCGGACGCACCTTCGTGGCTTCGTTGCGCTCCATCTTGCGGCAAGACCCTGACGTGATCTTGATTGGTGAGATCCGTGACCGCGAAACCGCCGAGATTGCCGCCGCCGCCGCGCTCACCGGTCACCTGGTACTAACCACACTGCATACCAGTGATGCTCTGACGGCAATTCCCAGGCTTCTCAACTTGGGCGTTGAGCCTTCCATCCTGGCCGACTCGCTAGCTGTCGTTGTTGCGCAGCGTCTATGTCGCGTGCTGTGCCCGCATTGCAAGGTCGCAGTAGCCGACCCTTTGACGCTGGAGGAGAAGCTGTTCACCGATATCACGCACAACCGCCCGGGCCACCGCCCGGTGGGCTGCAAGGCGTGCGATTTCAGCGGCTATCGTGGACGCTTGCCGGTGGTGGATATTGTCGAAATGAACAAGGGCCTGCGCGATGCGATTTCGAGCGGCGAGACCCGCCTCGCGAACTTGGAGAGCCTGCGTCAAGGCGGCCTGCGCTCACTCGCTGCCTCGGGGGCCCAGCGGATCATCTCTGGCGACACCACAGTGCAGGAAGTGATGGAAACCGTGGGACCTGGCTTCTGGTCTGAGCTGGCTCAGCACTACGGCTCGATCTTCAGCGGCGATATGGAATTGCCATCGCCGTCGCAGGTCATGACCGGGCAGGGCGTGCTGCTGATCAGCACCGACACCGCTATGGCGGAGACGCTGCGGCCTGCCCTGGAAACGGTGGGCCTGCGTTTGCTGCTGGCGGCAACCGCAGAGCAGGCCCAGGCCTGTTTGCGAAAGGACGAGGATATTGCCTTCATCATTGGTGATGTGCCCGAATCACTTTCGCTTGAACAGGCGACAGCCCACCTGAGTAACAACCGACTGAACATTGCCTGGGCCAGGCTACCGTCCGTGGTGTTGATTTCTAGCGCTCTGCTGAGTCAAAAGGCAGCATTGATTGGCAGTGGCGTAATGGGCGAATTGATGACCAAGCCGGTGGATGTGGACGCCCTGCTGCTGCACATTCGTCGATCGCAGGCTCGCTAGTCAATTACCGCGCAATCAGGAGAATGTGGTGGGGAAGACAGTCGCAATGGTCCT
>CAIQVX010000094.1 GCA_903875275.1 uncultured beta proteobacterium | reverse complement strand
GACAACTACTACGCGGAAGAAGCCGAGAAAGTGCTGGCCCCGGTGTCCAAGTTCCTGCTGCGCCATGGCATCGACGCCAAGAGCAGTTGGAAGACCGGGCCGGCTGGCGAGACCATTGCAAAGCTCGCTGACAGCGGAAAATTTGACCTTCTGGTGATGGGCTCACACGGTCATGGCACGCTGGTCAACCTGGTGATGGGGTCGGTCGCGACCAAAGTACTGGCCCACTGCAAGGTACCGGTGCTGCTGGTCCGCTAACGAAGGGCGGCTGACGCACTGTTGGGTGTAAGCGATAGCGTCGCCGCGCTTGTCAACGCTTGGGTCAGCGCATCCAGCACAGCGGAGTCAAGGTTCCAGCAATGCCAGTACAAATCAACTGGTAGCGCGTGTCCCGGCGCGATGTCGACCAGGCGTCCTTGCCTGAGGTGTTCGCTGACCTGCAACTGCGGCACCACGCTGACACCCCAGCCGTCCAGCACCGCCCTGACCTGCCCTTCGGAACTGGGCACGTACAGCTGGCTCAGGGCGATCTGCTTGAGCCTGAGGGCGCGCCCAACAAACTCGGACTGCAGATCGTCCTTGCGGTTGAAGGCAATGAAGGGCAGGCTGCGAAAATTCTGCGGCGACAAGCCGCTGGGGCAATGTTCAGCAGCCCACCCGGCTTCCGCCACTGCAACATAGGACATGGCGCCCAGGGGAACCAGGCGGCAGCTGCGCAAGGCCTGCTTGACGGTGGTCACACAACCCAGCACCTGGCCTTCGCGCAACCACTCGATGGTGAAGTCCTGGTCGTCCGTGATGATCTCCAGTCCCAGGCCCTGCTGCGCCAGCCGGCTCAGTGCCGGCAGCGCCCAGGTGGCGATGCTGTCAGCATTGATGGCAATGGAGATTCGCTCGGCGTCGCGGCTGCTGCCTGAGGCGCCGGGTGTCAGGTCTTTCAGGTCGCGCTCCAGATCGGCCCGCAACAAACGCATCTGCATCGCGTGTTTAAGCAGCAAACGCCCGGCCGAGGTCGCTCGCAGTGGACGACTGCGCACGATCAGAACGGTTCCGACCTGGACTTCGAGCGAGCGCAAGCGCTGCGAGACAGCCGACTGGGTGATGGAAAGACGCACCGCGGCGCGCTCAAAGCCGCCCTCTTCAACGATGGCCGCCAGGCATTCGAGAGCGTTCGGATCAAAGGTGCTCAATAAGATGACCTGATATGTTTTGGATCAATCAAATTTTACTTTTGTTGCAAGAGGGCCGGGGTGGCCAGTGTTTTAGCGTCGGCTCGGTGCACTTGCAGCAGGCAGTCCTGAAAGGCCCGGGTTACTCTGGAGGGCTGGGGCGAGCGCCGCACGATGCTGAAAAAGCTGCACTCGTAGCGAAACAGGTCGGCGTTGACGGCTCGCATCTGGCCGTCTTCAACAAATGCTTTGGCGTAATGGTCAGGCAAGAATCCAAGGTACTCACCTGAAAGAATGAGTGTGGCAATCGATTCCTGGTCATACCCGGTTGCCTTGCGTGACAAGCGCCGCTGCTGGCTGATCTCCATGTTGGGCGAGTGGTAGCCCAGTCCGGCAAAGTTGTGCTCACGCAAATCGTCCCAGCTCATATTCAAAGGATCTGCCTCGAACAGCGTGTGCTGCGCACCGCAGTACAACTGCATGGTTTCGTCAAACAACTCGTGGTAGGTCAAGGTATCGGAATTGCGATGTCCCGGAATCACGCCGACCTGAAACTGGCCATCGATCACACCGCGCTCGATCGCGTTCAGCGGGGCCACGTACAGGTGCAGATTCACCTCGGGCGCCAACTCGGAAAAAAGCGCAATCGCCGCGCCCAGCCGGGACTGCGGGTTGCTGGCCGTCTTGTCAAAGACGGCAATATTGAGTTGCCCGCCCATGCGCCGGTGGATTTCGTCCACGCTGGCGCGAAAGGCGTCGGCACCGGCCAGCAGGCGCAGGGTTTCGGTATAAATCTGCTGGCCCTCCGTTGTCAGGGCGAAGCCGGCACGCCCGCGCCGGCAAAGGGTCAAGCCAAGTCGGGTTTCGAGGTCCTTGATGTGGCGACTGACGGTGGAGGTGCCAATATTGAGCTCCAGCTCTGCTGCTGCCATGCCGCCGCACTCGACCACGCTTTTGAACACGCGCAGCAGGCGGATGTCCATGTCACTGAGTTGGCCCAACCCAGAGCCACTTTTTACTTTCATAAATTGACAACTAAAGATTGATACTTATACATTTACAAGAGTAACAGAGTTCTTGAGAATCGCCCGATCCCCACCTCAAACCGGAGCCAAAATGGAAAT
>CAIQVX010000093.1 GCA_903875275.1 uncultured beta proteobacterium | reverse complement strand
GGCCCGACCTCACGGTGTTTGTGAACACCGGCGACGGCGACTGCTGCAGTATTGGCGCAGCGCACTGGATCCACGCCATCCGCTACAACATGAACATCACGGTGTTCCTGCACGACAACCAGATCTACGGTCTGACCAAGAAGCAGGCCTCGCCCACCTCGCCCATAGGCACCAAGAGCAACACCACGCCGCGTGGCAGTTACCTGGAGGCGATGAACCCGTTGACGGTGACACTGGGCGTGCAGAACGTCTCTTTTGTGGCACAGGCAGTGGACTGGATTCCGGAAGTTCTGTACGACGTCGTCAAAGCCGCCTACCACCACAAGGGCCTGTCTTTTGTCCGCATCGTGCAGCGTTGCCCGGAGTGGCTGCCGGTGTCGCTCGATCCCTGGCTGAACGACCCGGCTCGGGTGCAGTTGCTCAACCATGAAGACGGCCTGCAGACCAGCGCCGGCATGTCGCGCATCTACAAAAACCAGCTGCAGCACGACCCGGCAAACATCGACCGGGCGCGCGAAATTGCCTCGGGTACCGACACGATTCCGGTCGGCATCCTGTACCGCAACCCTTATGTTCCTTGCTATGAGGACCTGCGTTTGACCGACAAGCTGCGCACGGCGGAGCTCACGCGCACCGGTTTGAACGCTGAACTGGACAAGTACACGGTCTGGCCAGCAGACCAGAAGGCAGGGAAGTAAGAACATGCAAGCAGATACACAAGCACAAGTTGCCTTCTACCTGACCGGCAGGCGCGCCGGCGCGCAGCTCGATGCGGTTGACGGACTGAACCTGCGCCCGGCGCTTTTTGCGGGCTACCGGAACCTGTCGGAACTGCGCTACGACTTTCCCCTGCTGCTGGTTGACGGCGGTGTGGATGAAAAAGCGGTGCAGTCACTCTCTGGAGTGATCGACAACGCGCTGGCGGGCGCGGCCAAGGGCGCTGATGGCGAGCGCATCAGAAAGCATGCGCTGCGCATCGAGCAGGAAATTCGCACACTGGCCGCATCGGGCACCGGCGCCTCGTTCTCTGCACTGTGGGCCAAGGCCACCGCGGCACTGGGCAAGTCGGCCGACAAGTCGTTCGACGACAGCGCCAAGCGCACGCTGGCCGCGATCAAGGTCGATGGCGCCGTGGTGGATTGCGACGCCGCGCTGCCAGCGCGCCTGTTGCAGCATGCCTGGGCTGCCGTGCAGCGGCAAAAGGCCCAGGGTTTCTGCAAGAAGCTGGACCGCCTGGCACTCAAGCTGTCGGATATCCTGAAAGCTGACCATGAGCGCTCGGCCGCCGGGCGCAGCGCCAAGAATCTGCAGGCCGCTGTAGGCCTCGGATTTGGTGGCGCTTTCGACTTTGACGCCATGTCGCGCGTACTGGCCAAGGCGCTGCCCAAAGACGCCTTCCCGGAGAGCCGGCGCAAGCGCATCAATGATCTGCTGGCCACGCTGAACGCGCAGCAGTTCATACCGGCCAGCGCCAAGGGCGGCGCCGGCAAGCCCTACTCTTTCCTGTTCACGAGCTGTGCCGAGGCGCTCAGTGCGTTTCGCCAGCGCAGCGCCAAGCTGATGGCGCTGGCCAAGGCAATTGCCATGGCCGAACTCGAAATTGCTGGCCAGTACAGCGAAGCGCGGCACGACGCCCTGTTTGCGCAGTTTGGCGCCAATGGCCTGGATCCACAGGAACTGGCACAGTTCCCGGACTACCTGGTCTGCGTCAACGCTGCGAAGATGGACGCCGTGGAGCAGGCACAGTTGATGGAAATCCTGTCCTCGGGTCTGCCGATCAAGGTGCTGCTGCAGATTGACGACATTCTGGAACTCTCGGCGCACGGCGACGGCAGCCTGACCACGGGCCTGAGCAGCCAGAAAATTGCCAGCATGGCGATGGGGCTGAACGAGGTCTATGTGCTGCAGGCCAGCAGTTCCAACCTGCTGCGTTCGCGCTCGCGTCTGCTGCGCGGCCTGAACTACCGCGGCGCGGCCCTGTTCAGCGTGTTCTCTGGCGCCAGCGCCAAGGCTTCCGGCCTGCCCCCGTATCTGGTGGCGGCAGCGGCCATGGAGTCGCGCGCTTTCCCGGCGTTCAGCTACGACCCGTCAGCCGGACCGAACTGGGCCACGCGCTTTTGCCTGGACGCCAACTCGCAGGTCGATCAGGACTGGCCGGTGCAGGCTTTCAGCTACGAGGACGAAGCGCACCAGCGGGTGTCGGAGGATCTGGCTTTCACACTGGTCGATTTTGTGGCGAGCGACAGCCGCTACGGCGCGCACCTGGCACGCGTGCCACGCGCGCAGTGGAACGGCAGCCTGATCACGGTCAACGAGAGCCTGACCGCAGAGCGCAAGGGCCTGCCCGACAAGGTGCCCAGCGTGACCATGGTCGATGCCGACAACGTGCTGCAAAAAGTGGTGGTGGACGAGCGTCTGGTGCGCCAGGCACGGCGTTGCCTGGACGCATGGCACAGCCTGCAGGAACTCGGCGGCGTGCACAATTCACATGCCAAAAAACTGCTGGCGCGCGAAAAGAGAGCCTGGGAAGACAGCATGGAGCAGGCAGCGCAAGCGCTAGCCGCCAGTGCGCCAGCCCCCGCTCCGGCAGCAGCGGTGCCCGCCGCGCCTGCGGCAGCCGCCGCGGTTGTGGCAGAAGCCGAGCCCGAAAGATCACCCGACGAAGCCTATATCGAAACGGCACGCTGCTCGACCTGCAATGAGTGCACCACAATCAACAGCAAGATGTTTGCCTATGACAAGAATCAGCAGGCACGCATCATCGACATCAATGCCGGTACCTACGCACAACTGGTTGAAGCGGCCGAGAGCTGCCAGGTGTCCATCATCCATCCAGGCAAACCACGCAACCCGAAAGAGCCGGGCCTGGAAGAACTGATCAAGCGCGCAGAAGCCTTCCAGTAGGCTCTCCCGCCTCTTCGTCACTGCAAGTTAAGCGCGGCAGTCCATGCCCGGACTGCCGCACTTTTCCATGTCAGGCGTTTTCCTGACCCCAGCCTTGCAAAAATTGCCCTTTTTTTGCAAATATTGGTAGTTGCTACCCAATTAAAATCGGCGCTTAGCTGTTATATTGCACTGCAACATCCCTGAAAGTTCAAGACCGTGCTTTACCAACTTTACGAAACCCAGCGCTCGCTGATGGAGCCCCTGACCGACTTGGCTCACACCGCTTCCAAGGCTTACGGCAATCCTCTGTCCCTGCTCGGGCAGAGTCCGTTCGCGCAGCGCCTTTCGGCCGGCTTTGACTTGATGCACCGCCTGGGCAAGGACTACGAGAAGCCGGAGTTCGGCTTGCGCACGGTGCTGGTGGACGGTGTCGAGGTGGCGATTCATGAACGCATCGAAATTGACAAGCCGTTCTGCCAGCTGCGCCGCTTCAAGCGTTTTACCGACGACACGGCGACGCTGCAGAAGCTCAAGACACAACCGGTGGTGCTGATTGTGGCGCCGCTGTCGGGGCACTACGCCACACTGCTTCGCGATACCGTCAAGACCATGCTCAAAGACCACAAGGTCTACATCACCGACTGGAAGAACGCCCGGCTGATACCGCTGTCGGATGGGAAATTCTCGCTCGACGATTACGTGAACTACGTGCAGGAGTTCATTCGCCACCTGCAGGGCAGTTACGGCAACTGCCATGTGGTCAGTGTTTGCCAGCCCACGGTGCCGGTGCTGGCGGCGGTGTCCCTGATGGCCAGCCGCGGCGAGCTCACGCCGCTGACCATGACCATGATGGGCGGGCCCATTGATGCGCGCAAGTCACCCACCGCGGTGAACAATCTGGCCATGACCAAGAGCCACGATTGGTTTGAGAACAACGTGATTTACCGGGTTCCGACCAATTTTGCCGGTACCGGCCGGCGTGTTTATCCGGGCTTTTTGCAGCACACGGGCTTTGTGGCCATGAACCCGAGCAACCACGCCAAGAGCCATTACGACTACTTCCAGGACCTGATCAAGGGTGACGGCGCCAGCACCGAAGCGCACCGCAAGTTCTACGACGAGTACAACGCCGTGCTGGACATGGATGCCGATTACTACCTCGACACGATTCGGGTCGTGTTTCAGGACTTCAGCCTGGTCAATGGCACCTGGGACGTGGTGGGTGTGGATGGCAAGACCGAGCGCGTGCGCCCGCAAGACATTTGCACTACGGCGCTGTTCTCGGTGGAAGGCGAGCTTGACGACATTTCGGGCTCGGGACAGACGGAAGCGGTGCACAGCATCTGCAGCGGCGTCGTGGCGTCTGAGCAGAAGCATCTGGAAGTGCCAGGGGCAGGACACTACGGCATCTTCAGTGGCCGGCGCTGGCGTGAAGTGGTCTACCCGCAGGTCAAGGCCTTCATTCTCAGCCACCAGCCCGAGGGGCAGGCGGCCAACGAGGTGGCGGCCGAGCCGGTCAAACCGGTTGCGGAGAAAGTGAAGCCCGCTGCCAGGAAGGTCGCACGCAGGAAATAATGCCCGCGCTGGCTGCCAGGATTCTGGCGGCGCTGCCGCAGACGCAGTGCCGTCGTTGCGGTTACAACGATTGCAGTGCCTACGCCCACGCCATTGCCGAGGGCAGTGCCGGCATCAACCAGTGCCCGCCCGGCGGCGCTCAGGGCATAGAACGCCTGGCGCACCTCACGGGTCAGCCGGTGCTGGCTTTGAACCCCGACAACGGCAGCGAGGCGCCGCGCAGCGTGGCCTGGATCGATGAAGCCTGGTGCATTGGCTGCACCCTGTGCATCAAGGCCTGCCCGACCGATGCCATTGTGGGCAGCAACAAGCACATGCACACGGTGATGGAGGTTTATTGCACCGGCTGCGAGCTATGCCTGCCGGCCTGCCCGGTGGATTGCATTGAACTGGAAAATGCTTCGGGCACGGCCAGTGGCTGGAATGCATGGTCAGCCGCCCAGGCCGACCTGGCGTTTGATCGCTACCAGTGTCATCAGCAGCGAATCCAGTCCGCGCCGCCTGAAGGCGAGGCTGTGCTGCAGGACAAGCGCAGTGTCATTGAGGCCGCCATGCAACGCGCACGCGCGCGGCGCGAGGGCACTGGGAACGGCGCTTAGCAGACCCGGGGCTTAGCCCAGAGCGTCATTCACCTGGTCGTTGAACTCGGCCAGGCTGACGGCGTCGCCGATCTCGCGGGGCAATGCATCAGCGACCGAAAACACGCCCATCGTCTTGTTGGCGGGCGACACGATGGGCAGATGGCGAAAACCGCGCTCTATCATCATCAGAACCGCCTCGGCCACCTTCATGTCGGGGCCGATGGTTTGCGGGTTCATTGTCATCACATCGGACACGTGGGTGGTCTGTGGATTCATGGCCTTGGCCAGAACGCGC
>CAIQVX010000092.1 GCA_903875275.1 uncultured beta proteobacterium | reverse complement strand
CCTGCCCGGGATTCTGCAGCAACGCATCATGGTGCTCGACGGCGCCATGGGCACCATGATCCAGCGCTTCAAACTCACCGAAGCCCAGTACCGGGGCGAGCGTTTCAAGGACTTTGGCAAAGACGTCAAGGGCAACAACGAGTTGCTTTCGCTGACGCGGCCCGACGTCATCAGCAGCATCCATGAGCGCTATCTGGGCGCTGGCGCCGACCTGATCGAGACCAACACCTTTGGCGCAACCTCCATCGCCCAGGCCGATTACGACATGGCCGGTCTGGCAGCAGAGATGAACCTGGCCTCGGCCCGGCTGGCACGCGCCGCCTGCGACAAGTTCTCCACACCCGAAAAACCCCGCTTTGTGCTCGGCGCGCTTGGGCCAACGCCCAAGACCGCCAGCATCAGCCCGGACGTGAACGACCCCGGCGCGCGCAACGTGAATTTTGAGCAACTGCGTGCCGCCTACTACGAGCAGGTCGAAGCCCTGGTGCAGGGTGGTGCGGATGCGCTGCTGGTTGAGACCATTTTCGACACGCTCAACGCCAAAGCCGCGCTGTTTGCCATTGATGAGTACTTTGAAGATTCCGGCGAACGCCTTCCCCTGATCATCAGCGGCACCGTAACCGACGCTTCCGGGCGCATCCTGTCCGGCCAGACCGTCACCGCCTTCTGGTACAGCGTACGACACGCGCAGCCGCTGGCCGTCGGCCTGAACTGTGCCCTTGGCGCTGCGCTGATGCGGCCCTACATCCAGGAACTCGCCCGTGCCGCGCCAGACACCTTCATCAGCTGTTATCCCAATGCCGGTCTGCCCAATCCTATGAGTGACACCGGTTTTGATGAAGCGCCCGCCGACACCAGCCGATTGCTGCACGAGTTTGCTGCCGAAGGTCTTGTCAATATCGTGGGCGGCTGCTGTGGCACCACACCCGAGCACATCGCCGCCATCGGCGCGAGTGTGCGGGGTCTGCCGACGCGCCACCTGATCACAGCGCAAGCCGGACCCTGGCAATCTCCGCGAAGTAGCGCGCACCAACCGACAACACGCTGTCGTTGAAGTCATAAGCGGCATTGTGCAGAGGCACCGAACCCGGGCCGGCACCATCTCCATTGCCGATGAAAGCAAAGGCGCCCGGCACCACCTTGAGGAAGGCGCCGAAATCCTCCGAGACCATCATCGGCGCCACGGCCGGCTCCAGCCTGTCCTTGCCGACCACAGCCATAGCCGCTTGCACAGCCACATCCACACATTGCGGCCAGTTCACGGTTGGCGCAAATTCGTGGGTGTATTCAACTTCGCAACTGGCGCCGTGGGCAGCGCAGATGCCGCCGCAGATTTCCCGCATGCGGCGCTCCAGTTGGTGCTGCACTTCAGGCGCGTAACTGCGCGTGTCGCCCTTGATCGTGACGTGGCCCGGCAAGGCGTTGCGAAGGCCGTCGGTGATGAATTCGGTGCAGGACAGCACGGCCGGCTGCGCCGGATCGACGGATCTCGATACCACGCTCTGCAGCGCCAGCACGATCTCGGCGCCAACCAGTAGCGGATCAACAGCCATGTGAGGGCGTGCGGCATGGCCACCGCGGCCGGTGATCCGGATCACAAAGTTGTCTTCGCTGGCCATGATGCCGCCGCTTCGGGTAGCGATGTGGCCCGCCGGCAGTCCGGGCATGTTGTGCACGCCATAGATTTCATCCACAGGGAAGCGTTCAAACAGGCCATCCTCGATCATGGCCAGTGCGCCCCGGCCATGCTCCTCCGCCGGCTGAAAGATGAACCTGACGGTGCCATCGAAGTCGCGTCGCTCCAGCAGCAGGCGGGCCGCACCCAGCACCATGGCCATGTGTCCGTCGTGTCCGCAGGCATGCATGCAGCCGGGGAACTGCGATGCGTAGGGGCGATGGGGCGCGTTTTCGGTGATGGCCAGCGCATCCATGTCCGCACGCAGCCCGATAACTCCCCCGGCATGGCCCAGCTTCAGGCTGGCGACGACGCCCGTTCCACCAATGCCCCGATGCACTTCCAGACCCATGGCGCCGAGCAGGGTGGCGACGTAGTCCGACGTCCGGTTTTCATTGAACCCGGTTTCAGGATTGCGATGCAGATGGTGCCGCCACTGCAGCAGTTGATTCTCGAAATTAGCTGTGATCACGCGTTAGCCTCGGCCCTCTGTTGCTCAAATCCATGTGGATCCGACCATAATCATGCCCGACATCATGACCACAGACGGGACGCAAGACCAATGACAACACAAGAAACGTTGCACGAGCCCGCACGCAGTCTGCCGGTGTTCGGCGAATACGATGTGGTCGTGGTCGGCGGCGGCCCGGCCGGTCTGGCGGCCAGCGCGAGTGCGGCCCGCCGTGGCGCCCGCACCTTGCTGGTGGAACGCTATGGCTTTCTTGGGGGCATGGGCACCGCAGGCGGCGTCACCAACTTTGCCGGTCTTTATGGCCGGCGCGACGGGCAGATGCAGCAACTGGTGCATGGCATTGTTGACGACTTGCTCGACCGTATCGACGCCCTGGGTGGCTTGAACACCCCACAGGATGGCATGCAGGGACGCATCCGGGTCCGCAGTTATGACACATCGGCCTACAAGTGCGCAGCCGATCAGTTGCTGATTTCGGCCGGTGTGCACCTGCTGTTCCACGCGCAGGCTGCGGCCGTCATGCTGGACGGGTCCCGGATCAGGGCCCTGGTGATGGAAACCAAATCCGGGCGCCAGGCGGTTCGCGCCAACGTGTTTGTCGACTGCTCGGGCGACGCGGACCTGGCGGCTTTTGCCGGCGTTCCTTTTGAGTTGGGTGATGGGCAGGGCAGCGGGCTGTTTCCGACGACGATGTTTCGCGTGGGCCATGTCGATGCCGCCGCAGCCCTGGCCGCCGTCGGTGAATTCCAGGCCATCAACAACTACATGACACAGGCCCAGCGGGATCATCCCGGCAAATACCGGTTTGCACGCGAGGGTGCGATTCTGCGACCGCAGATCAACCCGACCGAATGGCGCGTCAATGTCACGCAACTGAAGAATGATCGGGGTCAGGCCATGAATGGCGTCGACGCTCGTGAACTGAGCGCTGGCGAACTGGAGGGGCGGCGCCAGATTGTGGAGTACTTGCGCTTCCTGAAGGAGCAGGTTCCGGGGTTTTCCGAATCCATGGTTGTCGAGATTGCGCCCCAGGTTGGCATCCGGGAGACGCGAAGGATCTCAGGCCACTATGCCCTGACCGCCGACGACATCCTGAATTCGGCCCGTTTTGCCGACAGCATCGGCATCAATGCCTGGCCCATGGAACTGCATCGCCCCGGTCGCATCGAATGGGGTTTCCCTGCCGACAGCAAGCGCGCCTACAACGATCTGCCGTGGCGCATGCTGCTGCCGAAAGGCATCGAGAACCTGCTGGTTGCGGGACGATGCGCCTGCATGACTCACGAAGGTCAGTCTGCTGCACGCGCCAGTGGTGCCTGTTTCGTCATGGGGCAAGCGGCAGGCACCGCCGCTGCACACGCCGGGTCTGCGCCGCTGACCAATACCCCGGTGAAAGAACTGCAGGGCCGTTTGCAAGCCGACGGCGTCTACCTTGAGCCCTTGACCTAGTCCCCAAACGTCAGCGACTCGCCCGTGACAAAGGCCAGTTCGAAGCGGTTGTTGGCGCAGGGCGGCATTCGCCCGGTCAGCGCCGAGTGCAATGGCGAGCACCTGACCGGAAGAACCTGGAGGACCTCGAAAAACCGCGTCGTCGTGCTTGAATTGACTTAATAGCCCTCAAAGCTGAAGTACCATCCGCCAACAACATGGGGGTAAAAATGCGCAGAAGACTGATTTTGCAAAATCTTGGTGTGCTCGCCATCGGCGCGCCGTCCCTGGGCCTGACCCAGACTGAGCCGGCGAACGCGCCCTTGCCGCTCGACCATTTCGTGCGACGCCCCCTGATGGAACGCGTCAGGCTTTCGCCCGACGGCAAGCGCCTGGCAGCGATCATCAACAACGGCAACAACAGCCTTCTGATTACCCGGGCTGTGAGCGGGGGCGCCATCGCTACCGTCCTGCACTCGAACAACCTGGAGTTTCTGTTCAACTGGTTTCACTGGGTCAACAATGATCGCCTAGTGGTCAGCCTGCGCTACCCGTATCAGCGCAAGATCCCCTACTCCACCAAGGTCGTGCCGACCATGGAAACCCGCCTTCTTGCCATCGACGCCGACGGCAGCAATCCGATCAATGTGCTTCGCAGCAAGGGCTTGTCAGGCTCCACCGGGTGGGCGGTGGTGCAGGACAACGTCATCGACTGGCTTCGTGACGACGGCAAACACGTGCTGCTGACACTGACCGAAACCGATCAGGACGATGACAGTTCCGTCTACAAGGTCAACGTCTACACGGGTGAGAGGCAGCATTACCATGGCTCGCGCCATCAGGTGGGCGACTGGATCACGGACCGCGCGCACCGGGTTCGGGTCGGGTTTGGCTACGGTGGCAAGTCAGAGTCCGTGATCTGGGTCTGTGATCCGGACGGCAGCAACTGGCGTGAACTCAACCGCGCCGAAGCCTTCTCCAGCACGCGCCTGTCGCCTCTTGGTTTTGGTCTGGACCCCAATCTTCTGTATGTCTCGGCCCTGTACGAAGGTCTGGAGGCGCTGCACACGGTGGACCTGCGCGAAAAAGCACCCACACCCAAACTCAAGTTCAGTCATGCGCGTTTCGACCTCAATGGGCAACTGATCTTCAATTCCGCGGGAGAGGCGGTTGGCATGGCGGTTTCCACACCCAGCGAATCCTCGGTTCACTATTGGGACCCGGCGTTCCAGGCCTGGCAGGATGAGATCGACCGTGCCCTGCCGGAGCGCAAGAACATGATTTCCCACATGTCGCGCGACGAGTCCCTGTGCGTGGTGGTTTCGGGCGAAGCCAGTCGCCCGGCGGATTATTTCGTTTGCACCCGGCAAGCCATTACGCCCAGGCTGATCGCCAGACAGTATCCGGAACTTCAGGGCAAGCCGGTCTCGGCCAAAACCGACTTCAACTACACCGCAAGGGACGGACTCAAAATCCATGGCTACCTGAGTTTGCCCGTGGGTCGACCACCCAGGAACCTGCCTCTGGTCATGTTTCCCCACGGCGGTCCGCAGGCCTCCGACGGACCCGAGTTTGATTACTGGGCGGCATTCATGGCAGACCGGGGGTATGCCGTCTTGCAGCCCAATTTCCGCGGCTCCACCGGCTACGGCAAGCCATTCATGGACGCAGGTTTGCGGCGCTGGGGGCTTGAAATGCAGGATGACCTCAGCGATGCCGTTGCAGAACTGGTGCGCCAGGGCATCGCCGATGCAAAGCGCGTCGCCATCGTGGGTGCCAGCTACGGTGGTTACGCTGCCTTGATGGGCGTTTGCAAGACGCCACAGCTTTACCGCGGCGCCTTTGCCTTTGCACCGGTTACCGATCTGGTCGAACTGACCGCAGAGGCCGGGCAGTTTACGCGCCGCGAAGCGGTACGCAAACAGATTGGCGAGACCAGTGATGACAAGGAGAGGTTGCTGGCGACCTCTCCGCGCTTTCTGGCGGATCGCATTGAAAGGCCGGTGGTCCTTGTCCATGGAACCCATGATCGGCAGGCGCAGTACGACCACAGCGTGTGGATGGCGGAGGCGCTTAAGGCCAAGGGCAAGAGCTACAGGTTCGTGACACTGGAAAGCGGTGACCATCAGCTGAGCCACCTGCCCTATCGCAAGCAGGTGTTCGAACTTCTGCAGACCTTTCTGACCGATAACCTGGGTGCCGCGTCCTAGTCCCTGGCTGCTGCGGCATGCAGTGTGGTCCAACCCACCGACGGATCTGTTGAGACAAGTCAACATCTTCGCGAGAAGTCTTGTTCCAATGGAGCAGAAGTTGGTGGGGTTTGATGACGATCCAAATCAATAGAGGCAGCTGGCACCTGCGGGAGGTGCACGCTCTTGCCGATGAACATGCTGTCGATCTGGCGCAGGGTCTGAGCGATGCCCAGGTACAGCTTCGCGCGCAGACCCATGGCCCCAACGAGTTACTGAATCACGCCCGGCGGGGCCCGATGGCGCTGCTGCTGGACCAGTTCAAGGACTTCATGGTGCTGGTGCTGCTGGGCGCTGCCGTGGTCTCCGGTGTCATTGGTGATCTGACAGACACGCTGGCCATCATCGTCATCGTGGTGCTCAATGCCGTCATCGGATTTGCCCAGTCCTGGCGTGCCGACCGGGCTCTGGCCGCGCTGCGCCAACTGGCAGCGGCGCAGGCCAGCGTGCTGCGCAACGGTGTGCTGCAGAACGTTGCCGCAAGCACGCTGGTCCCCGGCGATGTGGTGGTCCTGGAAGCAGGCAACCAGGTGCCGGCGGACCTGCGCCTGATTGAGATTGCCCGCTTTCAGGTGGACGAGTCGGCTTTGACCGGCGAATCGGTGACGGTGACCAAGGACATTGCGGCCTTGCCGGACGCCGCCGGCTCTGCGCTGGGTGACCGACTGAACATGGTGTTCAAGGGCACAACAGCCACCCAGGGTCGCGCACGCGGTCTGGTGGTGGCCACGGGCATGGCCACCGAGCTCGGCAAGGTGGCGCAGTTGCTCGATACCGAGGACCGCAGCACGCCCTTGCAGCAGCGCCTGACTGCCTTTGGCAAACGGCTGGCGCTGGCGGTGCTGGGCATTTGCCTGATCATCTTTGCCATGGGCGTGCTGCGCGGTGAAGATCCCCTGCTGATGGCGCTCACCGCCATCAGTCTTGCCGTGGCAGCCATTCCGGAAGCCATGCCTGCTGTGGTGACGGTGCTGTTGGCTTTGGGGGCGCGGCGCATGGTGGCGGTGAATGCGCTGGTGCGCCGCTTGCCATCGGTGGAGACCCTGGGCTCGGTCACAACAATTTGCTCGGACAAAACCGGCACACTCACGCAGAACAGGATGTACGCCGAGCTGCTGCTGGCCGACGGGCAGCGCTGGGTTCCCGGCGACGCGTTGCCCACTGAAGTGCATGCACAGGCCCTGCAGGCCGCCGCCCTGTGCAACGATGCCCACCGCAGCAGCGCGCAGGACCCCACGCAATGGGAAGGCGACCCGACCGAGACGGCGCTGGTGATGGCGGCTCACAACGCTGGCATTCAAAAGGCCGAGCTGGACGCGCAGTGGCCGCGCGTGCAGGAGCAGCCCTTTGATTCGGATCGCAAGCGCATGACCACCTTCCACCGCCACGCAGGTGTCCTGCTGGCCTACACCAAGGGCGCACCCGAGGCGGTTCTGCCCCGCTGCACGACGCAGTGGACGCCCGAGGGTCCACAGCCGCTGGACCATCAACTCTGGATGGAGCGTGCCGATGCCCTGGCAGCCAAAGGCCTGCGCGTGCTGGCCCTGGCCCGGCGTGAGCACCCCAGCCTGCCAGACACCAACGCCATCGATGCCGTCGAGCAGGACTTGCAGTGGCTGGGACTGATTGCGCTCATTGACCCGCCGCGCACGCAGGCGGCAGCGGCGGTGGCGGACTGCATCAGTGCCGGCATCACGCCAGTCATGATCACGGGCGACCACCCGGCCACAGCACGCGCCATCGCCCTGCGACTCGGCATCGTGAAAGACGCCCAGGCAGCGGTGCTCACCGGTCAGGACCTGTCCACGCTGGACGATGCCGCATTGCAGGAACGCGTGGCGCAGGTGCGGGTCTACGCACGGGTGGACCCGGCGCAAAAAATCCGCATCGTGCAGGCGCTGCAGGCGCAGGGCGAGATCGTGGCCATGACTGGCGACGGAGTCAACGACGCGCCCGCGCTCAAGCGCGCCGACATTGGCATTGCCATGGGCAAGGGCGGAACCGATGTGGCGCGCGAAGCCTCCAGCATGGTGCTGCTGGACGACAACTTTGCCACCATTGTGGCAGCCGTGCGCGAGGGCCGGCGCATCTACGACAACATCCGCAAGTTCGTGCGCTACGCCATGACCGGGAACTCCGGAGAGATCTGGACGCTGGCACTGGCGCCGCTGCTGCTGCTGCCGATACCGCTGCTACCGATTCACATCCTGTGGGTCAATCTGGTCACCGACGGCTTACCGGGCCTGGCGCTGGCGGCCGAAAACGCCGAGCGCGGCGTCATGCAGCGCGCCCCCCGCGCGCCCGCAGAGAGCCTGTTTGCCGGTGGCATGTGGCAGCATATTCTGGGTGTGGGGCTTCTGATCGGCAGCTTGTGCCTGGGCGTGCAGGCTTGGGCACTCGCCCACGGTCATGCCTCCTGGCAGACCATGGTGTTTACCGTGCTGACCCTGTCGCAAATGGTGCACGTGCTGTGCATCCGCTCGGAACGCGATTCACTCTGGCAACTGGGTTTGATGTCGAACAAGCCCTTGCTCGGCGCCGTGGTGCTGACCTTCCTGCTGCAGATGGCCACCATCTACGTCCCGATGCTGAACCCCGTGTTCAAGACCCGGCCGCTGTCGCTGCCGGAGTTGTCCATCTGCCTCGGGGCCGCGGCCGTGGTGGGCGTGGTGGTGGAGTTCGAAAAGCTGTGGCGCCGCCGGGCCGGCTCTTGATCAGACGCCTTTGTAACAAACGCGCTGGTACAGCACGGTTCCATTGGCTTGCGGAACCGGTACCGTGTAGCACTTCATGCCATGTCCGACGCTGGGAACACCCTCCCTGGCCATGGCGTTCAGGGGTGCCAGCAGTGCCATGCCGGTAACGATGGCGGCCAGGGCGAGAACGGTGTGGGTTGCAGATTTTTTCATGGTGATTTCCTTCAGTTTGAATGTCAGTGGCGTGTCATCACTCCGCAGAGCTTGACCCGATTCGTCAAGCGCGATTCGTGCCAGCCCGAGGAGACCGACAATATCGATTTAAATCAATGACTTACAGATACCATGGGGTCAGCGGGCCTACGACATGGGGTTTTTGCCCCAACACATCGGGGGATTTCCCCCGAAAAACGCATCAGACTTTGAGCAGCTTCACCAAGGATCTGAAAACTCCATTTAAATCAAGCACTTGGCGCGGGACTCGGGTTCGCTCTGAATGGCACGCTCTGTGCTGGAACTCTCCACGGTGCCTTCAGCACCCACGTTTCACAGGAGGAAGTATGAACGTCAGAAGACTCGATGGTCGTCTGCTCAATTTCTGGGTTGCCAAGTCGGCGGGGCTGGTCCTGTCTACGCAGGCTTCCTCCGAACAGGGACGCCACGATCCGGAAAGCGGTGTCTGGCACCCCCATAGCTACAACCCCGCCAGCGACTGGTCGCATGCCGGCGCGATCGTCGCCGAGGAGTGGTTCTTCATCGAGGACAAGCTGACGGAGTGGTTTGGACCGCACTGGCCGCACACGCCCGCCATCGCTGATCAGCCCCTGGTCTGGTTCATGCGCGCCTATGTTGCAACGCATTTTGGTGACGAAGTTGAAGACGTCTACGGTCCGCCTGCGGCACCGCATCTGCGTGATCCGGAGCCGCTGGCGGCAACACCCCGAATTGGCTCCAAATTGTTCGGGTCTTCCTGGCTCAGGCAATTAAGCTGGTAAAAACGGGGGTCAGATGTTCCGAGAAAACCACCGATGCCACAAACGGCTGCCACACCGAGCCTGAACCTGCGACGACGTTTTGCCCTGAGCAGCCTCGGCGTGATCGCCGTCATTGCACTGGGTCTGGGCTGGCTCATGTCCCACATGCTGACGCAGCGCATGTTGCAGCGCGAGGGAGAAGTCAGCATGGACTTCATTCAGAACCTGCTGCTGACGGACCAGTCCGGCTCCTATCTGGTCCATCCTGAGGACGAGACGCTCAAGGTTCGGTTCATGGACTCGATGGCCCATGTCTCGTCGATGAGCGAGCCGGTCCGCGCCAACGCCTACCAGACGGATGGCACCATCCTGTGGTCCACCGACAGTGCCCTGACGGGCCGTCGCTACCCGGTCAACGAAGAACTCGATGAAGCACTCTCGGGAAAACTGGTGGTGCACAACGGCCGCCTCGATGCAGGCGGCCGCGGCAAGGACGAACACGTGGGGCTGGCAGCGCGCATCAGCTATTACGTGGAGAGCTACATCCCGATTCTGGACCCGCAAACCCGCAAGGTGCTGGGTGTCATGGAGTTGTACAAGGTGCCGGTGCAACTCAATGAGGCCATTCGCGAGGCGCTGGTTCAGCTTTGGCTGGCCTGCGCCATCAGTGCCCTGGGCCTGTTTGCAACGCTGTACTGGACCGTGGCGCGGGCCGATCGCATCCTGCGCGACCAGCAGGCCCGACTGGCTGAAAACGAAACCCTGTCAACGGCGATGGAACTGGCAGGCGCTGTGGCGCACAACCTGCGCAACCCTCTGGCATCGATCCGGGTTTCAGCAGAAATGCTTCTGTCTGGTGCCACAGCGCCCGAGGACCTGATTGAGCATTGCGGCGACATCACGGCATCGGTGGACCGCGCAGACCGCTGGATTACCGAGTTGGTCCGTGTTTCCCAGGCGCCGCAACTCAAGTCCGAAGTCGTCCATCCCTCGCCCGTGGTCAGAGCCTGCATTCAGGAGATGGCCCCGGAAATGAACCGTCGGGGCATCCGCTGGACCGTCCCGCCGGAGGAAGCACCCGCAATCCAGGCACACAGTGCGATGTTGCGACAGATCCTGATCAGCGTGCTGGCCAACGCCATTGACGTCATGCCCGATGGGGGTGAGATCTCGGTGCGCTGGCACAGCGATGCAGGCAAGCTCGTGTTGCACGTGATCGACAGCGGACCGGGTGTCCGTGAAGACGTCCGGCAAGCCCTGTTCCGCCCGTTCTTCAGTACCAAGAGCGGTGGACTTGGGATTGGGCTGGCACTGGTCAAGCGCATGGTGGAACAATGGGGTGGCCAGGTTTGTCTGACACCCGCGCCGCTGCGCGGAACCTGTGTCGAACTCACCCTGCCTCTGGCGGCGGCAATGCAAGCACAGAAAGAATGACAGGATGGCGACGCTGTTGGTGATCGAGGACGAACAGGTGCTGGCGAAGAATATCGCCAGGTTCTTTGAGAAACTGGGCTATCTGGTTGAAGTGGCCGCTGACGGCGCTGTGGGCGTGCAAACGGCGCTGCGTATCCAGCCTGACGTCGTCATTGTGGACTTCCAGTTGCCGGGAATGGATGGGCTGCAGGTGATTCGCTCGCTGCGCCAGTTTGATGACCCGCCCCGAATTGTGATGGTGACAGGCCACGCCAGCGTGACCCTGGCTGTCGACGCCATGAAAGCAGGCTCGATGGACCTGCTCACCAAGCCTGTGGCCCTGCAGAGTCTCAAGGACGTGGTGGAACGCGCCCTGACCGAACGAGGCGAACGCCGTGCGCTGGATTTCTACCAGCGTCGGCAGGCAAGCCAGGCCAGTCTGGACGCGCTCGTCGGAACTTCAACGGCGATGCGCAGTTTGCGGGATCTGATTCGCACCGTTTCCGGCATTGAGCCGACCGACCAGTCCCCGGCGGCCCCGATTCTGGTACTGGGCGAAACCGGCACCGGCAAGGAACTGGTGGCGCGTGCCTGCCATCAAAGCGGACCACGTGCCAAGGCGCCCTTCATTGAAATCAACTGTGCCGCCCTGCCCGCGCACCTGATGGAAGGCGAGTTGTTCGGTTTCGAGAAGGGCGCCTTCACCGACGCGAGCGCACGCAAGATCGGTCTGATCGAGGCCGCCGACGGTGGCACCCTGTTCCTCGATGAGATCGGAGAACTCGATCTGGCCCTGCAAGCCAAGCTGCTGCGGGTACTTGAAAACCTGCGTGTCCGTCGTCTGGGTGCACTTGCCGACCGTCAGGTCAATGTGCGAATCGTCGCCGCCACCAACCGCGATCTTGAGGAGCAGGTTCGGCAAGGCCGGTTTCGGGCCGACCTCATGTACCGGCTCAAGGTGTTTCAGATCCAGATCCCCCCGCTGCGCGCGCGAGGCGACGACATCCCCGCGCTGGCACAGCACTTTCTTGCGCAGCTGGCCAGCCGCTACGGCCGCTCCGGACTGTCGATCGACGACAGCGCGATCGCAGCCCTGACCGCGCACGACTGGCCCGGCAATGTGCGTGAACTGCGCAATGTGATCGAGCGTGCCGTGCTGCTGCAACGCACCGGCGTTCTGAGTGCCAGCCAACTGGCGCTGGGGCAGCCAAACCGTGCTGCCACTGTCGGGACGACCGTCGCAGGACAGGAGGAGTCACTTTCGCTCGACGCCATGGAACGCGAGCACCTGCAGCGCGCGTTGACACAATGTGCCTGGAATGTCACAAAAGCGGCCCGCTTGCTGGGCATCAGTCGGGACACCTTGCGTTACCGCATGGAGCGGCACGGGCTTCAGCGCTGAGCGTCCTCAACCGTTGCGCGCCGGCGCGGCACCGAGTTTGCGGATACGCCCTGAGCCAGCCACGGATTGGGTCACGGTCGCGTCGCCGTAGTACTCCACGTCACCCGAACCAGCGATGCTGACGACCAGGGTCTGACTGGCCCAAACCACGGCGTCGCCGGCGCCCGCAATACTGATCCTGACGTTCTTGCTGGCCAGCGCACCGGTCTTGAGATCGCCCGAGCCGGCGATGTTGTAGCGAACACTGTCGGCACGACCCGCTGCAAAGAAGTCCCCGGCGCCCGAAATCGACACACTCAGCGAGTCGGTCTGGAGTTCTGCAAGCCGGACATCGCCGGAGCCGGCAATGCGCACCTCCAGCGTGGGTGACTGCAGCTTCTGCGCAGTCACATCGCCAGAGCCCGAAATCGAAATCCGCTCCAGCGAGCGCACCTGGACTGTCAGTTTCAGAACCGTCGGCTTCAGTGACTTGAAGCGCTGCGCCAGACGAATCTTGAGTTGCCCGTCTTCCACCACGGTTTCGATCAGGGGCACGATGTTGTCATCGGTCTCAATCACCATGCCCTCAGTTTCACCCTGAATGATCTCGACTTTGGAAGGGACGTCCAGCGACACACTCCTGAAGCCCTGCACTGGACGCGACGTCTTGCTGACCTGCCCCGAACCCAGCACCCTCGTGCCCAGCGACCAGTCCCAGGCCATCGCGGAGCCGCTCAGCAGACACAAAGTAGCGGCAATGGCCAGACTGCCGATTCGCAGGGTCTGGAGGCTGATATATGACATTTGCTTCTCCGGTTGACGAGCCACCCTGGCCCGATGAACGAAATGTAAGCGCATCGGACAAACCCCGCCCGCGCTTTGCGACAAACTGCACCGGCACGGGAAGAAGTCCTGATTTTCAGTGATGGAAGGTGGTGCTGGCAGGCTAAAATGCCGACCATCCAAGGAGCGTTGCAGCGGGTCGATCAGCCCGTCAGGCTTGGACGACTCCCAACGACGCTCACCTGCCAACGTTATTTACAGGTGAGATGCATGTCCGATACCCTTGTCCCCCCCATGAGATTGTCCGGCCTGGAGCCGGTGCGCATTGGCGCGCAGGACCGGATCCCCAGTGCATCGTTCGTGAACATCGGCGAGCGCACCAACGTGACCGGTTCCAAGGTCTTTGCCCGCATGATTCTGAACGGTGAATTTGAGCAGGCGCTGGCCGTGGCACGCCAGCAGGTGGAGAACGGCGCACAGATCATCGACATCAACATGGACGAGGCCATGCTCGACAGCCAGGCGGCCATGGTGCGCTTCCTCAACCTGATCGCGTCCGAACCCGATATTTCCCGAGTGCCGGTGAT
>CAIQVX010000091.1 GCA_903875275.1 uncultured beta proteobacterium | reverse complement strand
CCGGAAATCATGAAGTTCGTTGACGAAGCCTACATCGACATCTCTGCCGGAGATGGCGGCGCTGGTTGCGTCTCGTTCCGGCATGAAAAGTACAAGGAGTTCGGGGGACCCAACGGCGGTGACGGTGGGCGTGGCGGCCACGTCTTTGCTGTGGCCGATCCGAATCTCAATACCCTGGTTGATTTTCGCTTTTCCAGAAGGTACGACGCCAAGCGTGGAGAACATGGCATGGGTTCGGACATGTTCGGCGCGGCAGGTGACGACATCACCTTGAAGATGCCGGTGGGAACCGTCATCACGGATGCAGAAACCAGCGAGGTTTTGTTTGAACTGTTGACCCCGGGCGAGGTCATCACCATCGCCAAGGGCGGCGATGGGGGTTTTGGCAATATGCGCTTCAAGAGCGCCATCAACCGTGCACCGCGCCAGCGGACACCGGGCTGGCCCGGTGAGAAGCGTAACCTCAAACTTGAGCTCAAGGTGCTGGCTGATGTGGGATTACTGGGGATGCCAAATGCCGGCAAGTCGACCTTGATCTCTGCCATCTCGAATGCCCGCCCCCGCATTGCGGACTATCCGTTTACCACCTTGCACCCGAATTTGGGCGTCGTCAGGGTTGGCCCGGAGCAGAGTTTTGTGGTCGCTGACCTGCCGGGCCTGATTGAAGGGGCGTCCGAGGGGGCTGGTCTGGGGCACCTCTTTCTGCGGCACCTGCAGCGCACGCGTCTGCTGCTCCATGTGATTGATATGGCGCCCTTTGATGCGTCGGTGGACATTGCTGCACAGGCGAAAGCGATCGTCAATGAGCTCAAGAAATACGATCCGGCGCTGTATGCGAAGCCGCGTTGGCTGGTTCTCAACAAACTCGACATGGTGCCAGTGGAGGAGCGCGCAGCACTGGTCAAGGATCTCGTCAAGCGTCTGAAATTCAAGGGGCCAGTTTTTGAAATTTCTGCACTGACACGAGAGGGCTGTGAAGCCATGGTCAAGGTCGTTTACCAGCAGGTCAAGGCACAGCAGAAGGCCGAACAGACGCCCGAAGCGGTGGACCGGCGCTTTGCGGTTGACCCGGAGTGAAGTCGAGAGTGGCAACCGGGATTTTTCCATCACTGTTACGGCACGCTCGGCGTGTCGTTGTCAAGGTGGGCTCCAGCCTGGTCACCAATGACGGGCGCGGCCTTGATGAACGGGCGATCGGGGAATGGTGTCGGCAAATGGCCCTGCTGGTGCATGACAAGAGGGAAGTGATCATGGTTTCCAGCGGTGCGATTGCCGAGGGTATGAAGCGCCTGGGTTGGGTCCAAAGACCCCGCGAAATCAATGACCTGCAGGCCGCAGCCGCAGTCGGGCAAATGGGTTTGGCCCAGATGTATGAGACCAAATTGCGGGAAAACGGCTTGCGCAGCGCGCAGGTGCTGCTGACCCATGCGGATCTGGCGGATCGGGAGCGATACCTGAACGCACGCTCAACCCTGCTGACGCTGCTGAAACTGGGTGTCGTCCCGGTGATCAACGAAAACGACACGGTGGTCAACGACGAGATCAAGTTTGGTGACAACGACACGCTGGGCGCGCTGGTTGCGAACCTGGTGGAAGCGGATGCACTGCTGATTCTGACCGATCAGAAGGGTTTGTACAGTGCCGATCCGCGCCGGGACCCTGCTGCACGGTTTGTCGAGCAAGCGAACGCGGGTGATCCGGCACTCGAGGCCATGGCGGGAGGCGCGGGCTCAAGTATCGGGCGGGGCGGAATGATCACCAAGATTCTTGCCGCAAAACGGGCGGCTGGATCTGGCGCATCCACCGCGATCGCGTGGGGTCGCGAGCCCGACGTGCTGGTGCGACTCTGCGCAGGTGAGCTGATCGGGACCTTGCTGGTCGCACAGACGCTGAAGACTCAAGCGCGCAAACAATGGATTGCCGATCATCTCCAGTTGCGTGGCTCTGTGACCGTCGATGCGGGTGCAGCCGACAAGTTGCGTGAAGAGGGAAAGAGTCTGTTGCCGATCGGCATGACAGGCGTTGACGGAGATTTTTCGAGAGGGGATGTGATCGCCATTCGTGACGTGGCGGGCGTTGAAATGGCGCGCGGACTCGCCAATTACGCGAGTGCCGAAGCACGCCTGATTTGTCGCAAACCCTCAGCCGAATTTGAAAAGCTGCTGGGTTATCTGGCTGAACCTGAAATGGTGCACCGGGACAATCTGGTCCTGACCCGCTAGGACAGGGTCAGAGGATTTACCGGTTCTCGTGGCTCCTGGAAGGGACTTGCGGGTAGCCGCCAGAGCGTGAATCAGGTTCGAAGCTCGCTCCCGGCGGCAACTCGAGATTCGCACCCATCGAACTGTCCTGATCGGCTCCCTGATCCTGGTCCTGTGGACGCATTCCCTGGCGCAGGAACCGGTTTCGGTATTCATTGCGCGGCAGGTGACGGGCCAATTCCGTCAATGCCTTTTCATATACCCCACGTTTGAATTCGACCACAACGTCGAGCGGCACCCAGTAGTCATTCCAGCGCCAGGCGTCGAATTCCGGATGGTCGGTGGCACGCAGGTTCAAATCCCAGTCGTTTCCCAGCAATTGCAGCAGGAACCAGATCTGCTTCTGGCCTTTGTAATGACCGCGCGCATCGCGGCGGATGTATCTGTCCGGCACCTCGTAGCGCAACCAGTCTCGGGTGCGGGCCAGAATGCGAATATGCTCACGTTGGAGCCCCACTTCTTCGTGCAGTTCACGGACCATGGCCTGCTCGGGCGTCTCGCCCCGATCAATGCCACCCTGCGGAAACTGCCACGAGTGGGTACGTATTCGCTTGCCCCAGAACACCTGATTTTTCTGGTTGAGCAGGATGATGCCGACGTTGGGCCGAAAGCCGTCCCGGTCAAGCATAATCAAACCCCAATTCTTAAACTGCGTCCATTATGCACAGCAAGCGCCGCGTATCAAGAGGCCTAGCCCCTAGTTTTCCAAAAGTTCTGTCATGAAAGCCTCCCAATTTTTCGTATCCACCCTCAAGGAAGCCCCGGCAGACGCCGAGGTGGTCAGTCACCAGTTGATGATGCGCGCCGGCATGATCAAGAAACTCAGTGCCGGCATCTACACGCTGATGCCTATGGGCCTGCGTGTCGTTCGCAAGATTGAAGCCATCGTGCGTGAGGAAATGAATCGGGCCGGCGCAGTAGAACTGAGCATGCCGGTGGTGCAGCCGGCAGAACTTTGGCAGGAGACAGGGCGCTTTGAGACGAACGGACCGGAACTGCTGCGGGTGAAGGACCGTCATGATCGGGATTTTGTGATCCAGCCGACGAGTGAAGAGGTCGTCACCGATATCGCGCGCCAGGAAATCAAGAGCTACAAGCAGTTGCCGAGAAATTTCTACCAGATTCAGACCAAGTTTCGGGATGAGCGTCGGCCGCGTTTTGGGTTGATGCGGGGGCGCGAGTTCATCATGAAGGATGCTTACAGTTTTGACCGTGACCAGGTCAGCGCCAAAGCCAGCTACCAGATCATGGCGGCGGCGTACCGGCGGATTTTTGACCGTTTTGGGCTCACCTATCGGGCGGTGGCCGCTGACAGTGGAGCCATTGGTGGTGATTTGAGCGAAGAGTTTCAGGTGATTGCTGCCACCGGAGAGGATGCCATCGTCTATTGCCCGGGCAGCGATTACGCCGCGAACATGGAGAAGGCCGAGGCACTCATGCCGGTGGGGCCTCGTCCCGCTCCATTGCTGCCTCTTGTCAAAACAGCCACTCCGGGAAAGAGCACCTGCGCCGACGTGGCTGAACTCCTGGCAGTGCCGCTGCAAAGCACAGTCAAGTCCCTGGTCCTGGCAACCGACAGCATTGATGCCAGCGGCCAGGTGACGAAGACCGAGATCTGGCTGCTCCTGCTTCGCGGCGACCACGACATGAACGAAGTCAAGGTTGGCAAGTTGTCAGGCCTCGCCAACTACCGTTTTGCAACCGTGGCGGAAATTGAAGATCACTTCGGTTGCAAGCCAGGTTATCTGGGTCCGATCGGACTGCGCAAGAAGGTCAACATCCTGGTTGACCGGGAAGTAGCGGTCATGAGTGACTGGATTTGCGGTGCCAACGAAGTCGACTTTCACCTTACAGGCGTCAACTGGGGCCGGGACTTGCCAGAGCCGCTGCAGGTGGCAGACTTGCGCAACGTGTTGGCAGGGGATGCGTCGCCCGATGGCCAGGGATCTCTTGCAATCGAGCGGGGCATCGAGATTGGTCATGTGTTCTACCTGGGCACCAAGTACAGCAAGGCCATGAACGCCAGCTATCTGGACGTCAATGGCAAGCCGCAGCTGATGGAGATGGGTTGCTATGGCATCGGCATTACACGCCTGCCGGCGGCGGCGATCGAGCAGAACCATGATGCGCGCGGCATCATCTGGCCGGATGCGCTGGCACCATTTACTGTGGTTCTGTGCCCGATCAGTCCGGATCGCTTTCCCGATGTCAAGGAGGCGGCGGACAGGCTGTACCAGCAGCTTTTGGGAGCCGGTGTGGATGTGATTCTGGATGACCGTGGCGAGCGTCCGGGTGCCATGTTCGCGGACTGGGAACTTATCGGTGTGCCGCACCGGGTCACGATCGGAGATCGCGGGCTCAAGTCCGGTGAAGTGGAGTACCAGCACCGTCGGGACGTCGCCGCCACGCCGGTCGCATTGGCCGAAATTGCGAACCTGATTCAGTCCCGAGTGGCAGCCTGATCGATCTTTGGGCGTCTCGCATGCTCTCCAGGCGAACTGGTCTCGTGTCCCTGATCGCCGGGATTGGCGCACTGTCAGTTCCGGGGCTGGCGAGGGCCGGTGCTCAGGTCGAGGAACCCCTGGCGGACTCGGTGAGGAGTGCCTTGAGTTCGGCCATAGCCAACGATGCACCTCCGGTCCCGGAGTTCTCGGAGACGGCGTCGCGCCTGAAATACCTGCGCTGGCTTGGAACCATGAGCGATCGTCTGAAACGCCGTCGCAACATTGATTTTCAGACGATTGAGGCGCGCACCGAGTTCATGCGCACGGTGTGGTACGAAAGCACGCGCGCTGCGCTGGAGCCGGCACTGGTTCTGGGCTTGATCCAGGTTGAGAGCGGTTTCCGCAAGAATGCGTTTTCAAGTGCAGGCGCACTGGGGTACATGCAGGTGATGCCATTCTGGATGCGAACCATTGGCAATGGTGATGTAGGGAAACTGATTCACATGCAGACCAACCTGCGTTTCGGGTGCGTGATCCTGCGCCACTACCTCGCACGCGAAAACGGTGATCTGTTCCTGGCGCTGGGTCGCTACAACGGGTCCCGCGGCAAGGAACCCTACCCGAATGCCGTGATGGGTGCGAGAAAGCAGTGGGAATTCTGAAATGCTGCCAGACTTTCAGGCAATGAGTTTTTGCAGTTCGCCGCTCTCGTACATTTCCAGCATGATGTCGGAGCCTCCGATGAACTCGCCCTTAAGGTAGAGTTGCGGAATCGTTGGCCAGTTGCTGTACTCCTTGATGCCGGAGCGGATGGCTTCGTCTTCCAGCACGTTCACGGTCTTGACGGTCTTGGGATCGATCCCGCACGCTTCAAGAATCTGGATCGCACGTCCGGAGAAGCCACACATGGGAAAACTGGCGCTTCCTTTCATGAAGAGCACCACTTGGTTCGATTTAACCAGTTCGTCAATGCGTTGCTGTGTGTCGGTCATATACCAGTTCCTTCTGCGTTAATGGCTCGATTATTCCACCTTCAGCGCCATCATGCCCCGGCCGCAACCGTTTGTCCCTGTTCTGGCTGGAGTCTCTTACCCTACACTCGTTGCCCATGAAGACTGAAGTGCTTGTCCTAGGCTACGAATCATCGTGCGACGAAACAGGCGTGGCGCTGGTTCGATCATGCGGCGATGGTCTGCCGCAACTGCTGGCCCACGCGCTTCACAGCCAGATCGAGATGCATCAGGCCTATGGCGGCGTTGTGCCCGAACTTGCCAGTCGCGATCACATCCGTCGCGTCTTGCCACTGACGAAGCAGGTATTGGCGCAGTCCGGTCGCGAATTGACGGAAGTCGATGTGGTTGCCTTCACCCGCGGTCCTGGCCTGGCAGGTGCCTTGCTGGTTGGTGCAGGCGTGGCTTGCGCACTGGGAGCGGCACTGGCCAGACCGGTGCTGGGCGTGCACCATCTTGAGGGGCACCTGCTGTCGCCCTTCTTGAGCGCCGATCCGCCGGATTTTCCGTTCGTCGCCTTGCTGGTGTCCGGTGGGCATACGCAATTGATGCGGGTGGATGGCGTGGGTCTGTACCGTGTGCTTGGAGAGACGATCGATGACGCCGCTGGAGAGGCGTTTGACAAGTCGGCAAAGCTTCTGGGGCTCGGCTATCCTGGCGGGCCAGCCCTGGCGCGACTGGCCGAGCGGGGTAATCCCGGGGCCTTCAATCTCCCGCGCCCCTTGCTCAAAAGCGGTGATCTTGACTTTTCCTTTGCCGGTCTGAAGACCGCCGTCATGGTGCAGGCCAGAAAACTGGCCTTGGGTGCGAATTGTGCGGTCGAATCGCTACCAGGGGAAGTTCTGGCGGATCTGGCGGCATCGACACAGGCGGCGATTGTCGAAGTACTGGTCAAGAAGTCGCTTGCAGCCTTGGAAGAGACCGGGATGCATCGGCTCGTTGTCGCTGGCGGTGTCGGTGCCAACCAGTGCCTGCGCCAGCATCTCAATGCGGCCTGCGCGACGCTGCGCGCGCGGGTCCACTATCCGGAACTGAGTCTGTGCACGGATAACGGCGCCATGATTGCCATGGCCGCCGCCATGCGCCTGCAAGCGGGCCAGCAGCGCGCAAGCGCCGACTACGCTTTTGACGTCAGACCGCGCTGGGCGCTCGGTGCGACCTAGCGGATCGTCAGCGTTGTAATCCGGCTTGCGGGACTCAGTTTGCCCAATTTGAGGGTCAGCACGCCGTGTTCCAGTCGCGCCTCACTTGCAGCCACATCAATGTCCTGGGGCAGTTCATAGGCTGATTTGTAGCGACGTGGAGCGCCTTCTACGGTCTCGATGCGAACCACAGCGCCCTCAATGCCGATGGCCAGATGCTCGCGGGCAACGCCGGGCAGGTCAAAGCTCAGGGTGTAGGCCTTATCGTCCTGTTCGATGCTGCAAGACAGTCGCTGGCTGACGGATTGTGCTTCCGTGAGGAAGCGTTCCAGAGAACGTCCAGCCGCTGAATGGAGGGGATGGCGAAGACCGGCAGGTGTGGTGGTGGCAAAGAACATGAAGTGACTCCTATTACACTGGGTAGCGTTCGAGATGAACGCGTTGCACGGGTCGAAACTGTGAACGATGCGGGATTTTTCAAGAGAAAATTTCGATGTTTATTTTTTCGCCTCATGTCTTGAAATTGGCGTCGACGACATCACGAGTTCCGGCCGCCTGCAGTCTTGCGGAACGCCATCAAAAACCCGTAATTCAATAGAAAACGACTCAAATGCGAACTGTCATAGAGAACCTTGAAGAGTCGAAAATCCGCGAAGTAGCCAATGCCGGCATTGGCCGCAGCGATGTGCTGGCCTTCTGGTTTGGCGAAAGCGACGAAGTGACGCCCGATTTCATCCGGCAGGCAGCGGTCGAATCCCTGAACCGCGGTGAAACTTTCTATGCGCACAACCTGGGTTTGCCGGAACTGCGCCAGGAAATTTCGAGCTACATGAGCGCGCGTCATGGGCCGATTGCCGAGGAGCGCATCGCGGTGACCAGTGGCGGTGTCAACGCGTTGATGCTGGCCATGCAGATGCTGGTGGACGCTGGCGACGAAGTTGTTGCCGTGACGCCGGTGTGGCCGAACCTGACAGCGCAGGCGCTCATCATGGGGGCACGGCTGCAATGTGTCGCCCTGACGCCGCACGAAGGGGCCTGGCGGCTCGACCTGGGAGTCTTGCTGGCCACCGTCAACCGGCAGACCAAGGTGCTGGTTATCAATGCGCCCAACAACCCAACCGGCTGGACGCTGTCCCGTTCCGAGCAGCAGTGCATTCTGGATCATTGCCGCAAGACCGGGACCTGGATCCTGGCCGATGAGGTCTACGAACGTTTGTATTTCGAGAAAAGTGGCAACGCGTGCGCTCCGAGTTTCCTGGATGTCGCTGACGCCGATGACAGACTGTTGGTGGTGCACAGTTTTTCCAAGAGTTTTCTGATGACAGGATGGCGGCTGGGCTGGCTCGTCATGCCACCCGGCGCGAGCCAGCAGATGGGCAAACTCATTGAATTCAACACCTCCTGTGCCAGCGTTTTCACACAGCGTGCCGGCGTCGTCGCGCTCCAGCAAACCGATGCCGTGACGCCGCAGGTGGTCGGGCAACTGAAGCTCTGTCGCGATACGCTGATTCCCTTGTTGCAGGCAATTCCCGGACTGCAGGTGGCCAAACCGTCTGGCGGCATGTATGCGTTTTTCAAATTGCCAGGCTTGACCGATTCACTCGGAACCGCCAAGCGGCTGGTGCTTGAGGCAGGTTTGGGTTTGGCGCCAGGAGAAGCCTTCGCGCCCGAAGCGACGGGCTGGTTGCGCTGGTGCTTTGCCTCGAAAGACCCGCAGCGCCTGGTGCAGGGGGTCGCGCGGCTCCGTGGCTGGCTTGACCAAAGGCCGAGAACAGACCAGTGACAGGAAATTCCTTGGGTCGGCTATAATCCTCAGGCTTTGCACAAGCACACGTCAGGGGCAGTTCCAGCGCCTGACGCAAGTTCATCTACACAGGAAAATGAAATGATTG
>CAIQVX010000090.1 GCA_903875275.1 uncultured beta proteobacterium | reverse complement strand
GGTCACGGCCTGCCAGAACAGCTCCACCCCCTGAGCCTTGAGGGCGCTGATCTGAAGCGCCCTGGGGTGCCATACCGTGTCGGAATGGTTGCCGAACAGGCCCAGCAGTTGCAGGGCTGAAGTGATCTGCAACTGCGCGCGCTGGGCTGCATTGGCATCGATGTCGGCCTTGTTGATCACAACCAGGTCGGCCAGTTCCATCACGCCTTTCTTGATGGCCTGCAGATCGTCGCCGGCGTTGGGAAGTTGCATCAGCACAAACATGTCGGTCATGCCGGCCACGGCGGTCTCGCTCTGGCCAACGCCGACGGTTTCAACGATCACGATGTCGTAACCGGCGGCCTCGCACACCAGCATGGCCTCGCGCGTTTTCTCGGCCACGCCACCGAGCGCACCACTGCTGGGGCTGGGGCGAATGTAGGCGCGCTCGTGCACCGAGAGTTTTTCCATGCGCGTCTTGTCGCCCAGAATGGAGCCGCCCGAGACGGTGCTGGAGGGGTCAATGGTCAGCACCGCAACGCGATGCCCCTGATCAATCAGGTACAGGCCGAGTGCTTCAATGAACGTGGATTTGCCGACACCCGGCACGCCACTGATGCCCAGTCGCAAAGACTTGCCGGTGTACGGCAGCAGCGCGGTGAGCAAGTCATCGGCCTGCGCCCGGTGGTCGCTGCGGGTGGACTCCAGCAGCGTGACCGCCTTGGCAACAGCGCGGCGCTGCTGCGAAGGATTGGCGCTCAAAATCCTCTTTAGCAAGGCCATTTCAGCCTGCGCCTCGCACCGTTCGGGCTGAACTGGGCACCGTTCGGGCTGAACTGGGCACCGTTCGGGCTGAACTGGGCACCGTTCGGGCTGAGCTTGGTACCGTTCGGGCTGAGCTTGGTACCGTTCGGGCTGAGCTTGTCGAAGCCCTTCGACAGGCTCAGGGCGAACGGGTGCGTGTTCAGGGCGAACGGATTCTGGATCAGGGCGAACGGGTGTGGGTTCAGGGCGAACGGATTTCGGCTCAGGGCGAACGCGGGTCGGCTCAGCTGGAACGTCGTTGCTCACGGTCCGAAGCTCGGGCTTGACTCTGGATTTCGCCATGGTCTTGATTAGCTCCCAATCGTCTGCAATTAGCGCCTCTTTCTTCGCTCGTGACCACCCTTTGATCTGCTGTTCAAAAGCAATCGCGCCTTCCCTGGTCTCGAATTCGCCCTGCCAGACGATTTCGACAGGCCTTCGCGTCGACGTGTAGCCATCTGCACCAGCAAAATGCTGCTGCATGCGTGATTCAATATTGTCGGTTTGGCCGCAATAGTAGGAACCATCGGAACATCGGAGCAGATAGACAAAAAACGGACGCATGGGAAACTTGGCGAGTGCCTCAGGCTTCGACAAGCTCAGCCCGAACGGGCAAGGGCCTCGCGTAAACGCTTTTCGAGCTCACTTCTGGGCAGCCCGGATCTGTTCCAGAACATCCTTGGCGCTGGCCGGGATGGGGGTGCCGGGGCCATAAATGCCTTTGACACCGGCCTCATAGAGCATTTCGTAGTCCTGCCGCGGAATCACGCCGCCGACAAAAACGATGATGTCGTCTGCCCCCTGCTTCTTCAGTTCGGCAATGATGGCCGGAACCAGCGTTTTGTGGCCAGCCGCCAGCGTTGATATGCCCACCGCATGCACATCGTTCTCGATCGCCTGGCGTGCGCACTCTTCGGGCGTCTGGAAGAGCGGACCGATATCGACATCAAAGCCGAGGTCGGCGTAGGCGGTCGCCACCACTTTGGCGCCCCGGTCGTGGCCGTCCTGGCCGAGTTTGGCAATCATCACGCGCGGGCGCCGGCCGTACTCCAGCGCGAAGGCGTCGATTTCTTTCTTGAGGGCATCCCAGCCCTCGGCCGAGTCATAGGCTGCTGCATACACGCCGGTCACCTTTTGTGTGTCGGCGCGGTGGCGCCCGTAGACTGTCTCCAGCGCATCGCTGACCTCCCCGACGGTGGCGCGCAGGCGAACCGCCTTGATGGCCAGATCGAGCAGGTTGCCGGAATTGTCCTGCGCAGCGGCCGTGATGGCGGCCAGCGCGGCCTTGACAAGCGTGTCGTCGCGATTTTGCTTGATCAGATTCAAACGCGCGATCTGTCCGTCACGCACAGCCACGTTGTCGATATCCCTGGCATCGATCTCGCTCTCGGTCTTCAGCTTGTACTTGTTGACGCCCACGATGACGTCTTTGCCGCTGTCGATGCGGGCCTGTTTTTCAGCCGCCGCAGCCTCAATCTTGAGCTTGGCCCAGCCGCTGTCCACCGCTTTGGTCATGCCGCCCATGGCCTCGACTTCCTCGATGATCTTCCACGCGGCGTCCGCCATGTCCTGCGTCAGCTTTTCCATCATGTAAGACCCTGCCCAGGGGTCAATCACGCTGGTGATGTGGGTCTCTTCCTGGATGATGAGCTGGGTGTTGCGGGCAATACGCGAACTGAACTCGGTCGGCAGGGCTATGGCTTCGTCAAAGCTGTTGGTGTGCAGGCTCTGCGTGCCGCCAAACACAGCGGCCATGGCTTCGACGGTGGTGCGCACCACGTTGTTGTAAGGGTCCTGTTCGGTCAGGCTCCAGCCACTGGTCTGGCAATGGGTGCGCAGCATCAGCGACTTGGGGTTCTTTGCGTTAAAGCCCTTCATGATGCGGCACCACAGCAGGCGCGCAGCACGCATCTTGGCCACTTCCAGATAGAAGTTCATGCCAATCGCCCAGAAGAAACTCAGGCGACCCGCAAATTCATCGACGTCCATGCCCTTGGAGATTGCAGTCTTCACATACTCCTTGCCGTCGGCCAGCGTAAAGGCCAGTTCCAGCGCCTGGTTGGCTCCGGCTTCCTGCATGTGATAGCCGCTGATGGAAATCGAGTTGAACTTCGGCATGTTCCTGGCCGTGTACTCGATGATGTCGCCGATGATGCGCATGCTGGGCGCGGGCGGGTAGATGTAGGTGTTGCGCACCATGAACTCTTTGAGAATGTCGTTCTGTATCGTTCCCGAGAGCTTGTCCTGGCTCACGCCCTGCTCTTCCGCAGCCACCACATAGCCCGCCAGAACGGGCAGCACGGCACCGTTCATGGTCATCGACACACTGACTTTGTCCAGCGGAATCCGGTCAAACAGGATCTTCATGTCCTCCACCGAGTCAATGGCCACACCGGCTTTGCCAACGTCGCCAGTGACGCGCGGATGGTCGCTGTCGTAGCCACGGTGCGTTGCCAGGTCGAAGGCGACGCTGACGCCCTGCCCCCCGGCCGCCAGAGCCTTGCGGTAGAAGGCATTGGATTCCTCGGCGGTGGAGAAGCCGGCGTACTGCCGGATCGTCCAGGGGCGCACGGCGTACATGGTGGCCTGAGGCCCACGCAGGTAAGGCTCGAAGCCAGGCAAGGTGTTGGCGTAAGGCAGATCCCGCGTGTCGGCAGCGGTGTACAGAGGCTTGACGGTGATGCCATCGGGCGTTTGCCAGTTCAGTGCATCCACGTTGCCGCCCGGCGCAGATTTGGCAGCTGCTTTGGTCCAGGCTTCAAGACTGGCTTGGTTGAATTCAGTTTCTTTTGATGTCATGGCGGTTCAGACCCAAGTTCAGGCTGGCAGGAAGAGGTGCTAGTTTACGTTATTTATAATTATTGATTCAAAATATTATTTCAAGCTTACAATCCGGCCATGTCAGTGTCGTCGCTTTCACCTCGTGCCCTTTATGAAGAAGTAGCAGAGCTGCTACGTCAGCGCATTTTCAACCGCGAGCTGGCACCGGGCAGCTGGATCGACGAGATGAAAATTGCCGAGGCCTATGGTATCAGCCGCACGCCGCTACGTGAAGCGCTCAAGGTGCTCGCCGCCGAGGGCCTTGTGACCATGAAAGTGCGTCGCGGCGCCTATGTGACCGAGGTCTCGGAACGTGACCTCGTGGATGTCTATCACCTCCTGAGTCTGCTTGAGGCCGACGCGGCGGGCGTGGTGGCAGCCAACGCCACCCAGGCACAACTTGAAGCACTGCTGGGCTTGCACCAGGAACTTGAAGATGCAGCCAATCCGGGATCGCCGGACCGGGAGAAGTTCTTTGAAGTCAATGAGCGCTTTCACATGCTGCTGCTGGAAATTGCCAACAACCGCTGGCGCGACCAAATGGTGGCTGATCTGCGCAAGGTCATGAAACTGAACCGCCACAACTCGCTGCTCAAGTCAGGACGCATTGAGGAGTCCCTGAACGAACACCGCGCTCTGGTCGCGGCGATCAGCGCGCGCGACGTCGCGCTGGCTGTGCTGCGCATGCAGGAACATTTCAGAAACGGCCTTGAAGCGGCCAACTAAGGCCTGTTAAAAAGCGTAATAGGGTCCGGTACCAAGCGCGGAGGTCTGCCCCTCGATGCCAACCCACACGCGGCGCCCGTAGAAAAAAGGCAGTCCCCAGTCAAAACTGGTTGCATCGCCCATGGGTCCGGCCAGATTGGGGAACACAGCCTTGCTGGCGTCACCAAACATGGTGGAGGCATCGCCCACTGAAAACAACACCGTTGAACGGGCGTCGTTGACCCCGACAAGGGTGGCTGACAAGGTGGTCGGCGTGTCCGGGCAATAGAATCCGGCGCCACTGCCGGTACAGGGCCGGACCACGCTGGAATCAAAAAAGTAACCGTTGGATCCAGTGTCCAGAAAGCTGTTGACCATGCTTTGCCCACCCAAAAGGGTGGTGAAGTAGCCGCTTGCGGTGGTCGTCAGGGCGCGAACCGCTGTGGGCTGGTTGTTCGCCTGGGTACCAATGCCAAAGATCAATGAACCGGTCAGACTGTTGGCGGCGCCAGTTGCTGCCGGCAGTTCGATGACGAATCCGTTGCTATCGCTGGCGAACCGGGTCACGGGATTCGTCAGTTGCTGCGCCAGGCTTGCCTTGGCGCCTGTCGTGTTCGTGCAACTTGCGCTGGTGCAGGTGTAATAGGAGCCGTTGTGAGTCGTCCCAGCACAGTCGGCTCCGCAATCTTCCCGGAACAGGCCCAGCCCCAGAATGCCGTTGGCGCCGAGGTTGGCCGAATTCGTGATGGCGGTGCCGCCGACCGAACAACTGCCAGGCGCGACGCCAAATGAGGGATCGGCAATGATCTGCATAGGCACATTGGACGCGGTCTTGCCGCCGAGGACGATGTCGGCGGTGACCATAGGTCCCCAGGCGAAGGTGTTGTCGACAAACTGCACACAATTGAGCAAAGGATAGCCGGATGCGCCCGTCAACCGTGTCAGACTGAGTGACGGACTCAAGGCGGACGACAGGAGCCGCAAGCCGGTGGAACCGGTGTCCAGCAGAACATGGTCGACGGTCTGACATTCAGCGCTGCCAGGGCGGCAGATCTTCAGATCGACGTACAGCCGGTTCACGTTGTAGCCGGCGTCCGCCGGGCCGGTGTCAACGCGGACGGCAACAGCATTGTCCAGAGCCGGCGTGACGGGAGGCACAGCAACGCTGCCGGTCCCGCCACCACCGCATGCAGTAGTCAGTAAGGCGACCAGGAACGCCAGCAGAAAAAACCGGAATCTAGCGCAGCACATCATTGATATTGACACCGGCCGGAATCAGACCCGGCGCATAGGCGTGACCTGAGAAATCGCGCATGCGCCCACCAGATCTGACAACCAGCCGGCTGCTCTGCACTGCGGCTGGAGAGCCGCGTTTGCCCAGGGCACGTGCCTGTTCGGTTTCGGCTTTGAACTGGGCGAAGTACTCACCCATCAGGCTGCCAAGGTCCGGCAGCAACGGCCCGCGCCATGAAATTGCGAAAACCAGCCCGTCGCCGTTGGCATATTCCACTACCGACGTGCCGCTTTCAAGCTGCGAAATGTGCGACGTGTACAGCGGTGACCGAAGCACTGCAACGCTGGCGAATGCTCGTGCCTGCACCCCACCCGAGGGCGACACTGGCGCAGAGACCGCCTGCCCGAGCGCAGCCAGGGCAGATCCTGCGCCCAGTGCCAGCACAAGTCCCGTCAGGCTCACCCGCACGGCATCAACGCAGAACAGTTGTTTCATGATTTTGGGACATCATAATCTGACAAAGGGCCTGGCATCCCCCAAATGGGGGATAGACCTCTTGTTGCGCCTTAGGGATAATGGGTGTTTTGAAAAACAAAGGGAGTCCAGACGTGCAAGTATTGGACATACTGCCCGCGGTGGCGGTTACGGTTGCTGTTGCCTTTTTCGTGAATCTGGTGGTGCTGTGCACCTCGGTCTGGCATGCGCACCTGAGCATGGACAGCAACGCTGGCGTGCAGCGCTGCCACGCACAGCCCACACCCCGCATCGGTGGCATCTCGGTACTCGGGGGTGCGATCGCCGGTTTTTTCCTGATTCCGGTCCAGAGCCAGGCCCTGCTTGGCCCCTTGCTGCTTGCGGGTGTCCCGGCCTTTGCCTTTGGCCTGACTGAGGATTTGACCAAAATTGTCAGCGTGCGCAACAGGTTGCTGGCCACTGCAACCTGCGGCGTGATTGGCTATTTCCTGACCGGCTTTTCCCTCAAGGACGTCAATGTGCCCGGAATCGACTACCTGCTCGGTTTTGGTCTGGTCTCGGTTGCCTTTACCGCCTTTGCGGTGGCCGGTGTGGCCAATGCGGTCAACATCATC
>CAIQVX010000089.1 GCA_903875275.1 uncultured beta proteobacterium | reverse complement strand
GCCTGCCAACGTCGAACCTGAAAAGCCGCTACCCGGCGGCGAGGCCATCAGCCCGACGATTGGCATGGAAGACTTCAGCAAGCTTGACCTGCGCATCGCCAAAATTGTGAACTGCGAGGCCGTCGAGGGTTCCACCAAGTTGCTGCGCCTGACACTGGATGCGGGTGAAGGGCGGACGCGCAATGTGTTCAGTGGCATTGCCAGCGCCTGCAAGCCCGCGCAGCTCATAGGCAAGCTCACGGTGCTGGTGGCCAACCTGGCGCCGCGCAAGATGAAGTTTGGTGTGAGTGAAGGGATGGTCCTGGCCGCCAGCCATGCCGATGAAAAGTCAAACCCCGGCATTTATGTGCTGGAGCCTGTCAGCGGCGCAACACCTGGTCTGCGGGTGCACTGATGATGAAATTTGAATTTCGCCCCAAGCTGCTGGACGCACTGAAGGGCTACAACCGGGCACGCCTGGTGCGTGATGTTGGCGCCGGACTGACCGTCGGAGTGGTCGCCCTGCCACTGGCCATGGCCTTTGCCATCGCCAGCGGGCTCAAACCCGAAGCGGGCATCTTCACCGCCATCATTGCCGGCTTTCTGGTTTCCGCTCTGGGTGGCAGCAGGGTCCAGATTGGTGGCCCGGCAGGCGCCTTCATCGTCATCGTCTACGGCATCGTGCAACGCTATGGCCTGGGCAACCTGATCATCGCCACGGCCATGTCGGGCGTGCTGCTGTTTCTGATGGGGCTGCTCAAGCTCGGAACCCTGATCCGCTTCATACCGATCTCGGTCGTGATCGGCTTTACCAACGGCATTGCGGTACTCATCGGCCTGTCCCAGATCAAGGACTTTCTGGGCTTGCAGGTCAAAGTGATGCCAGCGGATTTCTTTGGCATTCTTTCGACCATTGGCAGGAATCTGGACACCCTCAACACGCAGTCCTTTGCCCTGGCACTGGCATCACTGGCCGTCATCATCCTGTGGCAGGTCATGATGCCCAAGATCGGCAGCGCGCAATTCGTCGGCAAGCTGACACCGATTCCAGGCTCGATTGTTGCGCTGGTGCTGGCCACGGTAGCCGTGTCGGTGCTTGGCTTGCAGGTGGACACCATTGGCACCCGCTTTGGCGGCATCCCCAGCTCGCTGCCCTCCTTCCAGTTGCCCGACTTCAGCTGGGAAACGGCGAAATTTCTGGTGATTCCGACGACCACGCTGGCCCTACTCGGATCGATTGAGTCCCTGCTGTGTGCACGCGTGGCCGACGGCATGATCGACGACCGCCACAATCCCAACCAGGAGCTGATGGCGCAAGGCATTGCCAACTTCATCTGCCCGTTTTTTGGCGGCATGCCCGCCACCGGAACCATTGCGCGTACCGTCACCAACATCAAGAATGGTGGCAGCAGCCCGATTGCCGGCATGGTGCATGCGATCACCCTGCTGCTGGTGATATTGATCGCTGCGCCGCTGGCCAAGGACGTGCCATTGGCCTGCCTGTCGGCGATCCTGATGTTTGTTGCCTGGAACATGGGGGAATGGCGCGAGTTCGTCCATCTGCGCAATTACCGCATGCCCTACCGCGTCACCTTGTTGGTGGTGTTCCTGCTGACGGTGGTGTTTGACCTGACAGTCGCGGTGGAGGTCGGACTGGTCGCCGCCTGCCTGACCTTCATCTACCGCATCTCCAGCCTGTCGCGTTGCGAGGAGGTGGCGGTGGCCGACTTTCCGGCACTGGCTTCGGTTGCTGCGCCCCACGGCGGTGTGGCGAGCTACCGGCTCTACGGGGCCCTGTTTTTTGGCGCCGTCAAACTGATCGAGAACCTGCGGGATCATTTGCCGCAGAAGGTGCTGTTGCTCGATCTGAAGAATCTGCTCTACATCGACTCCTCCGGCGCCGACACACTCAATGACCTGGCCCACAGTTGCCGAAGCAGCTCTGTCAAGTTGCTGATCTGCGGCTTGAGCCACCAGCCCCTGGACATCTCAAAGCGAAGCGGCTTCATCAAACTCGTGGGAGCAGAACATTTTCATCCGGATCTGGCCACCGGGGTTGGCGCCGCGGTTCAGTTCGCCACATCCACATAGCCACCATCGCCGGCCCGCTAAAATGCTGCAAAGAGGTCCCATTCCATGAACATTTTTTACCGCCCGAAGTACCTGTCTGACACCACCCAGTTCATCAACGAACTCAAGGCGAAAAACCCACAGATGGCCACTGGCCAGGTTGAAGGGCGCGCCCTGCTGTGGAACAAGTCGCTGGACCGCGATGCGCTGAGCGGCTTCGGTGCTGCCCGCGTCAGCCAGAAACCCTACGTCTATCAGACCACTCCCAAATAGGACTTTGGCACCCCCTGCCGAGGACGGGCTCAATCTCGAAGTAGCCCCCGTGCTGGCCGGCATGCCGGAGGTCGTGGACAACGTGGCTGTGGCGCGCCTGTATGGCGAGCCGCTCTTTGCCATGCCGCAGGATCTGTACATCCCGCCGGATGCGCTGGAGGTCTTTCTGGAGGCCTTCGAAGGGCCGCTGGACCTGCTGCTGTACCTCATACGCAAGCAGAATTTCAACATCCTCGACATTCCCATGGCTGGACTGACACGCCAGTACCTGGTCTACGTTGAAGAAATCCGTGGCCGCAATCTGGAATTGGCTGCCGAGTACCTGCTGATGGCGGCGATGCTGATAGAAATCAAGTCGCGCATGCTGCTGCCACCCAAGAAGGTGGCGCCAGGGCAGGAGGCCGAGGATCCGCGGGCCGAACTGGTGCGCCGCCTGCTCGAATACGAACGCATCAAACTCGCGGCGGCCAAACTCAACGCGCTGCCGCAGTTCGGGCGAGACTTTCTGCGGGCCCAGGTCTACATTGAACAGTCGCTGCAGCCACGTTTTCCCGATGTGAATGCGGCGGACCTGCAGGAAGCCTGGGCCGGCCTGGTGCAACGGGCACGGCTGGTCCAGCATCACAGAATTACCCGACCCGAGTTGTCGGTGCGCGAGCACATGAGCCTGGTGCTGAAGAGGCTTCAGGGGCGGCGATTTGTTGAATTCGAGGAATTGTTCGACCCGGACAAGGGCACACCCGTGCTGGTTGTCACCTTCATCGCGCTGCTGGAACTGGCCAAGGAAACCCTGGTCGAAATTACCCAGGCTGAAGCGTTTGCCCCGATCTACGTGCGTCTGGCCTACTCACCTGCAGCCTGACGCCCCATCAGCAGGGCCACTGCCTGAGGCGGCCTGGTTTTCCCGTCCAGCAGGTTCACCACCGCCTCCGTAATAGGCATCTCGACACGGACACTGGTGGCACGCTTGAGCACGGTTCTGGCGCAGTGCACGCCTTCGGCCACATGCCCCAGAGCGGCGAGCGCCTGCTGCAGGGTCTGCCCGCGTGCCAGAGCCAACCCGATCTGCCGGTTGCGTGACAGATCGCCGGTGGCGGTCAGGACCAGATCCCCCAAACCGCCCAAGCCCATGAAGGTGTCGGCGCGGGCACCCAGAGCCACACCCAGTCGCGTCATCTCGGCCAGACCGCGGGTGATCAGGGCGGCACGGGCGTTGAGTCCCAGGTTCAGGCCATCGCACAAACCGGTGGCGATGGCCAGCACGTTTTTCACAGCGCCACCGACTTCGACCCCGATGATGTCGTCATTGGCATACACCCGCAGAGTCTGGTTGTGAAATGCCTGCACCAGCGTCTCGCGGACAGAGGGTGACTGGCTGGCAGCCACCAGGGCGGTAGGCTGGCCGCGTGCCACTTCCAGTGCGAAACTGGGCCCGCTGAGGACGCCAGCCAGCAGATGGGGCGCCACCAGTGCCTGCACCTCGTGCGCCAGCAGCCCGGACTGTTCGCCCTGGGCTGATTCAAACCCCTTGCAAAGCCAGACTGCCGGCACCGCACAGCCACTGATTTCAGAAAGCAGGCCACGCAGGCCCGACATCGGGGTGGCCAGCACCACCAGATCGGCGTCCCCCACCACCGCAGGCAGTGCTGCGGCACCACCCGCGCTCACCCCCAGGGCAGCCGGCAAGGCAATGCCCGGCAGGTAGCGCTGGTTCTCGCGTTGCCCCTGCAAGGCGCGTGCCTGTAGCGGATCACGTGCCCAAAGGTTGACGCTGTGAGCGCGGCCGGTCTGGCTGGCGGCATTGACGGCCAGCGCTGTACCCCAGGCACCGGCCCCCAGCACAGCAATCTTCATCGCCAGTGAGGTCCATCAGCCAACTTGGATCGGTCAGCGACCGTCGCAGCCCTTACTGCGTGACCGCAGCGGGGGCAGCGTCAGCCGCTGCGGCCTGCTGTTGTTGTTGCTCGTACATGGCCTGGAAGTTGATCTCCGACAGGTGCACCGGCGGAAAACCGGCACGCTGAATCAGATCGGCCACATTGCCGCGCAGATAGGGGTAAACGATTTGCGGACAGGCGATGCCCATCACGGGGCCCATCTGATCCTGTGGCAGATTGCGAACCTCGAAGATGCCGGCCTGCGTGGCTTCCGCCAGGAACACCGTCTTCTCCTTGATCTTGGTCTGCACGGTCGCAGTGACGGTGACCTCGAAGATGCCCTCAGCCACCGGCAGCGCGTTGACACCCAGTTGGATATCGACCGTGGGGGCTTCCTGCTCCAGCAGAATTGCCGGTGAATTGGGCTGCTCCAGCGACGCGCCCTTCAGGTACACGCGCTGAATCTGAAAAATCGGGTCTTTTTGTTCGGACATGGGGTTTCTTTCTGGTCAAAAAAAGGCTCCGGGAATCCCGGGCGAAAACGTAAAACAAGGGCGATTATCTCAGGCCGCGTTGAGTAGCGGCAACAAACCATTGCGCGCGTCCAGGGCCATCAGATCATCGCAGCCACCAACGTGCGTCTGGCCAATAAAAATCTGAGGTACCGTGCGCCGGCCGGTCAATTCCATCATCTTCAGACGCTGCACCGGGTCGCTGTCGATCCGGATTTCGTCCAACTGCACAACGCCTCTGGCTTTGAGGATCTGTTTGGCCTGCACACAGTAGGGGCAGACGGCGGTGGTGTAAATTTTGACTGCTTGCATCAGCCCTTCTCCACCGGCAGGTTCGCAGTTCGCCAGGCTCCCAGGCCACCCGCGAGCGACTGCGCGTTCTCGTAGCCGAGTTTCTTGGCAACCGCCACCGCACGATTCGAGCGGGCGCCGGACTGGCACACCAGAATCACCGGCAGCGCCTTGTTCTTCACGGCGCCGGGCAGTTTTTCCTCCAGCTGATTGAGCGGTATGTTGCGGGCACCGCCCACATGGCCAGCCACAAACTCATTGGCTTCGCAAACATCAATCACGACCGCCTTCTCGCGGTTGATGAGTTGCACCGCGCCCTGCGTTGACAGGGTACCGGCACCCGCGCCCTTGAGCACCGGCCAAAACAGCATCCCGGCGGAAGTCAGTGCAACCGCCATCAGCATCCAGTTGTCCAGAATAAATTTCATTTTTTCCTTTGAATGGGGGTCTGCCAGGAATCACAGTGGGAGTATTTCCGGCAGAACCAAGCCCGGCATTTTAGAATGAAGGACCATGCAGAGCCGCCCAGGCCTGTTTAGCCCGCAAATGCACGTCGATTACATCATGCACAAACTTGTCCTCATACGCCACGGCGAATCCACCTGGAACCTTGAAAACCGCTTTACCGGCTGGACCGATGTCGACCTGACACCCACCGGCATTGAACAGGCCGATCAGGCTGGCCGATTGCTCAGGGCGGAAGGTTTCGAATTCGACGTGGCCTACACCAGCGTCCTGAAGCGCGCAACCCGCACGCTGTGGCACGTTCTGGACGCCATGGATCGTACCTGGCTGCCGGTGGTCAACAACTGGCGCCTGAATGAGCGCCACTACGGCGCACTGCAGGGTCTCAACAAGGCCGACATGGCCAAGCAGTATGGCGACGCCCAGGTGCTGATCTGGCGCCGCAGTTACGACACCCCTCCGCCTGCGCTGGAGCCGACCGACCCGCGCTGCGAGCGCAGCGACCTGCGCTACGCCAAGCTCCAGCCGGATCAGGTTCCCCTGACCGAATGCCTGAAAGACACGGTGGCGCGTGTGATGCCGTTCTGGAACGAGGCACTGTCACCGGCCATCAAAGCCGGCAAGCGGCTTGTGGTGGCCGCACATGGCAACTCGATTCGGGCCCTGGTCAAGTACCTGGACAACATCTCAGACAGCGACATCGTGGGCCTGAACATTCCCAACGGCATTCCCCTGGTCTACGAGCTCGACGAGCAGTTGCGTCCGATTCGCCACTACTATCTGGGTGACGCAGAAGCTGCCGCCAATGCCGCTGCCGCCGTGGCGGCACAGGGTAAAGCTTGAGTAAATCGGGGACCGGTGCAGCCCAAAATGCTCCAACCGTGTATGCTGAGACCCTGCTGGGCCGATCTGTCGCCCGGTCCGCAACTGATTTGAGATTTGTATGGGCCAAAAATTGAAAACTGCAGGCTGGATATCACTGGGCATTCTGGCAGGTGCGCTGACGACCATCTCGCTGCAGACGGTGGCGCGTGCTGCGCTGGCGCCACTGCCGCTGGAAGAGCTGCAGCAACTGGCGGCCGTTTTTGGCATGGTCAAGAGCAACTACGTCGAGCCCGTGAACGACAAGAAGCTCATCACCGACGCCATCATCGGCATGGTTTCCAGCCTCGACCCGCATTCGCAGTACCTTGACAAGAAAGCCCTCAAGGAGTTCAACGAAGGCACCACCGGCAAGTTTGTAGGCGTGGGCATCGAGATTGCCCAGGAAGACGGCCTGATCAAGGTGGTGTCACCCATCGAAGGCTCCCCCGCCTTCAGGGCCGGCATCAAGCCCAATGACCTGATCGTCAAGATCGACGACACGCCAGTCAAGGGACTTCCGCTGAGCGAAGGTATCAAGCGCATGCGCGGCGACCCCAACACCAAGGTCCTGCTGTCTATTTTCCGCAAGGACGAGAGCCGCACTTTCCCGGTGCTGATCATCCGGGAAGAAATCCGCACCCAGTCGGTTCGCAGCAAAGTCATTGAGCCCGGCTATGCCTGGATCCGGCTAAGCCTGTTCCAGGAACGCACGGTGGAAGACTTTGCGCGCAAGGTTGAGGAGATCTACAAGCAGGAGCCCAAGCTCAAGGGTCTGGTGCTGGACCTGCGCAACGACCCGGGCGGCTATCTGGACGCCGCCGTGGCCATCTCCGCCGCCTTTCTGCCGGAAAACGTGACTGTGGTGTCGGCCAATGGCCAACTCGCGGACAGCAAGTTTGTGCACAAGGCATCGCCCGAGTTTTACCAGCGTCGCGGTGGCACCGACCCCCTCAAACGCCTGCATGAAGTGACCAAGGGCGCGCTCAAAACCGTGCCGCTGGTGGTTCTGGTCAACGAAGGCTCGGCCTCGGCCAGCGAAATCGTGGCCGGCGCGTTGCAGGATCACAAGCGCGCCACCATTCTGGGCAACCAGACGTTCGGCAAGGGCTCGGTGCAAACCGCCGTCTGCCTGGATCCGTCCTACCGCATGGACAACTGCCCCACCGCCGGCCTGAAACTCACCACCAGCCGTTATTACACGCCTAGCGGCAAGTCGATTCAGGCCAAGGGCATCGTGCCCGACGTCATGATCGACGAAACTGAAGGCGGCAACCTGTTTGCAGCGCTGCGCACACGCGAGGCCGATCTGGAGAAGCACCTCGCCAGCGGCCAGGGCGAAGAAAAGAAGGACGAAGCGCGCGAGAAGGCCCGCGAGGAAGCCCGTCTGAAACTCGAAGAAGAGATGAAGAAGCCGCTGTCCGAACGCCGCCTGCCTGAGTTCGGTACCGAGAAAGACTTCCAGCTGACGCAGGCGCTCAACCAGCTCAAGGGCCAGCCCGTGCTGGTCAGCAAGACGCTGGTCGAACGCAAGGAAGAAAAGAAGGAAGAATAAGGCCCCTGGCCTGTGCGCACATGACCGACGAGCAGCTCCTGCGGTATTCGCGCCACATCCTTCTGGACGAAATCGGCATTGAGGGTCAGGATCGCATTCTCGGTGCCCGCGCCCTGATCATCGGCGCCGGCGGCCTGGGTTCCCCGGTGGCGCTCTACCTGGGGTCCGCTGGCGTTGGCCACATTACGGTGGTGGACCACGACCTGGTGGACATGACCAACCTGCAGCGCCAGATTGCCCACAACATGGCCCGCGTCGGCCAGCCTAAAGTGGCGTCGGTGCAGACCGCCATCGCCGCCATCAACCCCGACGTGCGCGTCAGTACCGTTGCAGCGCGGGCCGACGCCGCCTTGCTGGACACGCTGGTGGCGCAGACCGATGTGGTGCTGGACTGCTGCGACAACTTTGCCACGCGCCAGGCCATCAACGCTGCCTGCGTGAAGCACCGCAAACCCCTGGTCTCAGGGGCGGCCATCCGCTTTGATGGACAGATCAGCGTTTACGACAGCCGCGATAGTCAATCCCCCTGCTACGCCTGCGTCTTTTCTCCGGCCACCGACTTTGAGGAAACGCGCTGCGCCACCATGGGCGTATTCGCTCCGCTGGTGGGCATCATCGGATCGATGCAGGCAGCCGAGGCGATCAAATTGCTGGCCGGTTCCGGGCGCTCGCTGGCTGGTCGCTTGCTGATGCTCGATGGCCGCGCCATGGAGTTCAATGAAGTGCGCATGGCACGGCAGGCCGATTGCCTGGTCTGCGGCGCGGCCCACTGAGCTTCAGTTTTGTCCCGCGTGGCACGAGCCGTGCCGCTTGCGAAAGTCGCGCGGCGACTCTGGCGCAGCTGCGGCAAACACCCCAAGGCGCGACTGGCGCGCCAGTTGTTCTTCGGCGGCGTAGCGGCCCGGCCTGCCGCGCCAACCGTAAGACCAGGCCAGCCCCGCACGCACCATGTGCGCGCCCAGGTCCTGGCCCTCGGCTGAAACGGTCGCCAGCCCCCTGCCGTAACTGTCGTAGTGGCTGACCCTGGCCGTAACGCGCCTTTGCAAGGCCAGTCGCGCCAGCAAGTCACGCGCCAAAAGCCCATCGGCCTGGCAGATCTCGGGGGCGTCCACCCCCAGCATGCGCAGCCTGCGCGCCTCACCGCCAGCCTCAGGCTGCACCCAGAGCGTGTCGCCGTCGGTGACATGCGTGACCTGCCCGACCAGGGTTTCGCCTGCGCTGGCGCTGGCTGCCAGACACAGCAGCAGGCACAGACACCGGGCCTTCACGGTCTGTTGCATCGGGTGCTCCATTCAGGCCGCATCTTTGGCGCGGGCGGCCCATTCACTTTTCTTGCCGCGCATGCCAAGCGGCAAAGCAAGTCCAATCCGGTGGCGCGACATTGCACCACCCGCATCGAGGTTGGCCAGCATCAACGCGGCCGCGTCAGCATAGGGAATGATCATCTCGGGCACCCGGTACGCGAAAAACGGCAGTACCAGCGGCCCCGGCAAGGCCTGAACGATGGCGGGAAGATGCACTGGCAGTTCGTCCGTTGCAACGCGCAACCGGTCAATACCGATCGCCGGTTCCTCAACCATGGGACCCGGGCACAGTATTCGCCAGTCCAGTTGGGTGGACTGAATTCGTCCGAAGTTGACGCGATGTGGCCAGTACGTTGAGCTGACCTTTGGCAGGTCCACACCCCGGCGGCCCGATTTGTCAATATCGAGCAGGCCGGCTCCGGCCATGAACCAGCACACCGGCCGCTCGCCAGGCGCAATGGCCTCCAGACTGGCAACGAGTCGATCCACGAGACCGACAAAAGCCTCGCCCTCGGTCACCAGGCCAGCCGTGTTGATCACGGCATCATGGCCGCGCAAGGCCGCGCTCAGCGCGTCGAGGGAGGCTTTCGCAAGATCGAACTGCAAAACCGAGATCCTGGCGCGCAGTTCAGCCGGTAGCCGGGAGGGCGCACGCACCAGCGCCGAAACTTCGTGACCAGCGGCCACAGCCTGCTGGACCACATGCTTTCCAAGGGAGCCTGTAGCACCCAGCACTGCGATTTTTGACATGATGTCGGTGCTCCGAATTTGTGATGTGTCCAATCGCCGGGAACTATAGCCCACTCACCATGGCCGCCTCTGCACCTCACATCCCCTTCCCGCTGCCGTGGTCTCTGTCGCACTGGTGTCGATTGATCAAGGCGCGCGCGATCTACTTCGGCAAGAAGGCGTCATCAATCAGTACGCCGTAGCCGATTGCCAGGCGATGGGTTTCATTGGCCAGACCGATAACAGCAAGCAGCTCGCCAAATTGCTCGCGTGATCATGATGTCGTCGTAAACGGCTTTGACAGTTGGGGATGCTTGGTCATATTCGATGGGCGAGTGAAGTGTCATGTTGTCCTCGTTTGATTGATGTGACTGTGAATCGGAATATAGGACAGGAAGCGTACTAGCCACGCGGACGCAATGGCTCAAGAAGGTCCGACAGGCCGTTGTGGTCAATTTCATGCATCAAAGCCAGCAGGCGACCAATTTCGCCCTTGGGAAAGCCTTCCCGCGCAAACCACGTCAAGTAGTTTCCGGGAAGGTTCGCCAGCACCTGACCCTTGTGCTTTCCGAATGGCATGGCCATGGTGACGAGTTTTTGCAGGTCTTCGGGGTTCATCTGGCGACAAGCAAGTCCTGGCGCAGTCGCTGTAGCTCGTTGGTCTGCATTCCCACGACTTCTGACAGGTAAGCCGCCAGGCCACCGTAATCCAGCTCGATTACTTCAAAAGCGGCATGCAAAAACGCTGGTCGGACCTGCCACACCACTTCCATGATGTGCGCCGGAGCGGAGCCTTCCAACGAGGGCACGCGACGGTACAGCTGATTGGTCAGGAGATAGTCCTGCCTGATCGTGTCACGATCAACGCCTAGCACTGACAGCAAGAGCGCCGCCGCGAACCCCGTACGATCCTTGCCCGCCGTGCAATGAAAAACAAGCGGCGTAGGCTGCTCTATCAAATGCCTCAAGAAGCGACCGAAGGTAGGGCCATGGTCATGCACAAAGCCGCGATAGGTCTCGCACATCACCTCCACGGTCTCCTCGGTGGTCGGTGTCTGGCCGGCGACCATCCGGTCACGCAATCTCTGCACGACCGTCGGCTCGATGGGGAAGGCAAGACTGGTAACCCCAGGCACCTGGTACGGCATCGCAGCGCGTTCCGCGACACCTCGGAAGTCGATGCTGTGGGTCAGCGCAAGTGACTGCAGGTGCGCCATATCGTCCGGAGTCAGGCTGGCCAGATGATCGGATCGGAACACCCGACCGTGACGAACCCAACCACTGCCTGTGACCGAGTAGCCCCCGAGATCGCGGAAATTGGATGCCCCTTGCAAGGCAGGCATCGCTGGAGATTCAGACATACGACTTTGCCGGAAACCAGTACTTTGTTGAAGCGCTCATCACAGCAATCATAAATGCGGCTCGGTGGCAAGACACATAGCGGTCGGTCAGAACTCAGACAAGCAGTCATTCGCAACGGCAGACTGCGTACAGTACATCGGCAGAGCGCATGCTCATCGGTAGCTATGCGATGTCCATCAACAGCCGCCGCTATTCAGAAGAAAACCGGATGCGTTGCTTGGTTTGGCGAGGCTGAATAATGTGATCCAAGGGCAAGATGCTGGTCTGCTTGATCTTCTGCAACGATATGGTGGACTTGACTGTCGAAACGCCAGGTAGGCGCAAGAGGCTCTTCGTCATGAATTCGGACAGCGCGGCGAGGTCATACGCCACGATGCGCAAGACGTAATCTGCTTCCCCAGCCACCGAATAGCATTCAAGAACTTCAGGCAGATCCGCAATCTCTCGCTCGAACTTGGCGCCGTGCGTCTCGCCATTGTCTGCAGGTGTTCCGCCATGGCGTTCCAGCACGACGTGCGTAAAGGCCATCACGCCCAGGCCGACGACCGCCGGGTCGATCACGGCAGCGTAGTGGTCAATGACCCCGGCTTCCTCAAGTCGTTGCACACGGCGACTCACCTGCGACGTTGACAAGTGGATCATGTCACCAAGCGCGGAATTTGTTGTACGTCCATCGCGCTGAAGTTCGGCAAGTAGTTCCAGATCATGTCGATCTACGGTAATGCTGATCATGATGTCTCCTGAATCCTATTTGTATGCATCAATTGTGCAGTAAATCCCCAATTGACAGCACAAAATGATCAAACAATGCGCTGTGTGCGCGCTAACATTTCGTCGAGAGTTGCCTCAAAAGGCTGCTCCACAGACGAACAACAACAAAGCAATTAATGAGGCAAACATGGCAAGAATTCAAGTCTTAACTGTGCCGGCGCGCATGCTCTTTTCCGGCAACGAAGCGGTCGCACGCGCAGTGTGGGAATCAGGTGTTCGCGTTGCATCGGCCTATCCCGGAACGCCAGCCACCGAGATGCTCGAAAACCTCTCGCAATACCCCGATCTCTACGCTGAATGGTCGGTCAATGAGAAGGTGGCACTGGAGGTCGCCATAGGCGCATCGATAGCGGGATCCCGTTCCTTCTGTGCCATGAAGCATGTAGGCCTGAACGTTGCCTCTGATGCGCTGATGACCTTGACTTTGACAGGCGCTGCCGGAGGCATGGTGATCGCCGTCGCTGATGACGTCGGCCTGTCTTCTTCGCAGAATGAGCAGGACTCACGTTTTTGGGGTCGCTTTGCGCACCTGCCGCTACTCGAGCCTGCCGATTCCCAGGAAGCCTACGACATGGTGATCGCGGGCTACGACCTTTCAGAACAGTTTCAGGTGCCGGTGATCCTGCGTCTGACAACTCGCATCTGCCATGTCAAGGCCATGGTCACTGTCGGTGAGCGTGTGCCGCATGATTCGACCGGGTACGTAAAGAACCCGCAGCGCTGGGTGATGACACCTGGATTTGCCAAGAGCCGCATTGCTCTGATGTTCGAGCGGGACGAAAAACTGCGCGCCAGTGCAGAAGTTTCGCCTTTCAATTATGTCGTCGCCGGCAAAGACCGGCGTGTCGGCTTTGTCTCCAGCGGGCCCGCGTGGATGCATGTGCAGGAGGCTTTTCCTGAT
>CAIQVX010000088.1 GCA_903875275.1 uncultured beta proteobacterium | reverse complement strand
GCCACGGAACTGCTGACCCGCTGCGCCCGCGCCCAGGTGCGAGACCTGCCTGCCTACAACGCAGGCCTTTCCTCCGATCTGGTGCGCCAGCGTTACGGCGCGCAGCAGGTGTCGCGGCTCGCGAGCAATGAAAACCCTTTCGGCGCCAGCCCCAAAGTAGCGCAGGCGTTGACGGCCATGCTGACCAACGTGGGTCTGTACCCCGATGCAAATTGCCTTGCGTTGCGGGCAGCCATTGCGTCGCGCACTGGCGCCCAGGCGCAGGAAATCGTGGTGGGTAACGGATCGGAGAACCTGCTGGAGCTGTTGTGCCTGTCTTTTCTTTCACCCGGTGACCCTGTGCTGACCTTGTTGCCATCGTTCGGCCTGCACGAAATTTATCCGCGCATGATGGGTGCCGACGTGCACATGCTGCCGGTCAGCTCAGCGCTGGAATTCGACGTCGATGCCTGGTGCGCGGCACTCAGCCAGAAGGCCGCGCCGAAGATGGTCATTCTCAGCAATCCGTCCAACCCGGTCGGGTGCATGCTGGATGCGACGGCCTTTCGCCGTCTGGTGCGTGCCGCACCCTTGGAGACCCTGCTGGTCATCGACGAAGCGTATTACGAGTACGCCTTGCACAGCCCGGGCTTCCCGGACGCCCTGACCGAGTTGCGCGCGCAGCGGCGCCCCTGGATTGTGTTGCGTACCTTCTCAAAAGCCTGGGGGCTTGCAGGCTTGCGGGTGGGTTATGGCATTGCCTCGCACGCCTGTCTGGTGCAGATGCTGGACCGCGTGCGAACGCCCTTCAATGTGAACATGGCGGCGCAGACTGCGGCCATTGCAGCGTGGAGCGACCCCAATCACATGGCGGCCAGTGTGCGCGCCACCGTGGTGCAGCGCGATCTCATGGGTGGGCAATTGCGCGCCCTGGGCCTGCTGGTGGCCCCGTCCGCAACCAACTTCCTGTTTCTGGACTTGCACCGCCCCAACGGGCCGGTGGCCGAGGCCCTGCTGTGGCGCGGCATCATCATCAAACCCTGGAAAGAAGCCGGCTACCAGACCTTCATCCGCGTCTCCGTCGGCACCGAAGCGGACAACCAGCGCTTTGTCAGCGCACTGGCAGACATCCTGCGCCAGCAAGTTTTGCACTGAGCCGTTAATATGCGCAGCTATGCTGAATTCACCCGCCCTGAATGGCGCCGCTACGCTGCCGGCGGTGCGCAGCATCACGCTGGGGCAACCCTTGCGCTGGTTGGCGCTGGCCTGGCGCGACCTCGTAGCCTGTGGTTGGATCAGCTGGGCCCACGGCCTGGTGACAGCGCTGGGTGGGCTGGCTGTCGCGTTTGTGGCACGTGACCGTTTCTGGTTGCTGGCGGGCGCGTTTCCGGGCTTTCTGCTGGTGGCACCGATTCTGGCCACCAGCCTGTACGCGCTAAGCCGTGCGCGTGAACGCGGCGAGGCACCAGGCATCCATGTCGTGCTCAAGACCTGGCTCAACTGGCAGGACCATCACTTCAACAAGTGGGGCAATGACT
>CAIQVX010000087.1 GCA_903875275.1 uncultured beta proteobacterium | reverse complement strand
GGCATGCATGCGATGACCTCTCAACAATTTGATTGAACCCTGACTGATCTTATGGCGATGAACCGATCGCGCACTATCGCGGTCAATGGTCGGATTATCAGCCCTTTTGTTGGCAGCGCTTGTGTCCCAGATCAAGCGATCACCCGACTGCACCTGCCTGTCGCCTTGCCGAATGTCGCAACGGTGACGGTCATCAGTTTGCAACAATCGGCAGCCATGATTCGTGGCCCAAGTGTCACAGACCGATCGCCAAGCCGCGCGGATTTTAAGGAGCAAATACATGCGTGATTTTTTGAGTCAAGTTCACACACTGCGCTGGGACGACCATCGCTTCTATCACCAGTGCCGGATCAACCAGACGCTGCACCTCATCAGCGCCGTCAGTTTTGTCGTGGCCTATGGGCTGCTGTTCGTCGATCCCGCTGCTGCCGGGATGGTGGGGTGGCTGGTTGGCATGGTGACTCGCCAGTCCGGCCACATCTTCTTTGAGCCGCGTGGCTTCGACCAGATCAACAACACTTCGTACAGCCAAAAAGAGTCGATCAAGGTGGGCTACAACATGCGGCGCAAGGCAGTCCTGATTGGCGTCTGGCTCTCACTGCCGTTGGCCTTGTATCTCTCGCCGAGCCTGCTGGGCATGATTGAGCCGGCTACCAGTACCAATGAATACCTGCACGACGTTGGTTTGAGCTGGTTGGCACTGGGCGCCGGTGGCGTCCTGTTCCGCACCGTACACCTGTTTTTTCTGCGCGGCCCCACCTGGGGTTTGGCCTGGGCCACCAAGATTCTGACGGACCCGTTCCACAACATTGACATCTATTGGAAGTCACCCATCGCCTTGCTGCGTGGGCAGCGCTATGACCCCCTGGATGCCGCCACGGCTCAGCGCTCGCACGGGTGATCGGAGTCCCGGCGCAGCAGCGCGCGTCACGCGCCAACAGCGCGCCGAGCCGGGGCGTCAGCGGCAGCTTGTCGGAGCAGCAAGTATCTTTTCTGTTCAATCACTGCGACTGCTCGGGCGCCGTTGGCTCGTCGGCACAGAGCGGCTCAAGTATTTGCATTTGCCGCGCCAGTACTTCCAGCGTGGCTTCGGAGGCGTCATGCCCCAGCGCGTTGCGCGCCTGGATGCGCTGGCGTAACTGATCGGCGCTGGCCTTTGGCGCCAGGATTTCGAATGGCAGGCCCAACTCTTTGGCCAGGGCGCGAAACGCGTCGCGCTCGCTGCGTCGCAGGAAGGTGGCATCGACGATCACTGACCAGCCAGCGCGCAGCAACTGGCCAGCCAGGGTGTGCAGACGCGCATAGGTTTGCTGCTGCGCGGCTGCGCTGTAAATGCCGCCGTCCAGCGGTGAGCCGCTTGGCGCTTTGCTGTCGAGCCCGGCCAGGCGCTTGCGTTCTACATCCGAGCGCAGGCGCAGAGTGGATGCGTTTGGGTCATTTTGTAGCCGTTCATTCGTGGCGCTGGTTTTGCCGCAACCCGACAAGCCATGCGTGATAACGAGCCGAGCCGGAGCCGGAGCGACCAGCCGTTCTGCCAACGCCACGTAGGCCAGCACCTCGCTCGCATCGCCCGCTAGCTGGAGCAATCGGATAGCCGCCACCTTGGCCCGTACCAGCGCGCGGTAAACCGCGTAAAAGCGCAGCAGTGCAG
>CAIQVX010000086.1 GCA_903875275.1 uncultured beta proteobacterium | reverse complement strand
GCATCATCACATCGAGCAGGATCAGGTCTGGCGCCGCCTGGCTGGCATAGTCAAGCCCTTGCGCGCCAGAGGTGGCAACCCGCAGATCGAAATCAAGCGTCAATGCCTCCATCAGCAGTTGAAGATTGACTGGCGTGTCGTCAATGGCCAAAATTCGGCGTGTTGGCGTAGTCATATTGCAGTTTTCCATTCGTATTTGGATGCCATCTGGAGCAGGCGCTGGCGTGTCAGATCGAAGCGAAACTCCTTTAGCGGCAGACCGGCATCTGCCATTTCTGGCGCCAGTTCGCTGCCGGCAACAAGTTCCTGCAAGGCCTTGAAGCGGCCAAGGGCATTGACCTTGCCTTGCGCCAGCATCGGCAGGAGTTCATTGATCAGGGCGATGATGGCTTCGGGGTCAACCGTCTTCAGGACAAGCGGTAGCGGTGCGCTCTGTGGAGCCACGGGTACTGCCGGCAGCCATTTGGCAAGGGCTGCCCACAGGTCACCCTGCAACACCGGCTTGCTCAGCACCTCATCCATACCGGCAGCCAGGCAGCGCGCTCGCACGCCGGCGTAGGCGTCGGCGCTGAAGGCGATGATCGGGCGGCGCTCTTGCAGGGTCTGTGCCTCCCACTGGCGGATGCGCCGCGCGGCGGCGTAGCCGTCCATCACCGGCATTTGCAAATCGGTCAGTATCAGTTGGGCGTTCTCGCCGCCCATCAGCGCATCAATACCTTGTTGCCCGTCGTCAGCCAGTGCCACCTCAAGCCCCATCTGCCCGAGCAAGACCTGCATTACTTCCTGGTTGATCGGGTTGTCCTCGATCACCAGCACCCGACCGATCAGTTGTGGTGTCTGCGCGGCAGTGCCCGGTGGGGTGCCGAGGAATGCCTGCGACGACACTGCCAGCGCATCGGCTGCCAGTCCAACCTGGACGCGAAACCAGAAGCGCGAGCCGACGCCGGCTTTGCTTTCAACTCCCGCCTCGCCGCCCATCGCCTGCGCCAGCGTGCGCACGATGGACAGGCCCAGCCCGGTGCCGCCGTAGTTGCGCGTGGTGGAACTGTCGGCCTGAGAGAAGGTCTGAAACAGCAAATCCTGTTTGTCCTTGGCAACGCCGACACCACTGTCGATCACGGCGAACTCAAGGGTGGCGCCTTGCGTGGTGCAGGCCACCTCGGATGCCTCGATGCGGATGCTGCCCTGCTTGGTGAATTTGATGGCATTGCCCACCAGGTTCGAGAGCATCTGGCGCAGGCGGTTCGGGTCGCCCAGGTAGTGCCGCTCCGGTCCGCTCCAGTGCGCCGCTATGCGCAAGCCCTTGGCCTGCGCCGTCTGGGCAAACAGGGTCTGCGTCTCGTGAACGAGTTGCGCCGGGGCTAGGGGGATGGATTCCAGATCAACCTTGCCGGCCTCGATCTTGGAAAGGTCCAGTATGTCGTTGAGCAGCGCCAGCAGGGTCTGGCCGGAATTGAAGATGGTACGAGCGTAGTCGAGCCGGTTCGACTCTGAAATATTGGACTGCATCAGCACCTGTGCCATGCCCAGCACGGCGTTCATGGGCGTGCGGATTTCGTGGCTCATGGTGGCCAGGAAGCGGCTCTTGGCCAGATTCGCCGATTCGGCATCGTCCCTGGCAGTCGTCAGTTCTACAGCGCGCTTGCCTTTCTCCTCGTTCTGGAACGTCAGCTCATCGTTGGCAACAACCAGCTCGGCAGCACGCTTGCCCTTCTCCTCGTTCTGGAACGTCAACTCATCGTTGGCAACTACGAGGTCAGCTTCGGTTTTCCGCTGCTTCGAGATATCTTGAAGAACCCAGATGCTGCCAGCGTGGGGGCTGTTTCGATCGATGGCGGTGC